>CAZTZI010000001.1:0-9490 GCA_964618115.1 uncultured Acidimicrobiales bacterium
GTTCTTCGCCGCCATGAGCTGGGGCAACTGCGGCTACGCGCTGCCCACCATCATCGGCGCCAAGAAGGCCGCGCCCCACCGGCCCGCGGTGGCCTACGTGGGCGACGGGGCCTGGGCCATGAGCATGGTGGAGACCATGACCGCGGTGCGCCACGACATCCCGGTCACCGCGGTGGTGTTCCACAACCGCCAGTGGGGCGCCGAGAAGAAGAACCAGGTGGACTTCTACGGTCGCCGCTTCGTGGCCGGCGAACTCGACGGCGGCGAGGACTGGTCCGAGGTCGCCCGGGCCATGGGCGCCGACGGCATACGGGTCCGCCACCTCGAAGAGGTCGGCCCGGCGCTGACCGCCGCCATCGACGCCCAGATGAACGCCGGCCGCACCACCGTCCTGGAGGTCATGTGCACCAAGGAACTGGGCGACCCGTTCCGCAAAGACGCTCTCAGCCGCCCCGTCCGCCACCTCGAGAAGTACGCCGACTACACCTGATCGCCCCGGCGCCGAGCGGCCCGGTCAGCCCACGAGCACGTCCGTACGGGAGAAGTCGTCTCCGACGAACAGCAACGGTTGCCCCATCCGCCGTGCAAGTGCATAGGAGAACGTGTCGCCGAAGTTGAGGCCTGCGTCGTGCCGGCCCTTGCCGAAGCGGCGCCAGCAGACCAGCGCCTCGTCCGCGAGACGCGCATCGACCGGCTCGATCTGCATGTCGACCCGGGTCAGGAACTCCTCGAGCAGCTGCGTGCCGGCAGCGCCGGTCCTCGCTTCGATCACGATCCCGAGTTCGACACGCGTCGCCGCCGACATGACGCAGGGCGAATCCGCGAGCTTCTGTGCGATCGCGTCGCCGCCCGGTTCATCGAACAGCACGGCGACGATCGCCGAGGTGTCGACGACGATCACGACGGCAGCCCGTGACCGTCATAGCCGATGACGTCGTCAGGCGCCCGCTCGTCGAGCACCGGGAGCCGCCCGAACCGCTCCACGATGTCGTCGACCCCTCCTGCGTGGCGGCGCCGACGCTCCAACTCAAGTCGCGCCTCCAGCGACGCCACAACCGCATCGGTGATCGATTCCCCGGTGAGCGCCGCGAGATCACGCGCCAACCGGTCAGCCGCTGCATTCTTGATGCTCAGCACCATAGGTAGCAATATAGTAATCTAGGTAGAAAGACAGCAACCGCCGATGCGTCCAGCGAGCAGCCCGAAGGGGGCAGTTCGGAGTGCTCCGCTCCTACAAGGATCCATCGCAATCCTGCTGCAGATCAGCGGCACCCGTTAGGCCCGGCCTGTCTGGCTCGCGGCATAGCGGATCCCGGCTGAGGCCAACGCCACCGCGCCGGCCCTGAACTCTCTCGTGAACAACCGCCTGTTCCTACCCAACAACGCGCGTTCCTCGATCGCTGCAACGGGAGGGTTGCAGGAGCCGGCCTGAACTCCAGGCGCCCGCGGGCTTCATGAGATCTGGACCGGCGGTTCATCGGTCGGCTTGACATTTGATCTGGGGTCGGCCGTTGCCGGGCGCAGCGGTGGTAGCGGCGTCGAGGAGGTCCTGTGTGACCGCGGCGCCGGGATCCGGCTGATCTGCGGGCTTGTTGAAGTGTGACAACACGTTGATGCCGAGGTGCGCGTAGGTGACGGCGAGGTCGCTGCACAGCGGCTCGAAGTGCGCCTTCCACGTCGCCCACGTGTCGCCGGGTCGCAACCTCGCCGCCGCGTCGGCGACCGCCCGCGCGGCGAGGCGGAAGTCCTCGATGCTCGGCAGAGGGGGCGCCGCGACCGGGGCCGCGCCGCCGGGTTCATCGACGTTGCACCGGACCTGCGGCGTGGAATCTGTCGGGTCCGCTTCGGTTGCCGAGACGAGGACCGCCTCGCTGATCGGATCGCCGCCGCCGGCCGCCGTCGGCCACGCGAACGCCGCGTCCGTCTCCACTGCGACGTCGGAGTAGAGGATCGCCAGCCGCGCGCACCGCGCGGAGAAGTAGCTCTCCCAGTCCGCCCACGTCGCGGTGCGCGGATTCGCCGCCGTCGCCGCGCGCGCCTGCCGCTCGACCTCCAGAGCCGCCACCGCAGCGGCCGTCCGCCGCGCCGGTGAGGCGCTGATCTGCTCGGCGGTGTCGTCGGCGACGTGCTGCACCAGAACCACCGCCAGCGCCGCGAGGCCCGCCAGCGCCGCCACAACCAGCAGCCACTCCAACGTCACTGACCCCGCCTCCCCGGCGCGACCCCCACGCCGCGCCCTCATCTCGATCCGCACGCCGACCGGCAGCAACCCCCGAAAATACTATCCATTCCTACAATAATATATCGTATTCCTGTCACCACTGATGGCTCAGGGTTCCCCCGGCTGACCTGACCCGTTCGCTTCGCGGTATGACGGGTGCCTGTCGCCGAGCAACGCCACCGCGCCGGCCTTGAACATCGCCCTGAACCGCCGCGTGCTCCTACCCAACAACGCGCTTTCCTCGATCACTGACCTGGACGATCTCCAGAGCAAGCAGACCGCGCGAGACCCAGCACAAACCAGACCGCGAAGCCTGCGGGGCAGACCATCTCAGACTCGTGTCAGCGTGCGAGGCCGTGCCGTTGCGCGGACCCGACCGCTCCCCAGCAGGTCACAGTGCCGTCGCCGCGCAGGCCACACGAGAGCACGTTGCGAAGATCGATGGCGGCGAACCGCCACGGCGGTGGTTCGGTGTTCCCGCCCGAGTCGTCGCCTGTCCGCTGGCGCTCTTTGCTGGACGGCCGGACCGGGGAGGCGCTGATCTGCTCGGCGGTGTCGTCGACGACGCGCTGCACCAGAACCACGAGCCGCGACAGACCAGCTAGAGGTCGACGTCGGGGGAGGGGAGGGTGGCGATGATGTCCTCGATCCAGCGGCGCTGGCGTTCGTTGAGGCGTTCGCCGTCGTAGGTGTCGGCGACGAGGTCGTCGACGTCGGCGGCCGATGGTGAGCCGCACCGGCGCAGGAGGTCTATCACGTCGAGACGGTCGGACTCCCGAGCGGCGACGGCCTTCATGGCCAGGAGGTGGCGCGGCGACGCGGCGGCGACGACGAGGCCGGGATGGTCGAAGACGACGGTGCTGTGCGCGTCGTCGGTCGGCGGCAGATAGCTGGTGGCTTGCTCATTGAGCCAGGTGCCGGGCCAGCCGCGTTCGCGGGCCACGGCCCTCACGGCGGCGAACAGGTCGCCGTGGCTGCCTTCGACGGCGACGTCGAGGTCGCGGGTCAACCGGTCGGCGTCATAGGCGAGCGCCATGGCGCCGCCGCCGGCGAGGTACAGGCGAGCCTGCACGCCGGCGCGCTCGAGGCGGCGGGCGACGTCGGTGAGCGCGTCGCGCAACTCGGCGGCGCTGAGTGGTTCCATCTACACGACGGTGAGTTCGCGGCGCGGGAACCAGATGCCGTGCGCCTCGAAGTGCCCGGGCGTGGTCAGGATCGTCCCGGCCCGCTCGCGGGGGAACCGGTGGGGCCCGAACCAGAAGCGTCGCAGGTACCGCTCCGGAGCGGTCGCCCACGCCGGCGACGGGAGGCCGGCGTGGTAGGCGAGATGCTCCGCGTAGGCGGCCAGGAACGCATCCCACCGCCGGTCGAACAGCGGCGGCGCCTCGCCCAACAGGACCGCCCGCTCCGCCGCTGAGGCGTGCTGGAACACCAGGCCGAACTCGTGCAGCACCAAGCGCAGGCGGAAATCGTCGTCGCAGTCACGCAACACCGACACGTAGGCCGCCATCGCGTGCGCCGCGATCACCGGATCAACCGCAGGCGCCGCGGCTGATCGGGTCATGCGCCCAGAGTACAGCGGCTCCGACGGCCTGGGCCCGCGACAAAGCGCGCTCTGCGTCGATCAGCGCCGACCACACCGCCTCGCCGAAACGGGGTTCCCAGCCGACGAGGGAATGAGGCACGAATGCGTCAAAGAGGTTCCCAGCGCCGTCGCCGGCGCGCTGGCCTTGGACTCTGAGCCTCGTCCGGTTCCACGCGGGGCTCGCCCGAGTCTCCGCCGAGCCCAGTCGGCGGCCCGGAAGCTCGAGTTGCCCGATCGCGGGGAGCGCTGGGCAGAGCGCCGCGGCTCCGACTCCCCGGCCACTTCGCGCAGGGGAGGGACGGGGGAATTCGCCCATGAGGCGCTCTGTCGGGCGGCGCGGGGGTCAGCGCCGTTTAGGTTCGCTCGCTTGGCGTTTGGTGTCTGTGGGGCGCACCCCGTGGGGCAGGCTCAGCCAGCATTCCACGGTCTGGTCGGCGCGCAGGCCGCACGTCTCGAGCCTCCCGGCGGTTATGGCGGTGAAGGTTCCGCCGGGCGCTGCTGTGGCGTCGCTTTGGTGCAGCCCCCAGCAGGCGGCGGTGCCGTCGGGGCGGAGCCCGCAGGCGTGCCAGTCGCCAGCGCTGACCGCGGTGAACGCCCCGGCGGGCGCGTCGGCCTCCCCGTAGTAGTTCGAGCCCCAGCAGGCGACGGTCCCGTCGGGGCGCAGCCCGCAGGCGTGCCAGTCGCCGGCGCTGACGGCGTCGAAGGCCCCGTGGGGGGCGCGGGTCGGCGCTCGGGAGTCGCTGCCCCAGCAGACGACGGCGCTGCCGCTGCGCAGCAGCCCGCACGAATAGTTCGTCCCGGCGCTGACCGCGGTGAACGTGACGACGGCCTCGCCTGCCTCGCCAGCGTAGCTGAAGCGGCGGTGCGGGGGCCGGCTGAGGGCCCGCCGGCGGTCGACGATCTCGGCCAGCCCGTAACCGTAGTCGTCACCCCAGCAGGCGACGGCGCCGTCGCGGCGCAGCCCACAGGCGTGGTAGGCGCCGGCGCTGACGGCACCGAACTTCCCGTCGGGCGGATCCGCCTGGCCGCGATCGGCGTGGCCGCCGCGGCCGGCGTAACCCCAACAGGCGAGGGCGGCGTCGCTGCGCAGCCCGCACCAGTAGTCGGCGCCGGCGGTGACGGCGGTGAAGGCCCCGTCGGGCGCTTCCGCGACGACGTTGTAGGAGGGCCCCCAGCACACGACGGCCCTGTCGGCGGCTACCGCGCAGGAGTCGAAGTAGCCGGCGGTCACGGCGACGAAGACCCCCCTCGGCGGGTCCGCGCGCCCGTCCCTGTCGCTGCCCCAGCAGCTGATGGACCCGGTGGCCCGCAAACCGCACGAGAAGTCCCAGCCGGCGCTGACCGCGGTAAACGCCCCGGCGGGCGGGTCCGTCTGCCCGAGGTAGTTCTGGCCCCAGCAGGCGACCGTCCCGTCGGCGCGCAGCCCGCACGCGAACTCCCCGCCGGCGCTGACCGCGGTGAAACTCCCGCCGGGCGGGTCCGTCGCCCCGGAGCCCCCGAAACCCCAGCAGGCGACCGTCCCGCCGGCGCGCAGCCCGCACGAGAAGTCCCAGCCGGCGCTGACCGCGGCGAACGCCCCGCCGGGCGCGTCGGCCTGCCCGTGGTAGTCGTCGCCCCAGCAGGCGATCGCCCCGCCGGCGCGCAGCCCGCACGTGTGGTCACCCCCGACGCTGACCGCGGCGAACGCCCCGCCGGGCGAGTCGGCCTGCCCATGAAAGTTTTCGCCCCAACAGGCGACGCTCCCGTCGGCGCGCAACCAACACGAATGGGAAGCGCCGACACTCACCGCGCCGAACCCGGCGCTCGGCGGGCGCAGCAGCGGCTCGGAGGCGCACGCCGCGGCCACCACAACCACGACGACCACACCCAGCCCCAAGCAGCCGAACCGGCCCGAGCGCCCCCCTTTACCTTGTTGGGCGGCCCTGGCGTGGCAGTGTCGGGGCTGGTTGCTCGCCGCGGCGGGTAGGGCTGTGGCCCCCTGTCATATCGATGGCCCGGGGGGTGTTGCCGCCCGCCGCGGTCGGGTGTCTTCGACCTCTGACAGGGACATGCCTTCGGGGCTGATCGTAAAGTGGTTGGGGCGCAGGCGCCGGGAGCATCCGCACGAGAATGTTCCCGGACCTACAGGAGCCCAGCCATGCAAGATCCTGCCCCCGTCGGCGTCGAGGTGCTGGCGCGCCGCGTTCCCAACGACGAGGCGTCGATCGGCCGGCTGATCGACGAAGCCGCCGCTTGCGGCGCTGTGGCTCTGGTGATCGACACGACCAGCTCGGCGGCGGCGCTGCTGTTGGAGGCGGCCGCCCGCCGGGGGGTCCCGGTGGCCTATGTGACCGGGCTGGCGATGCGCCGCGCCGCGGACCTCTACGCCGGGGCGGCCAAGACCGACCCCAAAGACGCGGCGGTGCTCGCCGACTACGCCCGCCGCAACGCCGACCGGCTGACCTGGGTCGAGCCCGGCGACGAACTGCTGGCGCGGCTGCGGATCCTCAACGGCCGAGACGCCGACCTCGCGGCCGACGCCACCAGGGCCGCCAACCGGCTCAGAGACGCCCTGTTGGCGGTGTCGCCGACGCTGGAGCGAGCTGTGGGCGACAAGCTCGCCGCCAACGCGGGACTGCGCGACGCCCTGGCGCGCTGGGGCGCCCCCAGCGCGCTCCGAGCCGCCGGCCGGGCCCGGCTGCGGGCCCGCATCGCCAGACGCTCCCCCCGCGCCGCGCAGAGGCTCACCGACGCGATCTGGGCCGCGCTCGACTCCCAGAGCCTCACCGTCACCGCCGAAGCGACCTGGGGCGACACCATCTCAGATCTCGCCGCCGAACTGGACCGCATCTGCGGACGCCGCGACCAGCTCGCCGGCGACATCGAGGCCGCGTTCTCGGCCCACCCGCTGGGAAAAGTCCTCTCCAGCCTGTGCGGGTTCGGCCCGAGAACCGGAGCCCGCACCCTCGCTGAGATCGGCGACCCCCACCGCTTCGCCGACGGCGGCCGCCTCGCCGCCTACGCCGGGCTCGCCCCAACCGACTGGCAGTCAGGACGCAGCGCGACGGCCCGCAAACCCCGAGGCGGCAACCACCGCCTCAAGAACGCCCTGTTCACCGCCGCCTTCGTCGCCGTCCAGCACGACCCCGACGCCCGCGCCTACTACCAGCGCAAACGCTCAGAAGGCAAACGCCACAACGCCGCCGTCATCTGCGTCGCCCGCCGCCGCTGCAACATCATCCTCGCCATGCTCAAAACCCAAACCCCCTACCAGCCACCCCAACCCCAACACGCCTAGAAACGGGCTTGACAACAAGACAGGGACACCCCCCCGCCGTCGCCCCGGGGAACGTCGCCGAACTCTCCCCGGCCAAGACGACCTTCCTCGCATCACAGACATGAACACGCCCGAATCAAGGTCTCAAGCTACCACGGGTGACCTTCAGGACCCTGAATCAGACGAACAGCTCGACAGCATCGTTTCCACCCCCCGAACAGTGCAAACACGCGGCGCGCATCTCCGGATGGCTCCACCACGCCAAGCCGCTTCTCGGTCACGGATCGTTGCCGCCTCGGAGGTCCGATGCGACCGGGCCCGAGCAGGTGGCGGCGTGGCCGCTACGCAGCGCGCACGAATGGGAGCGGCCAGCGGCGGCGGCACTGTAGACGCCCGCCGGAGGGTCGACCGTGTGGGGGCTGCATCGACGCCGCCGCTGGGTGCTCCGGCCGGATGGGCGGCTCCGGTGGAGTCACGGATCGTTGCTCCCTTGGAGGTCGGTGGCGATTTTGCCCCAGCAGGTGACAGTATGGTCGCTGCGCAGCGCGCAGGAATGGGAATGGCCGGCGGCGACGGCGATGTAGGCACCGGCGGGCGCGTCGGCTTGGCCGTGCTCGTTGTTTCCCCAGCAGGCGACGGTGTTGTCGCTGCCCAGCGCGCAGGAATGCCGATAGCCACTGGAGATCGCCGTGAACGCGCCGGGGGGAGTGTCGGTTTGGCCGTAACCGCTGTAGCCCCAGCAGGCGACGGTGGCGTCGCTGCGCAGCCCGCAGGTGTGCCCCCAGCCAGCGGAGACTGCGGCGAAGGCACCCGGCGGAGGGAAGCTGGCCAGGCGAGAGCGGTGGCCCCAGCAGGCGACGGTGGCGTCGGGGCGCAGCCCGCAGGCGTGCTCGCCGCCGACGGAGATCGCCGTGAAGACGCCCGCCGGCGGATCGGGTACGCGTAAGACGCTGTTGCCCCAACACGCAACGGTGCCGTCGCGGGCCAGCGCGCACGAACCGGTCCAATCGCCCCTGCTGAGGGACAGCGCGACGAACGATCCCATCGGCGCGTCGGTGTCGCCGGAGCTGTCGTAGCCCCAACACGCGATCGAACCGTCAGGGCGCAGGCCGCACCCATGAAACCTGCCGACGGAGAGCGCCACGAACGAACCCGGCGGCGGGCTGGTGTTGCCGTAGCCAACGCCATTCCCGAGGTGTGCCGCGCCCCAGCACCCAACGGTGGCATCGGGCCGCAACCCGCACGCGAAATCCAAGCCGGCGCTGATGGCGTCAAACGGGCCGTTCGGCGGCGGGTCCGATTCGCCGTAGGCGTATCCCCCCCAGCACATGATGGTGGCGTCGCGGCGCAACCCGCAGCTATGACTCCAGCCAGCGGAGACCGCGACGAATTCGCCTCTTGGCTCGTAGGCTGAGACCAAGCCCCAATCGCAGACGATGGTGGCGTCGCGGCGCAACCCGCAGGAATGCTCGAAACCGGCAGAGACCGCGACGAACTCGCCCCGCAGCGCGTGGGCGCGGAGGTATTCTTGCCCCCCGCCCCAGCACACAACGGCGTCGCCGCGCACCCCGCACGAATGCTCGAAGCCGGCAGAGACCGCGGTGAAGGAGCCCGACGGCGCGTCGGCTTGGCCGTACTCGTTCCTGCCCCAGCACACAACGGCGGTGTCGCCGCGCACCCCGCACGAATGGTTGCCGCCGGCGGACACCGCGGTGAAGGAGCCTCCCGGGGGCCTCGCCTCGCCGTAGTCGTTCGACCCCCAACACGCGACGCTGGCGTCGCCGCGCAACCCGCACGAATGGTTGCCGCCGGCGGAGACCGCGGTGAACGCGTACTCGACCGGCTCGCCGACATCGGCCGGCAGCGGCGGGACCTCAAGCAGCGCAACCGGCTCCGGCGCCGCCACGGGCCCCGCCGCCGCCGACGCTTGGGGCTGCGCGGGCTCCGCCGCCGTCGAGGGCGCGATCCCCTCCGGCGGGCCTGCGTCGGCGCAGGCCGCCGCGACCAGGGCCAAGCCGACGACCGCAGCGGAACACCGAGGGCGAGCCGGTCGGGCAGTTCGGCGGGTGCGCGGTCGGAGTGGGGCGGTGCCGTTCACATGGGGGCCTTCTCGAATCTGTGAGATCTGGGTCCGCTGGTGTCAGGTGTTCGGTGCGGCGGGTGGGTTCAGCCGGCAGGTGTGGCCGGTCTGGTCGTCGTGGGCGGTCTTGTGGAGGGTGTAGCCCTTGAGGCATTCGTGGGCGGCGACGGCGATGGCGGGGGCGGTGATGGTGCGCCGGCAGGTGTGGCCGGTGGCGGAGGCGGTGCGTTCCTCGACTGGCTGGTAGGCGGGTTCGCCGGCGGAGACGGTCGGGCAGCTGCGCGGCGTGGTGGTCACGGTGGCGTTGATGGTGTCGGTCTTCTCGCAGGTGGGCGGGTCGGCGGGGTC
>CAZTZI010000002.1:0-12011 GCA_964618115.1 uncultured Acidimicrobiales bacterium
GGCGAATCCCCCAGGCGGACAGGATCGGGCCGCCGGCGTTCACTGACGGGTCGAGGTCGTTGATCCCGCTGCTGCGGCGGGCGCGGCACGCATCCACGAGAGCGCCGGCTGGCGGGTCCGTGCGTTCGAGCAGGTAGCCGAGTCTCTTGAACATCGCGCCGTTGCCGACGAGATCGCCGTACTCCACGAGCTTGTCATCGTCGCGGTCCTCCCGGTGGAGATACTCGTCGAGCATCTCCGATACCGACCTGATGCCACCGCCCCAGCTGGGATCGGCGAGCACATCGACAATCGTCTTGGCAGGATCGGTGACCCGGACCCTCGATCCGTCACGCCAGACCGGCACGAGCCCGACATGCTTGCCGGCGGGCACGGTGTGCAGGACGAATCTCGTGCCGCCGACGGTCGGATGCCTGTCTCTCGGCCGCCGCGCGGTTGCCATCAGGACACTCCGGAAGATCTGCTCTGTCAGATCCCAGTGTTCGGCTGCACTCCATCCGGCGATGTACGCCGGCGCGAAAGCCGACGATCCGACCACCCAGGGATCCATGTGCGCCCGCCCGGATCGAGGGGAGTCCAGCGGGACCGGCAGATAGAGACCCCGCCGAACGCGGTCCAGCCATCCCCGATCAGCGAGATACCGGGTGAGGCGTCTCGCCCTGGCCGGGTCAAGATCCAAGCGCTCCGCCGCCTCCGCCGCCGTGAACGGCTCGCTGAATGCCCGATGGAGGTCCTCGACGATTCGTCGATTCTCACGCGAGATTCCCGATATAACTACTACAAGAGCATTATAGCCTATTCAGTGGGCGTATCGACATCTATCATATACACGCATCCTGATTCGTCGAACCTCAAGCGACAGACCTGCTGTCTAGTCGCGGGTGACAGTTCCGGCGAGCAGGTATGGGAATCCAGGGCTGTCTCGGGTGTCCGAAGGGCCGATGCCGTGCAGGGCAGTATCGAAAGCGTCATAGCGGTTTCCGGGCGGGCGGATCAACAGCCTGCGCCCGTCGATGGGGGAGCCCTCCTCGAAGACGACCACCCCGACGGCGCAGGCTGAACTGCGCTCGCTCGTGGCCGTCTCGAAGTCGATCGCAGCGAACGATCTGCCCCAATCGCAGGCAGCCCAGTCCGTGGCGTCCATCGTCATCCTCGGCGCAGCGAATCGCCGTCTTTTCGCGCGCTCGGAGTTCATCGGATCTACAACCTTGATCGCCCAGACGGCTCTGGTTCGATCGGAGGTTGCACTAGGTGGAGCACTGATCCATCGTCGAGGATCAGGTTCACGGCCAAGGGCCGGGTGCTGTCGATACTCACGTCGGCAATCGACTTGCCGATTGCCTCCTCGAGCGTCTCAGCGAACTGGAAGCTGCGGAACGAGTCGAAGCGTGCGAGCGCGAATCGGAGTTGGTCTCGTGCCTGCGGGGCAAGGCACCAGCGACGGTCAGTGATCGCTCGACGGTCGATGGTGCAGCGGTAAGTGAGATCGACCACGCTGGGAGGGAAGGATCGGTCAGGTGGCTCCGTTAGCGGGAAGTAGCCGACGACCCGCCCCGCCTCGTAATTGCCCCGCCGGTCCGGCTCGATGTCGCTGAGTGGTACTAGGGGGCTCGCCTGAAACGTGCGGTCCAGAGTCGGGTCGGACTCGGCGAGTTCCTCGGCTTGCGCAGCGCTGTGGCCGCGACGGATCAGCCGCGCCCGCTCCACGTTCCACTCCTTGTCGTGGTGGCAATCATGGGACGTGACCATGACGAGAGTCAGCCCCGACAGGACGAAGAGGGTCTCGCCGGTCTCCGCGGCCGTGCCGGGACGGCTCACGATGTGTTCGTTCTGATCGATCCGATCCCATCTATCGGGTACCCAGAAGTCCGCGGCAGCCGTTCTGGCCACGGGGGCGACCAAGATGTCGCCCTGATTGAGCGGACCCTCCGACGAGCGGTAGATGCCGGTGCTGCTCATCAGATCTGCCGGCGGCGCGGCCTCTCTTGCGGATCCGGCACGTGCGGCGCGGCCCCGAGATCTTGTTCGTATGTGGAGGTCTCTCTCGGCGTTCCGCCCGGCTCGGGCAGACGTGACTCCTCGGCCCAGACCGACCGAGCGTGAATGTGCAATGACGGACGAGTCGGCCGGTCCTCGATCGTGATCGTGGATGCGCGGGCCCCCCGCCGTGCGTGGCCGCTGGCCTCCAGCGTTCGGCGGATATCCACCCCCTGCTCTCTGAACAGGTCGAGGAGCGGTCGCCCGGATGGCCCGCCGCGAAGCAACTCGCGCGCGTGTTCTCCGAAGCGGTCGACGGACCACTCGGCGATCTCGGCGAAGTCGCGAAGCGACCGGATGCGGTCGTCCGTCGGTCTGATCTCCCCTGATACGTAGCCGGAGAGCGAGCGTCGATCAACGCCGATGGCGCGAGCGATTTCCTGCCTGCTCAATCCCGTTGCTCTGATAATCCGGTCCCGCAACTCTCGTACTTCTTCAGCGACCACCGGAGGGGTGGGCATACCCCCGACCACCCAGGAGGTGCTGAGATGCCGGACTAATGACCATTCGGCTGAGAATCCGAGATGGCCACTGGTCCCGTACGGTTCGGAGCGGTACGTGGAGAGATAGACCCGGAACACCTCTGCCTTGCGGCGGTTCACGGAGACAGAGTCCCCGTAGGTGGTTTCGTCTATGACAGCCGGATATGTGCTCGTGGTCATGAACCGGCACCGAATGTCATCAGGAAGTCATCGGTGACCATCCAGCGGAAGTAACGATAAATCCGGTCCGAGAGGCTCTGTACGTGCTGGCGGATCGAGGTTGGGTCGAACGGTCGCTCACCGTGCCACGCGTCAATGTCCAGTACCCACGACGGCTCATCCCAAGGCTCGATCGCCGGGTCGAAGGTTGCCTTTTCTGGGAGGATGCCCCAACGTGCCCGCATCCCGGTCTCATCGCCGAACGAGTACTCGCCGTCGGTCAGGCTCTGCTGTAGGCGCCCATCAGGTGGGTTCCCCGTCACGAGGGGACCGAGGACCTCACGCCGAACGAGCCGGTCGATGGAGTCAAGGTGCGCCTGGCGAAGCCGATCGATGTAGCGGACCCCCACGCGGCGGACCCGCGAGGGTTGCAACCACGCATCGAAGGCCTCGAGAAGGGCGCCGAGTCGTCCCATGAAGTCAGAACGGCTTGTGTAGCGACGCGTCGCCAGTGCGATGAACTCCGGTGCGAGCGCCACCTCCCAGCCGCCTGGTTCATCGCTGAAGCGCCAGACCGAACCCTTCTGCTGGTTCGTTGCACCGTCGGGCCCGAGCGCAACGAGAATCTCTTGGTCCTGCCGGAGGTCGCCGTATGTGCGACGGATCCGTTCCTGGAACGGTCCGATGAACGCGGGGTCATTGATCGACGCGACCAGCGGGAAGCGGATCTGCGCCACCACGAATACGAGTGGCGAGTTCGACAGAGGCACCGACGCGACTGGTGGCCCGAAAGGTTGGTCCAACATGGTTCTCAGTATATCGCCGCTGTGCTGGGATGGGAACTCGAATGGGAACTACTGAAGTACTCGAGGGCCGGGAGGGCCAGTCCCCGTGTGCTTTCGACATCAAGGAAATTGATCTGAAGATAGTAATGTTCGGGAGAGGAGGTGAACGAATGGTGAACAAGCGGCAGACGGGCGAGAAGGCGGCTTCTGCAGCCGGAGAGGTGCTCTCCAACCCGAAGAGCACGAAGGTAGCGAAGGCGGCAGCGGCAAGTGCCCTCGCTCAAGCCCCGCGGAAGAACAGCCGACCGCGCAGGTCAGACGCGTGCGTGCGGCGCTGGACGCTGCCTGGCGCCGCTCAGGCCGCCCTGAAGCACCAGCGGACCTCGCCCCGGCGCGCCGAGGCGGATCCCTCGGCGAGCGGGTAGAAGACCGCCCGGACGCAGTTCTCCCCGGCTCGAAGCTTCTCGACCGTGCGTTCCTGGCCCGGCTGGTAGACGGCACGATTCGTGGAGGTGGCCTGCAGCGTCTCCGCGTCCGGTAGGCGCTGACCGTTCAGGAACAATTCGATGACGTACCGGGGGGAGTCGGTCAGGTCGAGGCCGACGGCGTGCTGCGCCAGCACGTCGGTGCCCGGATCGGGGATCAACTCCTCCACCCGGGAGTCCACCGGCGGGCCACTGTCCCCGTCCCGGAGGAGCGCTGCGGCCGCGATCGAGGCGACGCCTGCGGTCGCGATGGCGGCGGCGATGAGTGCCTGGCGGCGGGGGCTCAGGGACACACACGTCAGGCTAGAGGCGGTCCGCTCGCCACCCGCGGCGGTAATCTCGATCCTTGTGGTCGAGGAGTACGCCGAGCCGGGCGCCGGGGACGTGACCGGCGACGTCGACGGGGAGTCGACCGAACTGCCCGGACCGCCCGAGAACGCCACCTGGGAGCCGGCGCCGATCGCCGGCCGCTACCGCATCGGCGAGTACCTGGCGACCAACCGGCTGGGGCGGACGTACCGGGCGTGGGACACCGAGACCGATCAGGACGTCGAGGTCACGTTCCTGGATGCCGATGCCGTGACCGATGCACCGGGTGTCGAGGCATGGCTCGAGGAGTTGCGCAGCCTCCGGCACCTCCACGTCCTGCCGCTGCTGGACTGGGAGATCGCTCCGGTGCCGTACCTCGTCTACGCCGCGCCGGAGATGCGGCTGGATCGCATGGTCTCCGCGAGGGTCGCTCTCACCCCTTCTCAGATCCTCCTCATCGGGTTGCAGGCGGCGGAGACCTTGCACAACCTGCGCCAGCAGGGGATTACCCACGGGGCGCTCACGCCTGCGCACTGCTGCGTCGAGGCCAGCGGGAGGCTCCGCCTCGCCGAACTGGGGGTGGACTTCCTGCGGGCCCCGCTGGAACCGGGAGAGGCGACGCGCTACGACGCCCCGGAGGCGATCCGGGTCGCGGAGTTGGAGAATTCCGAAGCGTTTGCCGCCGGCGACGAGGACCCCGCCCGATTGGAGGAGTTCGAGGTTGCCGAGACGTTGGACGCGCCGGGCACGCCCGGCGCCGCCGGCTCGGCGACAGAGGACGAGCCAGACAATGCGTCGGGCGAGTCCGCGCTTGCGAGCGACGTCGGTGAGAGCGAGGACGGCGACGCCCGCCCCCAGGATGTGGCAGCCGTCGACGGGGCGATCGACGCCGTGGAACGCGACGACATCGAACGCGACGATGTCGCATTCGGCCGCGTCGCAGCCGACGACGTGGCAGCCGACGATGTGGCAACCGCCGGTGACGCGGCCGGCGGTGTCCCAGCCGACCGCGATGCAATCGAGCTGTCAGCGAGCGTCGACCTGTCGCCCTCTGAGAATGAAGCGGCGCGGCCCGACTCGGCGCCGGCCGATGTGTTCGCACTCGGTCTCACCCTGACCGAGGTGGCCGCAGGACGTCCGGTGGCGCCCGCCGAAGTCGCACAATTGGGGCGGGGGATCGTTCCGATGCGAGCCGGGCAGGCCACTGCGCGCTACCTGGCGCGCCTGGCCCCGCTGCTGGTGCAGGCCACGGCCGCGAGGCCCTCGAATCGCCTCGAGGCCGACGAACTGGCCCTGGCCCTGCGGGCCACCGCGGAGATGCTGCCACCGCCGTCACGGCTCGACGAGGCGTTCCGGCTTGTCGGCGACGACCGGATCGAGTCAGGAGCCGCTGAGCAGGCAGCGATCGTCCCGCAGCCGCTGCGGCGCAACTGGCGGAACCCGCTGATGCGAATCGCAGCGGCCGCCGCGATCGTTGTCGCCGGCGCGCTCCTGGTGCTCGTCACCACCGGTGGTGAGGACACGCCGACCCACACGGTGCCCGACGTGGTCGGCACCGACTGGACTAGCGCCCGCGACACCCTGGCCGCCTCGGGCTGGGAGGTACGGCGGCTGGAGGTGCGTGTCGCCGATGCAGCCGCAGGCGAAGTCGTCGGCCAGCTGCCCGAACCGGGTGGCCTGCTCGACGAAGGTCAAGTGGTGAAGGTGCAGGTCTCCCTGGGCCAGCCGCTGGTCGTCATCCCTGCCGACATCGTCGGGCTGCCGCTCACCGAGGCCGGGTTGCGGCTCTCGGAGGTCGGTCTGGCGGTGGGAACCGTCGAGTCTCGAGTGGATCCCACCCTGCCGGCGGGTTCCGTGGTTGCGGTCGCCGAGTTGCTGCCGGAACTGCCGCGGGGCTCGCAGGTCGATCTGGTGATCGCCGTCGGCGGGTAGCTTCCGAGTCGATGACCGAGCGGATCTCTCGCGACGACGTGGCGCACGTGGCGTGGCTCGCCCGCCTCCGCCTCACTGACGAGGAGTTGGAGCGCTTCACGCTGCAACTCGGCGACGTGCTCGACCACGCGGCCGACGTGGCGGCCCTGGATCTCGAGGGTGTGCCTCCCACCTCGCATCCGTACCCGGTCGGCAACGTGCTCCGGGCCGACGTCCTCGACGGTGGGCTCGACCGCGCCGAGGTGCTGGCGCAGGCTCCCGAGACCGAGGCGGGGCAGTTCCGGGTGCCTCCCGTGCGCGGGGAATCGCCGTGAGCGCCCGGCGGCTCCCGTGAGCGCCACGGGGCCGGCGATGGCCATCGCTGCAGCGGTGCGCCGCGGGGAGCGCTCGGCCACCAGCGTGGTCGAGGAGTCCCTCGCCGCCATCGCCGGCGGCGTGGAACTGGGGGCGTTCAACACGGTGACCGCCGAGGCTGCGCTGGCGCGGGCCCGTCAGATCGACGGCGTCGTTGCAGCCGGCGACGATCCTGGCTGCCTCGCCGGGGTGCCCGTGGCCCTCAAGGACAACATCTGCACCCGCGGGGTGCCGACCACCTGCTCCTCGCGCATCCTCGAGGGCTGGCAGCCGCCCTACGACGCCACCGTCGTCGACCGGCTTACCGCTGCCGGCGGCATCGTCATCGGCAAGACCAACATGGACGAGTTCGCCATGGGGTCCTCCACGGAGAACTCTGCCTTCGGCCCGACGCGCAACCCGTGCGACCCCACCCGCGTGCCCGGGGGATCGTCGGGTGGCAGTGCCGCGGCCGTCGCCGCGGGGATGGCCCCGCTGGCCCTGGGCAGTGACACCGGCGGCTCGATCCGCCAGCCGGCGGCGCTGTGCGGGGTGGTCGGCATGAAGCCCACCTACGGGCGGGTGTCGCGCTACGGCCTGGTGGCATTCGCCTCATCGCTCGACCAGATCGGCCCAATGGCCTGCACGGTCGCCGACGCGGCGCTGCTGTACTCGGCCATCGCCGGACACGATCCCCTGGATTCGACGTCCATCCCCGAACCGGCCGGCGCCCTGTCCGCCGCCCTCGGTGAGGAGGCGGCCGGCCTGCGCGTGGGCATCGTCACCGAACTCTCGGGGGAGGGCATCGACGGCGACGTCTCGGCCCGTGTCACGGCCGCCGCCGAGTCGCTGGCGTCGGCCGGCGCTGAGATCGGCGAGGTGAGTGTTCCCGCAGCGGTCTTCGGCCTCTCGGCCTATTTCCTCATCGCTCCGGCGGAGGCCTCCAGCAACCTCGCCCGCTACGACGGCGTGCGTTACGGACTGCGGGTCCCGGCCGCCAACGCGGTGGACATGAACGTCGCCACCCGCACCGCCGGGTTCGGCGACGAGGTGAAGCGGCGCATCATGCTCGGCACGTTCGCGCTCTCCGCCGGCTACTACGACGCCTACTACGGCAAGGCTCTGAAGGTGCGGACGCTCGTGCTGCGGGACTTCGCCGCCGCCTACGAGCGGTTCGACGTGCTGCTCGCCCCCGCTTCTCCGACGGTGGCGTTCCGCTTCGGCGAACGCACCGGGAACCCGCTGGCCATGTACCTGTCCGACGTCTGCACCGTGGCGTCCAACCTGGCCGGGCACCCCGCCATCTCGGTTCCCTTCGGGACCGGTGCCGATGAGCTGCCCGTCGGGGTTCAGGTCATGGCGCCCGCGCTGGGCGAGGCGGTGATGTTCCGCGCCGCCGCCGCCCTCGAGCGCGCCCTGGCCGATCAGCAAACCGCCGGCAGCGCCGCAGCCACCGCCGGGAGCGCCTCGCCATGAGTGGCCGGCCGGGCACCGGCGCCGACATCATCTGGGCGGCCGGCTCGCCCGGCTTGGGTGCGCCCGCCGGCACCGAGTGGGAGATGGTCATCGGTCTGGAGGTCCACGCCGAGCTCCTGACCCGCACCAAGCTGTTCAGCGGCAGCCCGAACGCCTTCGGGGGCGAGCCCAACACGAACATCGATCCGGTGTGCATGGGTCTGCCGGGCACCCTCCCGGTGCTGAACCGCCATGCCGTGGAACTGGCCATCCGGGTGGGTCTCGCCCTCGGATCCACAGTGGAGCCGTCGGTGTTCGCCCGGAAGAACTACTTCTACCCGGACATGCCGAAGGACTACCAGATCAGCCAGTACGACCGCCCCATCAACGTGGGCGGGAGCCTCGAACTGCCGTCCGGCAAGGTGATCGGCATCGTGCGGGCGCACCTCGAGGAGGACACGGGCAAGACCATCCACGTGGGCGGAGCGGGCCGGATCGACGACGCCGCGTACTCGCTCGTGGACTACAACCGGGCCGGCGTGCCGCTGCTGGAGATCGTCAGCCGGCCCGATCTGCGATCGCCGGCCGAGGCGCGGGAGTACGTCACAGAACTGCGGGCCACGCTGCTGGCCGTGGGCGCCTCCGACGGGAAGATGGAAGAGGGGTCCCTGCGGGTGGACGCCAACGTCTCCGTGCGTCCGCTGGGCGCCGGCGAACTCGGCACCCGCTGCGAGATCAAGAACGTCAACTCGCTGCGCTCGCTGGGGCGGGCGGTGACCTACGAGGCGCGCCGGCAGATCGAGATGCTGACTTCCGGTGAGCCGGTCACCCAGCAGACCCGCCACTGGAGCGAGGACGCCGGCCGAACCTCGACGCTGCGCACCAAGGAGGAGGCGACCGACTACCGGTACTTCCCGGAGCCGGACCTCGTGCCGCTGGATCCGGATGCGGCCTGGGTGGAGCGCATCCGTGCCGGGTTGCCGCTGCTGCCCCGAGAGCGCCGCCGCCGGCTGGCGGAGGGCACCGGCGAGGAGCCGGCGCGGGTGTCGCTCGTCGTCGAGCGCGGCCAGGACGATCTGGCGCTGGCGGCGGTCGAGGCCGGGGCGTCGCCGGCCGCGGTACTCAAGCACCTCGAGCAGAACCTCGCCGAGGGCACGGGAGCTCTCACAGCGGCGGGCCTGGTGGAGCTTGTGGCGATGGAAGAGCGCTCCGAGTTGACCTCCAACCAGGTCAAGGAGGTTCTGGGGGAGATGGCGCGCTCGGGCGAGAGCCCGGCCGCGGTTGCCCAGAGGTTGGGATTCGAGGCGGTCGGTGCCGGCGAGCTGGCCGGTGTCGTGGACCGGATCATCGCCGAGCACCCCGACCAGTGGCAGCGCCTGTGCGCCGGTGACGGTCGGGAACGCAAGAAGATGCAGGGCTTCTTCACCGGCCAGGTCATGCGCGCCACGAAGGGCCAGGCCAACGGGCGGGACGTCGCGGCACTTCTGGCCGACCGCGCAGGGTCCTGAGGCCGGCGCGGCGAGCGGGGCCCGGCGGCATCCCGGCCCAGGCAGGGCATCGGAGGTGTCGGGTCGACTCCAGCGGCTGTTCGACATCTCCGAAGAGATCGGCGGCCCGCCCGGGGGGAGTCTCCCGGGCCGGGCCACCGACCTCGGTCATGGTTCCGGGCGCGGGCGTGATGATGCGTGCGCCGTGCCCGCACGACCACTCAGAGGCAGGACCTCGCCAGGCTCAGCACCTCGGTGGAGCGGAATCTCACGTGCCCGCCCAACCGGTAGGCGGCCAGCTGGCCGCCGTTCGCCAGGTCCAGCAGCTGGGCCTCGTCCACAACGAGCATTTCGCAGGCCTCCAACGGTCCGACGAGATCGATGTCGGGTTGGGCCCGGCCCGTCAGTCGGTTGTCGCGAGCGGTCGTCTGGATCATGGTCATCCGATGTTCCTTTCTGATTGCGCCATCAACGGGGTGCCCGCCGCCGGTCCCGCGAGGTCGGCCCGGTCGGCACGCCGGCTGCATTTTGCGGAGGGTTTCCTCGGCTAATCCTCTGGATATCCACACGAGCACTGTGCATATCCGCGAAGCGACCCGCGAAGCGATCGACTCCCCGGCCTCGCCCCGTAGGGTGCCCCCGTGTCCCAGCGTCATCGCCTCACGATCACCGTCTCGATGCCCCTCTACGAGGAGCTCTGCCGGCTTGCAGGTTCTCGCGGCATCAGTCGCTGGATGGAGGACGCCGCCTGGCACAAGATCCACGCATGTGGCCGCGGTGAATCTCCGGTCTCCGAAACCGCCGAGGTCGAGACCCACCCGCGCCCCGGACTCCCGCCGCCGCCGTGGTGCTGGTCGCCCCTGCGGCCGGCCGGCACCGAGCGGGGTGGAATCAACTGAGGATCTGCTAGACCTGTGCCCATGCGAATGGCAGCGATCAATCACCGTGCAGTGGGCCTGGCCGGCGACCGGGCCTGGGACATCGCCGAGGCCTCCGGGGGTGCCTTCGGGCCCGATCCGATGCAGGTCCTGGCCGACTGGGACGCGTTCGGTGCGTGGGCCGGCGACAACGCGCCCGATGGGGGCGACAGCTACAGCGCCGGCGACCTGACCTGCCCGGTCCCGAGACCACCGCAGGTGTTCGGCATCGGCCTCAACTACGCCGACCATGCCGGCGAGTCGGGGATGGAGGTCCCCGACGATCCGCTGGTGTTCACCAAGTTCCCGTCCTGCATGGCCGCGCCGAACGCCGAGGTCCCGCTCGTGCCCGGCAACTGCGACTGGGAAGTGGAGTTGGTCGTGGTCATCGGGCGCGCCGGGCGGGACATCGCCGCCGACGACATCGCCGACCACATCGCCGGGTTCACGGTGGGTCAGGACGTGAGCGAGCGGATCGGCCAGTTCGCCGGTGGGTACCCGCAGTTCAACCTGGGCAAGTCGCACCGCAACTTCTCGCCGGTCGGCCCGGCGGTGGTGACACTCGACGAGCTGGACGACCCGTGGGATCTGCGCCTCACCTGCTCGGTCAACGGCGTCATGATGCAGGACGCCCGCACCACGTACTTCATCAACGACATCCCGCGCCTGATCACCTACCTGTCGTCGATCTGCGAGCTGCTCCCCGGTGACATCATCTTCACCGGGACGCCGTCGGGTGTGGGATTCGGCATGGATCCGCCGCAGTACCTGGCCCCCGGCGACGTGATCGTCTCGACCATCGAGGGCCTCGGCGAGATCACCAACCGGTGCGTCTAGTCCCGGCGGCGCGGGCGGGCCGCGCCACCGGAGTCGCCGGAACGGGTCATTCTGGGACGGAGGTGCTTCTGTGAGCGAAGAACATTTCCTCATCACGGGCGCCATGGGCTGCATCGGCGCCTGGGTGGTGCGTCACCTGTCGCGCGACGGCGCCAAGATGACGCTCTTCGACGTCAGCACCGACGACAAGCGGTTGCGCCTCATCGTGGACGAGGCCGACCTGGCCGGCCCCCGGCGCATCCAGGGCGACCTCACGGTGACCGAGGACGTGCTCGCCGCCGCCGAGGGTGCCACGCACATCATCCACCTGGGTGCGCTGCAGGTGCCGACCTGCCGGGCCAACCCGCCGCTGGGCGCCAACATCAACGTGGCCGGTACGGCCAACGTGTTCGAGGCGGCGCAGGCACACGGCATCGCAAACCTCGTCTACACCAGCAGCGTGGCGGTGTTCGGTCATCCCGACCTCTACGACACCGACGTCCTGCCCAACGACGCCCGCCGCGAGCCGGCTACGCACTACGGCGTCTACAAGGTGGCCAACGAGGACACCGCCAGGGTCTACTGGCACGAGAACGGCACCCCCAGCGTGGGCCTGCGGCCGCACACCGTGTACGGACCGGGCCGCGACCAGGGTGTCACGTCGTACCCCTGCCAGGCGCTGCTGGCAGCGGTGCGCGGGCTGCCGTACCACATCTCCTACGGCGGCTGGATGGGGTTCCAGTACGCCTCGGACGTGGCCAGGATCGTGATCGACGCGGCGCGGGCGGAGCCCGGCGGCTGCGACGTCTACAAC
>CAZTZI010000003.1:0-12277 GCA_964618115.1 uncultured Acidimicrobiales bacterium
GCCCTGCCCGCGCTGGCCCTGCGCATGGCCAAGCGGGTCCTCAACCAGGCCTACGACGGCCCCCTGCCGGTGGGCCTCGAACTCGAAGGCCTCGCCTACGGCTTCCTGCGCACCACAGCCGACTTCCGCGAGGGCGTCGAGGCCTTCGTCGAGAAGCGAAAGCCCAACTACACCGGCGAATAGCCCGGCTGCAGCAACCGCTCCGGGCGATCCGGTCAGCGAAGTGCGGGCTCGCTCCCCGGCGTCGGCGTCAGGCCGGGCGGCGCGGGGGCGACTTGTCGGGGTGGGGGACCGGTACCAGCTCGAGTTCCGTTATCGAGTCGTAGTCCTCGGGATTGGTGGTGTAGAGGGGGAGTCCGTTGGCGATGGCTGTGGCGGCTATGAGGGCGTCGTAGGCGCGGGCGGTCGCCTTCCGGCCCGCCCCGCGAAGGTCGGCGGCGACCCTGCCGAACGCTCTGGCGGCGGCGGCGTCGAACGGGATCGGATCGAAGTCGGATTCGGCTTGCTGGAGCTGGGCCTGACGGTTGGCCCGCTCGGCGTCGGTGTCTGCCACGAGCGGTCCCACGGAGAGTTCAGCCAGCGTGATCGCCGTGACCGCCGGTTCCGCGGGCAGCGCGGCAGGGTCGGCGATCCGCGGCAGCAGGATCACGACGTTGGTGTCGAGAACGCCACCCGTCGTCGAGGTCATGTTCACAGGCGCGGGTCGATGACCCGGTCGATGTCCTGCCGGAGCACATCGGGGTCGACGTGGGGAACGTGCTGCCATCGATCGAGCAGGGTCACCGGATCGGGCGCTCGGCGCGTCAGAGGGCGGAGTTCGGCGACCGGACGCCCGGATCGGGTCACCGTGAGACGTTCGCCGCCGAGCACACGGTCGATCACGACACCGCCGTTGTTGCGCAGTTCCCGAATCGTCACCTCCGCCATCTCCAAAGTGTATCACCGGTGAGACAGCCGTATGCAGCATCCTGGAAGCCCCGTTGTCGCCACCGATTCGTGCGCTTCCGGAACATGTTAGCAGTGATAATAAGTGATATATATTGATATAGATCATAAATGCTGGGTATCCCACCGGGCTCGCCGTGCTCCGGGGGCCTGTCTTGAACTCACCCTGGTCGCCTGACTCGGATCGGGGTTGGTTGCCGGCTCGCTCGCGCTTGCCGGCGGATCTCGCCGAGGGTGGTGTCCTACATATGTAGTTTATGTTATATATCATATGTATACTCTTCCCATGAAGGCGGTGACGATCACGATCCCCGAGGAGTTGGACGCCGAGGCTGCGGCCGAGGCGCGACGGCTCGGGATTTCCAAGTCCGAACTGATCAGGCGGGGCTTGGCGGCCGTCCTGCCTGCCGAGCGGTTCGATACAGGCGCCGATCCCTGGAGCGACCTTGCCGGGTTCGGCGGCGAGGGGCTCAGCGTGGCACCGGGGGAGATCGACGCGGTTGTCTACGGGTCATGAAGTTCGCTGACACGAGCTGGTGGGTGGCCTGGGCTCTTCCCGGTGACGCCCGCCATCCTGAGGCCTTGGAGGTGCTCGCCCGGATCGGCTCCGGCGAGCAGGTTCTCACGACGAATCTGGTTCTGGGCGAGACCTGGACGTTCCTGCGCCGGAAGGACAGTCACCGTACGGCCGTCGGTTTCCTGGATCGTGTCGCCGTGCTCGAGTCGGCCCGCAAACTGGCGCTCCATGCCGTGACCGCCGAGCAGGAGTCCCGGGCATGGGCCTGGTTGCGCCGTCGCGACGAGCGGAACTACTCCTTCGTCGACGCGACGAGCTTCGAGGTGATGCGGGCGCGCCGCCTGCGCGAGGCCCTGGCGTTCGACAACGATTTCACAGCCGCCGGTTTCGTCGAGCTGCGCCCGTGAGCGCCCCGGCGGACCGCATCGAGCGATTCCTCCGCGACAACCCGTCGGGGCCACTCTGGGTGACCGTTGGGTTCGCCTCGGCGTTCGGGCTCGCCTGGCTGAACGAGCGAACCCGCGGGCGTCCGGTCACGTTGCTGATCGGCGATACCAGAACCGGGTTCGCCAACTACTCCGAGGCCGACCGCCGGGCGGGGGATGGTTCCCGACGGGCTTGTCGGGTGGCTCGGCAGGGGGCTGTTTGTTGGGGTTGTGGTCTCTGGGCTCGCCGCTGCGGTTGTGTGAATCGTGTTCGGTTCGGTGGTGGTGGGTGTGGCAGGGCGGCCACGTCCCTCGTGTGGTGGAGGATGCCGTAGCTTTTCCAGGTGAACACCGGAGAGCACCCGTGACTTACAGCGACGAGGAAATCAGGCGCCGGCTGGAATTGGGCGAGGACAGCGGGTGGGGGTTCAAGGCGGTCGAGTTCGCCGGGGACAGGCCCAAGAGCCCGAGCCGCGAGGATCTGGCCGACGAGATCGCCGCGTTCGCCAACGCCGATGGCGGCGTGCTGCTCTGCGGCGCCACCGACGACGGCAGTCTGCAGGACATGTCGCGCTCGCAAATCGTCGCGTTGGACGACCTGCTGGTCGAGGTATCCACCGACGCCGTCCGGCCACCCGTCCGCATCCGCACGCATCACCGGCAGATCGACGGGATGCCGCTCCTGCTGGTCGTGATACCGGAGGGAGACTCGCTGCACGACAGCCCCGGCGGAGGCTACGTCCGCGTCGGCGGCACGAAGCGGAGGATGACCAGTGACGAGCGGTTGCGTCTGTCGCAGCGGCGCGGGCAGGCACGGTTCCGGTCCTACGACGAGCAGACCGTGCCCGGCACCGGTTTCGAGACCCTGGACGAGGTTCTGTGGCGCCCCATGCTCAGTGCCGAGGGATCGGCGGCACCCGAAGCGGCGCTCAGCAAGCTGGCTCTATTGGCGAACGACGACGCCGGCGTCCTGCGCGCCACGGTCGCCGGCGTACTGCTTTGCACGCAGAACCCCGAGCGATGGCTTCCCGGCGCTGCCGTCACGGCGACCGTGTACAGCGGGGCGGACCGCACTTCCGGCCAGATCGACGCGCAGGAGATCACCGGTCCGCTGAACCGGCAGATTGGCACCGCGATGGCGTTCATGGTCCGCAACATGCGTGTGGCGGCCCGCAAGGACCCCGCGCGTGTCGAACTGCCGCAATACAGCGAGAGAGCGCTGTTCGAAGCGATCGTCAACGCAGTCGTGCATCGCGACTATGCGATACGCGTCAGCCGGATACGCCTCTCGATGTTCGAGGATCGCTTGGAGATGCAGTCGCCCGGCTCGCTACCGAACAATCTGACCCTGGAGAGCATGCAAGAGCGTCAAGCAACGCGCAACGAGGTGTTGACCTCGGTGCTGGCGCGGCTTCCGGTGGAGGGCATCCGGGGATCGGAGGAGAGGAGATACTTCATGGAGCGCCGGGGTGACGGTGTTCCGGTGATCCTGCGCAGGACTCGGGAACTCTCCGGCAGGATGCCCGAGTACCGGGTGATAGACGACTCCGAAGTGCTGCTCACCGTGCCCGCGGCGACCTTGGAGACGAGCGCCGCCCGCGCCGTCATCACGGTGCGATCCGGTGGCCTGCCCCTTCCGGGTTCCGACGTGCTGGTCCTCTTCCCCAACGGGACCCACAAGCGCGCCTCCGCCGACGAGAACGGCGAGGCCACCGTCGATCTGCACACGACTCATCTCCCGATGACGGTGTTCGCCGCCGCTCCGGGCTGTGGCGCTCGTGTGGTGCGGGAATGGGTGCCGAGCCGGGGATCGCTCGCGTTGGAACTCGGGCCCCTCCACGGCGGTGGAAGTGTCCTGTTCGCCGAATCCACCGGGTACGTCCCGTGCATCAAGGGAAGGCTGAACCCGATTCGCGACAGCCACGACCGCACCTACCTCTACGCCTCCAACATCGCCGTCGACGGCGGCAAGAAGCAGCCCGTTCATTTCGCCCTCGGCGAGGAACTGCACCTCACCGACGCCGACGGCTCCGAGGCGGTGGTTCGCATAGTCGATCTCGTGGGCCGATCGGCGCTGCTGGAATACCGGCCGACGGCCTGAGACATGCTGTCGTTCGATACGACACCGGCGAGTGTCCCCGGCGGCGGGTTGTCCCGTAGCGGCGCGGGCACGATCCGCGGGTGGGTCTGCGATGCTATGGCTCGGCCGCTATCGAGCGCGAGGAGGGGAGGTCGACATGTCGACGGAGGGTGAGAAGAAGCGCGAGGTGCCGATCCGGCTGCCGCCGGAGTTGGAGGGGGGCTGCTGGGCCAATTTCGCTGCCGTCACGCACAGCCCCTACGAGTTCACATTGGACTTCGTGCGCATGAACTTCGACGGCGTCGAGCCCCGCAACGGCGTCGTGGTCCAGCGGATCCACATGTCGCCGCTGTTCGTGCAGCAGCTCATCGACGCTCTGCAGGACAACTGGCGGAAGTACGCCGCCAAGGCGATGCCGAAGGAGCTGCGGGAAGAGGGGTGAGGGCCCCGACGCGGCCCGGCGAGGTGCGGCGCTGCCGACCCTCGCGCTAGGGCGCGAGGGCCTCCTCGAGGCGCGGGATCAGCTCGTCGAACACGTCGCGCCAGTCGGCTACGAAGCCCACGTCGCACCAGTCGAAGATCGGTGCCTCCGGGTCGGGGTTGACCGCCACGATGCTTCCCGACGAGCGCACGCCGGCGGTGTGGTTGAACTTGCCTGACAGGCCGATGGCGATGTACAGGCGGGGTGAGATGCTGTGGCCGGTGATGCCCACCTGGCGGGCCCGGGGCATGGCGCCGGCGTCGGTCACTTTGCGGGTGGCGCACAGTTCGGCGCCGATCTTGCGGGCTTCGGCCCGGAGCCGCTCGTAGTCGGCTGCGTCCACGCCCACGCCGACGCCGATCACGACCTCGGCGCGGGCCAGCAGGTCGCCGTCGTCGTCCCGCCTCCGCCCCAGGACCCGCACACGGCCCCGCGGCGTCACGGTGATCTCGGTCACGGGCACGCCCGGCGCCCGGCGCGGCTCGGGCAGCCCGAGCACGCCGGCGCGCACCGTCGCCATCTGTACCGCCGAGGAGCAGGCGATGTCCGCGATCACATAGCCGCCGAAGGCCGGCTTCTCAGCGATCAGGCGGCCATCCTCACAGGAGAGCCCCACGGCGTCGCCGGTCAGGCCGGCGCCCAGGCGGGCCGCCACGCGCGACGCCGCCTCGCGGCCCCAGGCCGTGCTCGGCGCCAGGATCGCCCAGGGCCGCACGCCTTCGGCCCAGTCGCTGGCCGCGGCGGCGACATCCTCCTCGGCGAGCCCCCCGTGGCCGTCAGCGCGCACCGCGCCGGCGGCGCCGATCCGGCGGACCGCGTCGGCTCCGAAGCCGCCGAGTTCGGCACCCGCGGCGGGGCCCAGAGCCACGACGTGGCCGCCGACGGCGGTGGCCAGGCGCGCTGCGGCTCCCAGCAACTCCCGGGAGTGCCGGTCACGAGCCGGCTCGATCAGTACGCCGACGGCAGGGCCGCCGCTCCGGGCCGCCGGCAGCTCGACGACCAGCCCGGAGCCGCGCGCGACCTCGGGGGCGCCGGCGGGCGCCAGCGCCCCCCGATCCTCCAAGACCGCGATGGCCCGGTCGGCCCCCTCGGGGAGGCCGCCGGACAGGATCTCGCGTCGGCGGTCGATCTTCAGGGTCCAGATCGGTCCGACGGACGTGGGGCTGGCCGCGGCGCCCCATGGCCCGGGCCCCAACTCGGCTGCGTCGATGGTCCGAATGCGCGAGCCGTCTACCCCGGCCCAGACGGCGGGGTCCTTGATCTTGCAGGGATCGATCAGCCGCTCGGCGCACGACAGCAGCGCCGGGAGTTCCGACTCGGCGTCCAGCCACTCGTCGTTGTGCTCGAGGAGCAGCGACAGCCGCTCCCCGGTGAGGCGCAGCCGGCGAACCCCGCAGGCGAACGGCAGTCCCAGCAGCTCGGCGAGTTGCGGGGGCACCTGGCCGGTGTCGGCATCCACGGAGTTCCGCCCCGCCAGGATCAGATCGAAGGGTCCGAGATGTTGCACCGCGGCGGCCAGCGCCTTGGCGGTGGCCAGGGTGTCGGAGCCGGCGAACGCGGGGTCGGTCACGTGGAAGCCGGCGTCGGCGCCGAAGGCGATGGCCTCCCGGCACACGGTGTCCGCGGCGGGCGGCCCGAGGGTCAGCACGCCCAGGGTGCCGCCGCTGGCGCGGGCGATCCGCAGGCCCTGGGCGACGCCGCGCCGGCAGTAGTCGTTCATGTGCAGCACATGGCCGTCGCGCACGAGCCGGCGGTCGGGGCCGAGGCGCATGTTCTCGAAGACGGGGATCTGCTTGGCCAGCGCCAGCACACGCAGCGGTCGGGCGGGTTGCAGGTCCGGGACGCTCACGGAGCCGGCAGGGGTTCGAGCGTGTTGCGCACCGCGTGGAGGTGTGCGGTCTCGTTCAGCGACGTCACGTGCATGCCGCCGAGGATGTTCCTGCGCAGGCGGGACATTCCGGTGTAGTCCACGCTGAAGAAGAAGACGTTCTCGATGTCCAGCAGGTGGCTGACGAGGGCGTTGATCGTGCCGCTATGGGCTACGACGGCGACCGTCCGGTCCCGGTGCTCGGACTCCCACTCGGCGAAGGCGCCGGCCACCGCAATCCGGAACTGCTCGGGATCGGTGAAACCGGCCTCCTCCCAGCGCCCGCTCCGCAGGTGGCGCCAGATCTCGTGCCGCTCGCGCCGCATCTGCTCGTAGGGGATGTACGTCGTGCTCCCGCCGTCGATCTCCGAGAACCCCGCCACGATCTCCACGTCGAGACCCCGCTGGTCGGCCAGGGGCCGGGCCGTCTCGATCGCCCGGAGCTTGGGACTCGAGGCGACGTGGTCGATGGCCTCGTCCCTCAGCCAGTCCGCCAGCCGCCGCGCCTGCTCGTGCCCGACATCGGTGAGGCCGGGATCGGCAGGCCCGTCACAGTTCTCCACCCGTGTCGGCAGCGCGTGACGGATCAGAAGCAGCTTCACGCGGTCGTACGGTACCGGCCGGCGGGCCCGAGCGGCCGGGAAGCGCGGCGCGCCGCCGGTGCCGGCAGCGGAGTGTGGCAACATCGCGGCATGGTCGTCGACAACACGAGCGTGCTGTTCACCTCCGGCGAGGTCGCCGAGGTCCTGTCGAGCATGGAGGATCTGGCGGCTCGCGGCGACGGCCGGGGCTGGCTCAACCTGCAGCCCTGGGTGGAGGACACCGAACGGCCGCCCACGTCACCGCTGGGGCGCATGTTCTCATCGCTGGGTCCCGCGATCCCGCTCGCCACCTGGGTGCCCCGGCACCGGCGCGGCCGGACGGCGGTTCCGGGGACGATCGGGATCTCCCACGCCACCGGCCGCTTCGCGGTGCGACGGCTGGCCGAGCGCGGTGTGGAGGTGCCGCCGGCGTGGGCGGTTCGGCAGGACCACACGCGGCGGGGACTCGTCTTCGAGTTGCCCGACGGCGCCGCCGTTGCCGACATCCTGCGGTTCCTGCTGGCGGCGATGGAGGTCCTCAGCGGGGTGGAGATCGACGGGCGCTGGGTCGCCGATGTGGCCGTCCAGCGCAGTTCCCGGGGGCGCTGACCCCGGCGGATACGATCCGGCCCGGCGTGGACGGCGGTGCGGAGGGAGGACCGGTGCCTGCGAGTGTTGTGTTGAACGGCGAGAGGGACGAGGTCTGGGTGTGGGACACCGACAGCCCCGTCGGCCGGCTGGGCTTGGCGCTCACGGAGGTGGGCCTGCGGCGCGTGTGCTTCCTTCCCGAGGGAACCGCCGGCACGGGCGACTCCGCTGTGGAGTGGCTCGCATCCGTCCTGGCGGCGACGGCCTCCCCGGCTGTCACGGTGGCAGCGGCGCCACTCGACGACGTGCGGCGCGAACTCGACGACTACTTCGCCGGCCGGCTGCAGCACTTCACCGTGCCGGTCGACTGGCGCGGGATCGGCGGCTTCTGCCGCAAGGCACTGGATGCGACCGCTGCCATCCCCTACGGGGAGACGCGGAGCTACTCGGCGGTGGCGGCGAGCGCGGGGAGTCCCGGGGCGGCACGCGCTGTCGGCACGGCCATGGCGACCAACCCGATCGCCCTGGTCATTCCCTGCCACCGGGTCATCCGGGCCGACGGGCAACGCGGCCGCTACGGGGGTGCCGAGGGGGCGAAGGATCTGCTGCTGGATCTGGAGGCGTCCGTCAGGCGCAACTGAACCGCGCCGGCTACAGCCGTCGGCCGGCAGGGGTCAGCCAGGAATCAGCGTGACCCGGGAGGGTCGCCTAGAGGGCGATCTCCTCGATCTCGGAGGTCTCCCAGAACTCGTGGTTCTCGATCCAGTCCGAGTCACCCGAGCGCAGCAGGAACTCCGGATCCCTGCTCGGGTCGGTCGCGTCATCACGGACCCCGGTGAGCACCGAACGCCACGCTCCCGACCACCACGCGAACAGCACGACGAGAAGGCAGGTGCCACCGAAAGCCGCGAGCGGCACCAACAATTCCACAGGTCACGAACGATATACACAATCGCCGGAATTGTCCACCCCGACAAATCCCCAGAGTTACGCCCGGATGACGGCTCGGCACATCGAGGTGCCGGAGTTCGCGGCGGTCACGGGAAGCCGGTACGCGGCGACGGGACGCGGTATGTTCGCCTCTCCCTGGAGGAGGCGCCATGAGCGACAACCTGGGCTTCTGGAGCATCGCGCAGAGCGACCCGCAGCGCATCGCCGTCGTGGAGTCTCAGGGGCGGCGTACGAGCTTCGGCGAGTTGGCCGAGCTGACCAACCGGTACCTGCACGGTCTCCGTGCGCTCGGACTCGGCGCCGGCGACTGCGCCGTCACCGTCCTGCCGAACAGCCTGGAGCAGATCGCCGCCACGCTCGCCGCCTACCAGGGCGGGATGTACGCCACCGCCGTCAACTGGCATCTTGCCGCGCCCGAGATCGCCTACATCGTCGACGACAGCGACGCCGGGGTTCTCATCGTCCACGAGCGCTTCGCCGCCGAGGCAGCCGGCGTCGCGGAGCGGACCGCCGTGCCGCATCGCTTCTCGGTCGGGGCCGTCGGAGGGTTCCGGCCGCTCGAGGAGTTGACGGCCGGCCAACCGTCGGACCGTTCCGGGGGTCTGTCCACCGGGGGCACGATGACCTGCACCTCGGGCACGACGGGCAGGCCCAAGGGCGTGCCCGTCCCCTCCGGGACCGGCATCCCGATAAGTCGGCCCCGCTCTCGGCGCTGCTGCTGGCGCTGTTCGGCGTGAAACCGCACGAGGACAACGTGCACCTCTGCGTGGCCCCCATGTACCACGCCGCCGGTGGACTGTGGGTCACCATGTCGCTTCACTTCGGCCACACCGTCGTGCTCATGGACCGCTGGGGCGCCGCCGAGACGCTCGAGCTCATCGAGCGCCACCGGGTCACGCAGACCCACATGGTGCCGACGATGTTCCACCGCCTCCTGCAACTCCCCGAGGAGGTGCGGCTGCGCCACGACACGTCCTCGCTGCGCCACGTGATCCATGCGGCGGCCCCCTGCCCGGTGGAGACGAAGCAGAAGATGCTGGACTGGTGGGGCGACTGCATCTGGGAGTACTACGCCGCAACCGAGGGAGGCGGCACGTTCGCGAGTCCCGAGGACTGGCGGCGATTCCCCGGCACGGTGGGGAAGGCGTGGCCCGAGACCGAGGTGATCGTCGTGGACTCCGAGGGCGCTGAACTGCCCCCCGGCCACAGCGGCACCGTCTACATGAAGATGCCCGAACGCCTCCGCTTCAAGTACCACAAGGACGACCGGAAGACCGCCGAAGCTCACCTGGGCGAGTTCTTCACCGTCGGCGACGTGGGGTACTTCAACGAGGAGGGCTACCTGTTCCTCAACGACCGAGCCCGCGACATGATCATCGTGGGCGGTGTCAACATCTACCCGGCCGAGATCGAGTCCATGATGCACCAATGCCCGCTGGTGGGCGATGTCGCCGTGTTCGGCGTCCCCGACGCGGATCTCGGCGAGAAGATCAAGGCCGTGGTGGAGCCGGCGCCGGGCGTCGAGCCGGGCGAGGCCGCCCGCCAGGGCATCGTCGACTTCCTCGGCGGCCGGTTGGCGAAGCAGCGCAGGCCGCATTCGCTGGACTTCATCGCAGAGCTGCCCCGCGACCCCAACGGCAAGCTCTACAAGCGGCGCCTGCAGGACCCGTACTGGGAAGGGCGCGCCCGGCGCATCCGACCGGCAGTCCGCCGGGGCGCGGCGGCGCCGGGCCGCTCAGCCGGCGAGGCCCAGGCTCTGCAGCGTCTCCCGGGAGGGCGCGTAGTAGTAGGCGCCGGAGACGGTCTCGGAGAAGGTGACGAGCCTGTCGTGATGCCCGTCGCCGGTGGCGCCGAACATGGACTCCAGCATCAGGTCGATCTTGGCGAGGTCGTCGGTGAACGCCAGGAAGTAGAGGCCCGCCTCGGTCGAAGTGCCGTAGGGGACCGACCGCCTGTAGATCTCGATTTCCTCTCCGTCGTCGTCGTTGTGCACAACCCTGCCCAGGTGAGAGTTCGCCGGAAGATCCTCCAATTCCACGCTGTCCGGCTTGGTGCGGCCGATGATCCGCTCCTGCTCCGCCGTCGCCAGGGCGGCGAAGGCGTCGAGGTCGTGGATCCAGCGCTGCGCCAGCACGAAGCTGCCCCCGGTTCCCGGCCCGTCGGCGATCACCGCCAACTCGCGGGCCTCCTCGACGGGCGGGTTCTCGGTGCCGTCGATGAAGCCGGTCAGGTCACGGCTGTCGCGGTACACCCACGACGGCGTCTCCCGGGCCAGGACGCCGATGGAGTCGAACGCCCGCCGGGCCGACAGTGCAACCTCGAAGTTGAGGTCGTGGCGGTCGCTGTGAATCCAGAGGAACACGTCCTCCTGCGTGGCCACGGCCCGCCGCCCGCTGCTGCCGGTGACTTCGGTGAACGGCTTCAGACCCCGAGGGCTCTCCACGCCCAGCCTTGTCGTCATGTCGGCTCCGAATCCGACCACGAGGTTCACCGAGCCGGCGGCCTGCTGGACGGTGCGCAGCGCGGTCAGGGTCGGCGCAGCGGTGACCCCGGTCTCGACCGCAAAGTGTTGGAACCAGTGGGCGCCGGTGCCTTCGACGAAGATGGCGGCTTGCGGGGTGCCCGGGGCGTCGCTCCGCGAGGTCGCTGCCACTGTCTCGAACTCCCTCAGCGGGCGCAGGTATCCGGCGCGGGCTCGCCCGCGAAGCGGTCTGCGATCCAGCCGAGGAGATCGTCCCGCTGGGCGGCGATGACGCTGCCGTGGTTGTGGCCGGGATACTCGATGCGGATCGTCGGGCCCTGGCCGGGCTGCACGCAGAGCTGGCCGAGGAGGAACTGGCTGCTGATCGCCGGGATCTGCTCGTCGTTGCTGCCGTGCAGGATCAGCAGCGGTGCCGGGACGGGCGCCCCGTTGACGTCGTTCTCGACGATGACCCGGTCCCAGGGCGACACCCCCAAGGGGCTCTTGACTATCAGCATCTCCTCGGCGGTCAGCGGGTTGAACGCGTCGAAGACGTCTTGGGTGCAGCCGGTCTCCAGAACGTCCATCAGGGCGATGGCCTCGTCGGAGTAGACTTGGTCGAGTTCGATCTCGTCGTAGGCCTCGGCGAATGCGGCCGAGGCCATGGCCAGATATCCCTGGTACGGGCCGCCGAGCAGGACGTCGTACAGCAGCGCGAATTGGGAGGGGGGAGCCCCGGAGGCCACGCCCAGGAGTTGCAACTCGGGTGCGTACTCCTGCCAGTGCTGGCCGGTGTGCATGGCGGCGTGGCCACCCTGGCTGTGGCCCCAGACGACGAACTCGTCTGTGACGGAGATGTCGCCGAGGTGCTGCACGGCGCGCACGCTGTCGAGCACGCCGCGGGCCTCGCTCTTCCCAACGATGTAAGGGTGCAGGCCGGGGGTGCCGAGGCCCTCGTAGTCGGTGGCCGCGATGGCGTACCCCTCCAGGTAGGTGGCGTTCGAGGTGATCTCGACCTCGGCATCGTGCGAGGGGGCACAGATGTCGGCCGTGCCGGTCGTCCCGTGCGCGAACGCCACCAGCGGCCAGCCGCCGTCGGGCGGCTCGCCGGCGGGCATCGCCACGAACCCGGACACGGCGATGTCGTCGCCCCGCAGCGAGCGGGAGTGATAGAGGATGCGGTAGCCCACGAAGTCGTCGCCGACGTCCAACACCTCGACGTCGATGATCTCGCCCGGCTCACCCGGCGGCAGGGGCAGCGGCAGTTCCAGGGCGCCGGGAGCGTCGTAGGTGGCGGATTCGTCCGGGTCGGGCTCCTCGGGGGTCGTCTCGTCCGGGGCGGACTCGTCGGCCGTCTCGGTTTCCTGCGTCGGTGCGTAGG
>CAZTZI010000004.1:0-2567 GCA_964618115.1 uncultured Acidimicrobiales bacterium
CCAAGCTGGCGGGATGAACATCCTGGTCATCGGGGGGACGGGGCCGACTGGGCCCCACATTGTGAACGGTCTGGTGGACCGCGGTCACACCGTGACGATCCTGCACACCGGGCGCCACGAGGTCGACACCATTCCCGACCATCTCGAGCACATCCACACCGATCCCTTCGACGAGGATGCATTCCGCTCGTCGATCGAGGGCCGCAACTTCGACGTGGTCTTCGCGATGTACGGCCGGCTGCGGTCGATCGTCAAAGTGCTCGTCGGCCGGACGCCACGTCTCATCTCCATCGGCGGCGTGCCGGTGTACAGCGGATATGCCGAACCTGCCGTCGAGTTCCCCGAAGGCATGGCGGTGCCGACGAGCGAGGATGCCCTGCTGGTCGGCGACGATCGCTCGGGACCCAAGCCGCTCAAGATGGCCGAGTCGGAGGAGCTGACGTTCTCGCTGCACCCCGATGCGACCCACTTCAGGTACCCGTACATCTACGGTCCCAACCAGGTGCTGCCGCGGGAGTGGACGCTGGTGAAGCGTGCGCTTGACGGCCGGCGGCGGGTCATCGTGCCCGACGGCGGGCTCACCGTCGCAACGTCGGCGTTCGTCGAGAACGCCACCTCGGCGGTGCTGCTGGCGGTGGATCACATCGATGCGTCGGCGGGCGAGACCTACAACGTGGGCGATGATCGGCAGTTCACGTATGCGCAGATCGCGCAGATCGTCGGCGATGAGCTCGGCAACCCCTTCGAGCTTGTCTCGGTGCCGGGTGAGCTGGCCGCGACCGGCGGGCCGTTCCTGCTCAACCACTCGTCGGCGCACTCGATCCTCAGCACCGAGAAGATCCGCCAGCAGCTCGGCTATCGCGACAGGGTGGACCCTGAAGAGGGGTTGCGGCGGACCGTGCGATGGCAGGCCGAGAACCTTCCCGGTGACGCCGGCGCGGCGACCCGGCTGCAGGATCCGTTCGACTATGCCGCGGAGGATGCCTTGATCGCTGCGACTGAGCGCTTTGCGGGCGAGGTCGGGCGCATCGAGTGGGAGCAATTTCCGGGTTGGACCTTCGGCTACTACGGACCTCGCGAGAACCCCGGGGGCCGGCGCGGCAGCTTCCGGGCGTGAGAGGAACTGGCCGGGGCGCGAGACTGCTCGCTGCGATGAGACCGGGCTGGCGGGGGGAACTGTGACAGCGACGATTGCTGAGCTGGCGGCGGGCTACCGGGATGGGTCTCGGTCGCCGGTGGAGGCCACCGAGGAATGCCTGACGGCGATCGCTTCGCTGGACGGGCGCGTTGGCGCCTGGCAAGCGGTGTATGCCGATGAGGCCCGGGTGGCGGCCGAGGCCGCCGAGGTGGCGCTGACGCTGGCGGCGGGCGAGCCGGTAGGGCCGTTCTGGGGCGTGCCGTTCGCGCTCAAAGACATCGTGGATGTCGAGGGCCGGGTCACGACGGCGGGCTCGGCCGAGTGGGCCAGCCGGGTGTCACCGGCGACGGGCACGGTTGTCCGCCGGCTGCTGGAGGCCGGCGGCGTGTTGCTGGGCAAGACCAAGACCGTCGAGTTCGCCATGGGCGGCTGGGGCACGAACCAGCACATGGGAACACCGTGGAACCCGTGGGATCCGGCGGTGCTGCGCACGCCGGGGGGCTCGTCGTCGGGGTCGGGTGCTGCGGTGGCGGCGGGCATGGCGCCGTGCGCTGTGGGGACCGACACGGGCGGGTCGGTGCGGTTGCCGGCGGCGCTGTGCGGGATCGTGGGACTGAAGACCACCGAGGGCCTGCTGCCCATCGACGGCATCGTTCCCCTGTCGCACACGCTGGACACGCCGGGACCGTTGGCCCGGACGGTGCTCGACGCTGCGCTGATGTTCGACGCCATGCTGGGAACGCCTGCCCCCGAGGTCGAACGTGACTGGCTAGCCGGTGGCGGTCGCTACGGGGCGATGCGGGCGGCGCTCGAGGGCGGCCTGGGCGGTCGGCGCATCGGCTGCCTGAGCGATGCCGAGCGTGCGGGAGTGGATGCCGCCCAGCTCGCCGCCTACGACGCTGCGTTGGGAGTGCTGGCCGGGCTGGGTGCCGAAGTGGTGGCCTTCGACCCGCCGACGTCGTTCGAGGAGATGAAGAACACCCGCTTCGTGATCGTGACGGCCGAGTCGTACCACTACTACGGCGAGATGATGGAGGATCCGGCCTCGAAGGTGGACGAGCGGGTGCGGGCCAGGGTGCTGCCCGGGGCCGCCATCTCGGCCAGCGAGTACATCGCGGCGATGGTGCAGCGGCGCACCGACCTTGCCGAGTTCGCCGAGGCGTTCGAAGGCTTCGATGCGATGGTGACACCCACCACGCCGATGCTGCCGCTGCCCGTGGACGAGGCCGACGAGACGAACACCCCGGCGCTGTTCACCCGGGCCGGGAACTTCCTGGCGCTGTGCTCGACGACCGTGCCGACGGGAGTGTCGCCGACGGGACCGGGGGGCGGCTTGCCCACCTCGATCCAGTTCATGTGCCGGGGCGGCGACGAGACCCTGTCGCTGTCGCTGGCAGCGGCGTACGAGGCAGCTCGCGGCCCGATGCCC
>CAZTZI010000005.1:0-25940 GCA_964618115.1 uncultured Acidimicrobiales bacterium
GTCGCCGAGGGCTTCGGACAGCGTCGGGTGGGCGAACAGCGTCTCGGAGATGTCGCCGACGGTGAGCCGGGCGGTCACGGCAAGCGCCACGACGGAGATCAGCTCGGCCGCCTGCCCGCCGACGATGGACCCGCCCAGCACGACGCCGGTGGCGGGATCGGACACCAGCTTCAGGAACCCCCGCGGGTCGTTGTTGATGAGCGCCTTCGGCGTCACCGAGAACGGCATCTTGGTGACCCGGATCTTCCGGCCGGCGGCGTCGGCTTCGGTGAGACCAACCTCGGCGATCTCGGGCTCGGTGAACACCGCCGATGCGGCCTGGCTGTAGTCGATGTGGCGGTGCGGGCGGTTCTGGTGCAGGCCCATGGCGTGCTCGGCGATCTTGCGCCCCTGCATCGCCGCGACCGACGAGAGCAGCGCCTTGCCGCTGAGGTCGCCGGCGGCGTAGATGTGCGGGACCGAGCTGCGGCAGTTGTGGTCGATCGTGACATAACCGCTCTCGGACTCCACTCCGGCTGCCGCCAAACCCAGATCCTCGGAGTTCGGGATCGCTCCGACAGCCAGCAGAGCGTGCGTGCCGTTGGCGACCCGACCGTCGTTGCACCGCACCGCGACGCCGTCGTCTCCCACGTCCACCGCACTGGCCCGCGCTCCCTTGTAGAGACTCACCTTGCGGGTCAGGAAGCTCTCCTCCAGCAGGGCGGCGACCTCGGGATCCTTCCCCGGCAGGACCTGCTGGCGACTCACGATGAGGGTCACGTCGCTGCCGAAGCTCTTGAACATGTGGACGAACTCCACACCGGTCACGCCCGAGCCGATGATCACCAGGTGCTGGGGCACCTCCGGCGGCGGATACGCCTGCCGGGTGGTCAGCACGCGCCGGCCGTCGGGCGTGCACCAGTCCGGGACACGCGGGCGGCTGCCGGTGGACAGGACGACCACGTCGGCTGCGATCTCCCGCCGACCGCCGGCCGTCTCGGCAACCACCTCGTGCGCGCCCACGAGCGTCCCGGTACCGCTGATGATCTCCACCCCCTGACTCGTCAGCATCTGGTTCAGCGACTCGTGCAGCCGGGTCTGGGTGGACTCGATGTACTCCCGCAGCCCATCGAGATCCATCGTGGGCGTGACGGGATCGAGGCCCATGCCTGTGGCTCGGGAGACGAAGGACATCACCCCGCCCGCAGCGATCATGGCCTTGGAGGGGATGCAGTCCCACAGGTTGGCGGCGCCGCCGAGAATGTCCTTCTCGATCAGGGTGACCTCGGCCCCCAGACGAGCAGCCACGGACGCGCACGAGTTGCCGGCCGGGCCGCCACCCACGATGCAGAATCGGCGTGCCCGCACGTGATCAGACCGGCGATCGCCGGATATCGGCCTCGAGCATCATCGACACGAGACCCTCGAAGTCGACCTTGGGCTTCCAGCTCAGGTCTCGCTTCGCCTTCGTGGGATCGGCCACCAGGTGGTGCAACTCGGCCGGGCGGACGAACCGGGGATCGGTGCGGACGTGGTCCTCCCAGCGGAGGCCGGCCTGCGCGAACGCCATGTCGCAGAACTCGCGCACCGAATGGGCCACCCCGGTGCCCACGACGAAATCCTCGGGCTCATCCTGCTGCAGCATCAGCCACATCGCCTCGACGTAGTCACCGGCGAAACCCCAGTCGCGGCGGGCATCGAGGTTCCCGAGGCGCAACTCGTCGGTCTGGCCGGCGAGGATGGCCGCCACTCCCCGGGTGATCTTGCGCGTCACGAATGTCTCGCCGCGGCGGGGGCTCTCGTGGTTGAAGAGGATCCCGCTCACGGCGAACAGCCCGTACGCCTCGCGGTAGCTGCTGGTGAGGCAGTGCCCGAGCGCCTTGGCGCATCCGTACGGCGAGCGGGGCCGCAGCGGCGAGTGCTCGTTCTGCGGTACCGGCGCCGAGCCGAACATCTCTGACGAGGACGCCTGGTAGAAGTGGGCGTCCGACCCGAGCGAGCGCAGACCCTCGAGGAGGCGCAGCGGACCCATGCCTGTGGTCTGCATCGTCTGCTCGGGTACGTCGAACGACACCGCCACGTGGGTCTGGGCGGCCAGGTTGTAGATCTCGTCGGGCTGGGTTGCCTCGAGTAGGCGCACGAGCGATGTCCCGTCGGTGATGTCCGACGTATGCAGCCGGAACCGCTCAGTCAGGGTGGGATCGGTGAGGATGCCACGGAGCCGCTCGGTGTTGTCGACGGAGGTGCGCCTCGTGGTGCCGTGAACCTCATACCCCTTGGCCAGAAGGAACTCGGCAAGGTAGGAGCCGTCCTGGCCCGTGACACCGGTGATGAGAGCGACTGGCACGGGCGGAGTGTACTTCCCGGCGGTCGCCCGTCCCGATCGCGTCGGAGGGATGCCGGACGGCGGCGGTCCCCGGAGCCCGGACCGCGCGGGATCGACCGCAGGTCCTGCCCGGAGCAACGGATTGACACCGGCGGGCAACGCGCCACCCGTAGTGTCGAGTCCGGTTCCCTTCGTCGGGCTCGGACCCGCGGTCGCGGCCCGGAACGGGGGCCTCGAACGGTTCTTCCTGTTGCAAAAGTGGTAAATGTGGGCAATGATGTTGGTGGCAAGGGGTGGTGACGGCTTCGGATACAACTTTTCATGAGACCTCGTCACCGGCGCACCGGGTGTGCCGGGCGTCTCCTCGCTGCGAAGCGGTTCCATCGGTTGCGTTCTCTCGGGCCTCGCATGGCCCGGCGCGCCGCGTTTACCGCTGGTCCTCCTGGCGCTGATCACCACCAGCGCCAGGGGCTCGCGTTGCTGTCCAGGGGTCTCCGGGGAGCCGTGCACAGGTTTGCCGCCGCGATCGCGGTGCTCGGCGTCGTCGCTGCGACGCTGTGGGGCCTTCCCCCGTCGCGACCCGTGGCCGCGCAGAGCGCCGGCTTCAGCACGCCGAACCTCGCATCCGGCGATGACGTGACCTTCCGCGGCGCCGGATGGGGGCACGGCGTCGGCATCAGCCACCAGTCCCTGCCGGCCCGGGTCGTCGCCGGGCAGACGGCCGGCGACATCCTGAACTTCTACTACCCCGGCACCGTGCTCACCGGCGGATGGCAGCTGAACGATCTGCGGGTCTACCTGACCGCGGCCAGCCGCAGCCGGTTCCGCCCACGCGGCCCGTTCGAGCTCGTGCTGGACGGCTCCGCCGTCTACAGCTCCTCGGCCACCGAGTTGTTCAGCGTCACCCGCGAGAGTGACGGCTGGGCGGTCGAGACCAGCGGCGGCACGTCGCTCTGCGGTGGACAGATCTGTCGCGGGAACGTCCTGCAGATCAGGACGGCCGACGGCACCGCGGTCGAGTCCTCAGCCACGCGCCACTCGTACTCGCACGGCCAGATCACGCTGACGAAGCTGCCGGGCAACACCTGGTACCGCATCGTGCTCACGAACCTGGATCTCGAGTACTACCTCCGCGGCGTGGCCGAGGTGCACACCGACTGGCCCGCAGAGGCACTCCGGGCGCAGGCCGTGGCATCGCGCACCTACGCGCTGCACGTCGCCCGCGAGAACCGCAGCAGCGACACCTGGAACGTCCCGTTCGACCTCTACGACGACACCCAGAGCCAGGTCTACAGCGGCAACACGCGGGAGCTGTCCCCACGGAACGGGCCCTGGCTACAGGCCGTCGCCGACACGGCCGGCCAGGTTCTCACCTACGGCGGTTCACCCGCCCTGACGCTGTTCACAACCTCCGGAGGCGGGTACACCGAGAACAGCGGCTACGCCTTCAACGAGCAGATGCCGTACCTGGTGGCCGTCGAGGACCCGTTCACCTCGGGCGATCCCTACACCCCATGGACCCGCACGTACAGCGTCAACGCCCTCAGCCGGTGGCTCGCCCGCGTCGCCGACACCAACGTCGGCACTCTGCAACGCATCGAGGTGTCCGGCAACATCAGCGTCTCCGGGCGCATCGACCGGGCGACGGTGCGCCTGACCGGCTCGGCCGGCACCAAGTCGGTGTCCGGCGAACGCTTCGTGTTCGTGGTCAACAAGGGTGCCGAGTCCGAAGGCTGGGGGCCGCTTCCGAACGCCGCGGGCCGCGGGGGGCATCTCCTGTCAACCAAGTTCGTCTTCGCGGACGGGAGTTCTCTGCCCCCGGACACTGCCAACCCCGTCACCGCACCGCTGCTGGCGACCGGCGATCCACCCAGCGCGCCGCGGTCGGTCTCGCTGTCGTCCGGACCGCGCGAGATCGTCGTCAACTGGCAGCCCCCGGCCGACGACGGCGGCAACCCGATCACGGGCTACACCATCACCTGGGTCTCCTCCACCGGCGCCTCCGGCACCATCGGTACCACCGACACCACTCGAACCCTGCGCAACCTCGCCAACGGCGCCACCTACACCATCAGCGTCACGGCCTCCAACGCCGCAGGCACCTCACCGGCGATCACCGCCGGCGCAACACCGCTCGGAGCGCCGACCGGGCCGCAGTCGGTCTCGGTCTCGCCCGGACCGAGCGAGATCGCCGTGAGTTGGCTGCCGCCGGCCGACAACGGCGGCAGCGCCGTCACGGGCTACACCATCACCTGGGTCTCCTCCACCGGCGCCTCCGGCACCATCGGTACGGGCGGCACAACCCATACGCTGCGCAACCTCGCCAACGGCGCCACCTACACCATCAGCGTCACGGCCTCCAACGCCGCAGGCACCTCACCGGCGGCGACCGCCGGCGCAACACCGCTCGGAGCGCCGAGCCCGCCGCGGGACGTGCAACTGCAGCAGGGCGACGGTCGGCTGGGCGTCTCCTGGTCGCCGCCGGCCAACGACGGCGGGCTGCCCGTGGAGTCCTACACGGTCTACTGGACCGCACCCGATGGGGTCACGGGCTTCGCCACGGCGCAGGCGGCCAACCTCGTGATCACCGGGTTGACCAACGGATCGAGGTACTCCGTGACCGTCACCGCCACCAACCGCGCCGGCACGTCGAGCCACAGTGACCCCGCCGGCAGCCGGCCCGGTACGCCGCCGGGCGCACCGCGAGACGTGGCGACCGTGCGAGGCGACGGCCGGATCGAGGCCTCGTGGCAACCGCCGGCCGACGACGGCGGGCTGGGAGTCACCTCCTACACCATCACCTGGGTCTCCTCCACCAGCGCCACCGGCACCATCGAGACCACCGGCGTGCGCCACACCCTGCGGAACCTCCTCAACGGCGCCACCTACACGATCACCGTGACCGCCGGCAACGATGCTGGAACCTCGCCGGCGAGTGGCCCGGCGTCCGCGACCCCCGCGGCGGCACCCAGAGCGCCCGCCACCGTCACCGTCGACCGTGGCGACGGCCGTGTGGACCTCACCTGGCAGCCCCCCACGAGCGACGGGGGCAGGCCGGTTCTGTCCTACACCGTCACCTGGACGGCACCCGACGGCACGACCGGCTCGGCTGACACCACGCAGACCAGCCACACCTTCGAGGGACTCGCCAACGGCACCACGTACACCTTCACCGTCACGGCCGACAACGAGGTCGGCACCTCGCCGGGCAGCGAGCCGGCCAGCGGGACACCGGCCTACATACCCGGCGCTCCCGTGGCGGTGAGAACCACCCGGGACGACTCGCGGATTCACGTGGCGTGGGATCCTCCTGCGAGCGACGGGGGGCTGCGCGTCACCGGCTACACCCTGCTCTGGGCGGCGCCCGGCGGCACGACCAACTCGGCCGACACCACCTCGACGAGCCACATCATCGAGGGTCTCGACAACGGGGTCACCTACGGCATCACCGTCACGGCCACCAACGAGGTCGGCACTTCGGTCGCGGCCGACCCGGTGCGAGCCACGCCGGCGCGCCCACCCGGCCCCCTCGCCTACGCCGAGATCGCCATCGGGCACGAATCACTGCTGGTCTCGTGGCAACCCCCGACCGACGACGGCGGTCTGCCCGTCCGCTCCTACACGCTCAGCTGGGTGGCCCCCGACGGCGCGATCAGGTCCATCGACACCACCCACACCAGCCACACCATCGAGGACCTCATCGGCGGCGCCGCCTACGCGATCACGATCCTCGCCAACAACGAGGTGGGCGCCTCGGCCACTCCCCTGTCCGCCCAGGCGACCCCGCAACACGCCGCGGCGCCGATCGCGGGCGGCACGGACACCGGGGCTCCGACGGACACGGCGGCGGCACCGGCCGGCGCGGCCGTTGCTGTGCCGGGCGAGTCCCCCGCCGCGCCGTCGGCACCGCTCGAGCCGGCGACACCGTCGGACTCTGCGCCGATCCGCGCCCGCTCTTGGCAGGACTCGGTGACCACCGACACCGCGGTCATCGTCCTGGCGGCTGTCGGCCTGGTCCTGATCGCGGCCCTGCTGGTGGTGACCAGGCGGCGACGCTACCTGGTCGAGGAGCCCTCCACCGACGTCGCCGACATCTGGTAGCGGCCGGTCGCAACGGACCGGCCGGCGCGAGCCTCAGCCGCCGGACGGAGCCTCCAGCGGCGCCGGCCCGCAGAGGCCGTCGAGTTCGACGACGCGGATCCGGTCCCGATTCTCCCAGGTGATCTCGTTGGCCGGATCCTGCCGCACGCGGTACTCGCGGAAGCTCATCTCGCCCGCATCGAAGGTCAGCAACCGGCCCCGCAGGACGTCGCCGTAGCCCAGCACGACCTTGATCGCCTCGAGGGCCTGGATCGAGCCGACGATGCCGGGAAGCACGCCCAGAACCCCGGCCTCGGCGCAACTCGGCGCCATCTCGGCCGGCGGCGGCTCGGGGACCATGTCCCGGTACGTCGGCCCCTCACGGGGATCGAACACCGTGACCATCCCCTCGAAGCGGAAGATGGAGCCGTGCACGACGGGAATGCCCAACTTCACCGAGGCGTCGTTCAGCATGTACCGCACCGGGAAGTTGTCGGCGCCGTCCACGATCACGTCGTAGCCGTCGATGATCTGCAGGATGTTGTCCGCCCCGAGACGGACATCGTGGGTGACGACGTTCACGTCGGGGTTGAGAGCTGTGAGCGTCTTCTTGGCCGAGTCGACCTTGCGCTCGCCCACACGGTCGACGTTGTGCAGGATCTGGCGCTGCAGGTTCGAGGCGTCGACGACGTCCATGTCCACGACGCCGAGCGTGCCCACGCCGGCGGCTGCCAGATACAGCGCCGCGGGCGAGCCGAGGCCGCCCGCGCCGAGGCACAGGATGCGGGCGTCCAACAGGCGCATCTGGCCCTCCTCGCCGACCTCCGGCAACAGCAGGTGCCGTTGGTAGCGGTTGCGCTGCTCGGAGGTGAGCACCCGCGGGACGGCCCAGGAGCGGCCCTCGTCCTTCCACTTGTTGAAGCCACCGTCCATGGAGGCGACGTTCGTGTAGCCGAGCGCCTGCAGCGTTTCGGCTGCGAACGCCGAGCGCACGCCGCCTGCGCAGAACACCACGATCGGCGTCTCGCGGCCCGGGAGGCGGTTCTCGATGTTCGCCTCGAGGTGGCCGCGCGGGATACAGATGGCGCCCGGGATGGCGCCCTGGGTGACCTCGTCGGGCTCTCGCACGTCGAGAAGGGCCGCTCCTGCGTCACGCAGGCTCTCGCCGGTGGAGGTGTCGATCTCGGTGATCCGGGACTTGGCGGCGATGAGGATGTCGCGGAACGTGGGCATCGCTTCGGCTCCTTGGGCAAATCGGCTGGAGTGGCCCGGTTCGGGCTTCCCCGCGGCGAAAAGTCTACCAAGTTGGTCAGGATTCGGCTGCCGCGCCGAACCCGGCAGGTGGGTCAGCAACCGGACCCGGGGTCTCGCACCACCAGCGGCAGCACCTCGCTGATGGATCCGCGCATCACGACATCGGCGATGTCGTCGAAAGGCGTGGGATCCCGGTTCAGGATGACGAGACCGGCGCCTGCCCCCCTGGCCGCCGGCACCACCTGCGCTATCGGGTAGACCTGCAGGGTGCTGCCGACCGCCAGCATGAGGTCGCAGCCGGTCGCCGCCTCCGAGGCCCGCACGAGGTCGGCCATGACGAGGTTCTGCCCGAAGGAGATGGTCGCCGACTTCAACAGCCCGCCGCAGGACCGGCAAGGCGGATCCTCCTCACCGGCTCGGAGCCTCTCGATGGCGTGGGGCATCGGCCACTCCTCGCCGCACGCCAGGCACTGGACCCGCCGGCGCGTGCCGTGGATCTCCACCAGCCTCCCCGGGGAGGTGCCTGCCTCGGCGTGCAAACCGTCCACGTTCTGGGTGATCAGGGTGTGCAGCTTCTCGCGCCGCTCCAGGGCGACGATCGCTCGGTGGCCGGCGTTGGGGCGGGGTCGCTCAACGCTGTTCTCGGCCAGCCGTTGCCGCCACACCTCCTTGCGAACCGCCGGGTCGCTCACGTAGTTGGTGATGTGCGCCTTCGCCTCGGCGGCGGGATTGCGGGTCCACACCCCCTGGGGACCACGAAAGTCCGGGATGCCGGAGTCGGTCGAGATGCCGGCGCCCGTGAGCACCACGATGCGCTCGGCCCCGTCCACGAGTTGCCGAGCCCGGCTGATTTCTTCGGCGAGTTCGCCGACACTCGTCACTGCTGCCCTCCCGGCGGTGACCCTAACCGGATGCGATGGCGCGCAATCAGACCGACCGCAATCTCCGCCCCCCGTCCATCACAATGGACCGGCCGTGGGCATGCGGCAAACCGCCAGGGGCCGTGGAGGGAGATTCCGATGACACTGCAGGATTCGGTCCAGGCGATCCTCGACGGCGGCGCGGCGCGCGGCGACGTGGCCGGTGCGGTGGTCGAGATCGTCTCCCCGGAACAGACCCTCTGCTCGGCGGCGGCCGGCGTTCGCTCCCTCGGCGATGAGGCCGCGGGACCGATGACCACCGACACGGTCTGCTGGATCGCCTCCATGACCAAGGCGCTCACCGGAACCGCGGCGATGCAACTCACCGAGAGCGGTCAACTCCACCTGGACACCCCCGCCTCGGAGGTCTCGGAGTATCTGGGCACCGTCGGCGTGCTCGAGGGCTTCAACGAGGAGGGCAGCCCGCGGGTTCGCCCGGCGCGAGCCCCGATCACGCTCCGCCAACTGCTGACCCACACAGCCGGATTCGCCTACGAGATCTGGAGCGAGGACCTCCTCCGCTACCACGAGGTGAAACGACGAGCCGCTGCCCACCGGCCGGCCCGCGGGCGGTCTCATGTGGGCGGGGCTGGCCAACTCGTTCTACTGGATCGACATGCAGAACCAGGTGGCGGGGACCTACATCAGCCAGCAGTTCCCCTTCGGCGACCCGCGCTCGTTCGGACTCTTCGACAGCATCGAGCGCGCCTGCTACGCCTCCTTGAGCTGACCAACCTCCTTTCGGCAGTCAACGCCCTCGAGGTGGTCGGCACCGTCGAGTTGATCGACGCCGGCGGGAGCCGGCCGGCGTGTTACGAACTTCACGGTGTTGACAAATATCTCGTGCTCTTATATGAATATCAGATAGTTTACAGTTTATCTGGTGAAGGATCACCTTCGATGCTTACGGGCATCCCACGCGCAGAACACGCCCAGGAGCGATTGCCATGCAGACCCCACTGATCGTCGACACGCCCGCCCCGACCTCCGCTGATGCCCCGCCGGCCCCGCGCTCAGGCTCGGAGCGTGGCCGCCCCGGAAGCGCCCCCTTCCCTCACCGGACGGCGCAAGGAGCGAAGGACTCGCGGGAATTGTGGGTGGAGCCGTGGGTCGACCTCTGCGCCGACGCTGAACGCGGGCACCACCCGCGCTCGCCCTACGTGGAACTCTTCTGGCTGGGAGTGCTCGGGCCGTCGGCCACCTGGCTGATCCGCCGTCTGGCCATGCGGCTGGAGGAAGCACCCGAGGGGTACTCGGTGAACACGGCGGAGATCGCGGGCGAGATCGGCCTCGGCAGCCGGCAGGCCCTCCAGTCGGCGTTCGATCGCGCCTTCGAACGCTGCTGCCGCTTCGGGCTCATACAGCGCGGTCGCCACAACACCCTCTTCGTGCGCACCCGCCTGCCTGACCTGACCCCTCGCATGGCCGAGCGCCTCCCACCCCGCCTGCGCGCCGCGCACGACCACTGGCAGCGGCGCCAAGGCCCCGATGCGGAGGCCGGCGACGTGCTGGGGCGCGCCCGTCATCTGGCCATGGCCCTGCTGGCCTGCGGCGACGAGCCCGACGCGGTGGAGCGGCAGTTGCACACCTGGCAGTTCCATCCCGCGGCGGCGTTCGAGGCCGCCCGCTGGGCCACCGAGAAGCACACCCGGGCCCAGGCGGCGATGGACGATGCCACAGGCGCGAACGGCGTCGGCCCGTCGCGCGGCGACGACATCGCAGCGCGAGACTGAACCGCAGTGGACGCCCTCGTCGGCGTCATCGGCATGCTCGTCTCCGGAGGCTTCGTCCGGCTCCGGTCCGAGATCGTTCCGCGCCCGGATCGCAAGGACGAAAGTATCGACCGCATGGAGATCCGGCTGACCGCCATCGAGAGGCGTCTCGATCGCATGGATATCCGGCTCGCCGACGTCGAGGGTGAGCAAGAGGCCGCCGCCGGCCGGTGAGCCGGCGGGCGGATGATCAGTCGCCGGGTGCCGCGTCCCCCGGCGGCGAGAAGTTGCGGATGAGGTCCACCAGCAGGCGGACGCCGAAACCGGTGCCGCCCTTGGCGGCCTCCCCGTCGACATTGTCGGTCCAGGCCGGGCCGGCGATGTCCAGATGGGCCCAGGGGACTCCCTCGGCCACGAACTCCTTCAGGAACAGGGCGGCGGTGAGCGTCCCACCCCAGCGGTTGCCGATGTTCTTGAGGTCGGCCACCGGGGAGTCGAGCTGCTTGCGGTAGTCCGCCGGGAGCGGCAGGTGCCAGACCCGCTCACCGGACCGGTCCGCTGCCGCCTCCACGGCATCGATCCAGCCGTCGTGGTTGCCCATGAGACCTGCGACCCTGGTACCGAGCGCCACCACGCACGCCCCCGTCAGGGTGGCGAGGTCCACGATGGCGTCCGGTTCGGCCTCGCTGGCCAGGGAGAGCGCGTCGGCGAGAATCAGCCGCCCCTCGGCGTCGGTGTTGAGCACCTCCACCGTCTTGCCGTTGCGGATCTTGAGGATGTCGCCGGGCCGCGTGGCGTCGCCACCCAGCATGTTGTCCGTGATGGGGATGTAGCCGGTCACCCGGACCGGCGGCTCCAGCACCTTGACCACCCGCATCGCCCCGAGGACCGCGGCGGCACCGCTCATGTCGATCTTCATGGTCTCCATGCCCGTGGCGGGCTTGATGGACAGCCCTCCGGAGTCGAACGTGATTCCCTTCCCGACCAGCGCCAGGAATCCCTCCTCGGCCTCGGGCGGCCGCCACGTGATCTCGACGAACCGGGGAGGCTGCGTCGAGCCGCGGTTGACGCCCAGTAGCCCACCCAGGCCTGCCTCGACGATCTCCTCGTGATCCCAGACTTGAATCTCCAATGCGGCGCCGCCGGTACCGTCGTCGCCCGATGCCAGCGCCCGGGCCGCCGCGGCGAGTTTCTCCGGGGTCAACGACCCACCCGGCTCGTTGACCAGGTCCCGCGCGAAGCAAACGGCATCGGCCACGGCCGCGCCGAGCCTCAGCGCGTCACGCACCTCCCGCCCGGTGCCGACGACCGACAGCTTCCGCAGGGAGTTGGCCTCGGGATCGCTCTTGTAGGCGTCGTAGCCGTAGGCACCCAGCAGGATCCCCTCGGCATGCGCCTGCGCCGCGGCGGCGCGGTCACCCTCGTCGCCAACCACGTCGAGCAGCGACGAGGCCAGCCAGCGGTGGCGGCGCGCCAGTCGCGCCAGCGCCGCCGTGGAGCGGCGGATGACCGCCGGCGTGACGTCCGCAGCGGGCCCCATCCCGACGACGGCGACGGGGCGGCCGTCGGGCCCCGACACCAACTGCACCTGACCCGTCCTTCCCTCGAAGCCGAGCCCGCGCAACAGCTCCCAGTCCAAGCCGCCCGGCTCGGCGTCGAGCTGGTCGGAGCAGATACCGAGCGCGGTCACATCAGCGCCGGCGGGAACCGTTGGGGCGAGGGTCACGGAAATGGCCACGGTGCTTCTCCTCTGTCGCTGAGATCAGGGTCACTAACCGGCGATGAAGTCCTCGAGGGCGTTGCGGGCGTCCTCGTCGCGCATCTGGCGCGGCGGCGACTTCATGAAGTAGGCGGACGTCTCGTAGAGCGGGCCGCCGATGCCCCGGTCGAGACCCAGGCGAGCACAGCGGATGGCGTCGATCACCACGCCGGCGGAGTTGGGGCTGTCCCACACCTCCAGCTTCAACTCCACGTTCAGCGGGACGTCGCCGAACGTCGTCCCCTCGATGCGGATGTGACACCACTTGCGATCCTCGAGCCAGGGCACGTGGTCGGAGGGTCCGACGTGTACGTCCGAGCCCGGCAGTTCGGACTCCAGCTGGCTGGTCACCGCCTGCGTCTTGGAGACCTTCTTGGACTCCAGCCGGTCCCGCTCCAGCATGTTCAGGAAATCGGTGTTCCCACCGAAGTTGAGCTGGTACGTGCGATCCACCCGCACACCGCGGTCCTCGAAGAGCCGCACCAGGTTCCGGTGCACGATCGTGGCCCCGACCTGCGACTTGATGTCGTCACCCACGATCGGGACGCCACGCTGCCGGAAGCGCTCGGCCCAGGACTCGTCGCCGGCGATGAAGACGGGCATGCAGTTGACCAGAGCGCAGCCGGCGTCGAGCGCCTGGGTGGCGTACCAGCGTGCCGCCTGCTCGGACCCCACGGGCAGGTAGGAGACGAGCACATCGGTGTCGGTCTCGCGCAGCACACGGGCGACGTCCGCCGGGGTCTCGGGCGACTCGACGACGACGTCGGCGAGGTAGCGCCCGATGCCGTCCAGGGTGGGGCCTCGCTGCACGGTCACGCCTGCCGCCGGCACGTCGCAGAAGGCCACCGTGTTGTTCCGGCCCTTCCCGATCGCCTTGGAGAGATCCTCGCCGACCTTGTCCTGGTCGACGTCGAAGGCGGCGGTGAAACGCACGTCCCCGATGCCGTAGCCACCGAGCACCGGATGCATCAGGCCGGGGATCTCGTCCTCCGCGCCGGCGTTCCGGTAGTACTCGACTCCCTGCACGAGCGACGACGCGCAGTTGCCGACGCCCGCTATTGCCACGTTGATCGGTTTCATGTTTTCCTCCCGGCACCGGCCACCGCTCTTGCGGGACGGATGCGGCTGGGTTGCTGGTGCGGCCCCGGGAACCCTGCGATTGCGGGCTCGCGATGCCTGCTCTCTGGTGTCGGAGCCCCAATATATTAGATTTCTGGAACCTTGCAACTAGATCTATAGGCAATCGCCTATAGGCTCTCGTGCATGGCCGCGCGCCACCAGCGGCGACATCCGAGCGATCGCCCGACTGCCCGCCCCGGGGATCCCCAGATGCCCGTGAACGTCAGCACACGCTCCCTCGCCTACCTGCAGAAGGTGGCGGAGTCGTCCTCCTTCACCGAGGCCGCCGAGGAGTTCGGCATCAGCCAGCCGGCCCTGTCGCAGAGTCTCTCGCAACTCGAGCAGCGGCTCGGCGTGGTGCTGTTCGAGCAGGACGGGCGCCGGCGGCGCCTCACGGAGGCCGGGCGAAGGGTGGCCGAGTTCGCCGCGGAGGTACTGGGGCGAGCCCGCGAGCTGGATACCTGGATCCAGGCGCACGACCACGGCGAGGTCGGAGAGCTCCGGATCGGTCTCATCGATGCGGCCACTCTCTACCTGCTGCCCGACGCGCTGACGATTTTCCGGGAGTCGCATCCGGGTGTCGAGATGCGACTCGTCGTGGATTCCACGTCCGCACTCTGCGACCGGTTGCTGCGCTACGAACTCGACCTGGTGTTCGCCGTCGGGCCATCGGTGCCCGGCTTGATCGGCGAGGAACTCGGCACGGAGGAACTGCGCATCTATGCGCGCCGCGACGAGGGGACCGTCGATCGGGATCCGTCGCACGCCGAGTGGGCGCTCCCGCCGGAAGGCTCACGCACCCGGGCCCTGATCGATGCCGGCCTGGCGGAACGCGGGGTCGAGCCGATCGTGACGCTCACGTCGCAGAACCCCGACGTCCTGCGCCAGGTGGCGGCCGTCGGGCCGGCGTGGACGGTCCTGCCGGAGGCCGTCGGCGGCAGGGACCCCGACCTCGTCGACGTGACCGGCGAAGCCGTGGCGCATCGTCCGCTCGTCATGCTACGCCGCGAGTCGGCGCCCCCTGATGCTCGGGTGGAGGCACTCAGCCGCCTCGCCCGCGACGTCGCTCGCCTCAGGGACGCAGCGACACCCGCGCGATGAGATCCATGCCGAAGACCGTCATGATGGCGAGGTACAGCAGCCCCGTACCGGCCATCACGGCCGCGTAGCGCCGGATGCGCAGCGCCGCCTCCGTGGCGCCCAGTAGCACCGCGCTTGCGGCGGCACACATCACCCAGTACCAGCCGAGCAGACCGCCGAAGCCGTCGTCGACGTCGCCGGTGAGGATCGAGAGGACCCCTGTCGGCCAAAGCAGGACCACCGTCTCGGCGGCCCAGATCATCATGCTCCAGCGCACGAGCTGCACGAGGGGCGCGCGGCGCAGTCCGGGCTGCACGAGGTACCAGTGGCCCAGCAGCATGGCGTCGGAGACGGCCCCGAAGAAGAGCGCCCCGATGACCACGCGTGCGACCGACAGCGCGACCGGTCCACCTGCGGCGACACCGCCGGCGACGACTCCCACGAGCGCCACGAGCGGGGCCGCGAGATCCAGCACCGGGGGGAATCCCGGGCTCCCCGGCGCGATGGGCTCGCCGGCGGGACGTCCCAACATCGCCGCCACCCGGTTGCGGCGGCGCACAGCGTCGGCGTCCTGCGCCACCGGAGTCGTGCCGCGTCGCCGGTAGGCCACGGCGAGCACGCCGAGGGCGACAGCGGCAGCCGCCAAGGCGGCCACGTCGCGGACGGGACGGAAGCCGGCGGTTGCACCGACGATCCCGGCAAGAGCCGCCATCGCTGCGTACAGCGATCGCAGGAGCCACCCGTAGCCGGGGCCAACCTCACGCCGGCGCGTGGTCACCCACCCGAAAGCCAGGCCACCCGCGGCCCATTGGAGCAGGACGGTTGCGGCGTGAACCTCGCTCACGACGGATTCGGCAGCCGGGAGGGCGCGCCCGGCGCCTCCGGTGCCTCAGGCACCGTCGGCGGTGGCGCCGACCGAGCGGGCCGCGCCCGCGGCGTGGTAGCTCGAGCGCGTCAGCGGGCTGGACTCGACGTGGCCGATGCCCAGTTCTCGTCCGATTGCCGCAAGCGCCTCGAACTCCTCCGGCGACCACCACCGCATCACGGGCAGGTGAGAACTGCTCGGACGCAGGTACTGGCCGATGGTGACGATGTCGCAACCGACCCCGGCGAGATCGCCCAGCGCCTCACCGACCTCGGTTGCGGTCTCGCCGAGACCGACCATGATCGATGACTTCGTCACGAGGCCGGCGGCCTTGGCTCTGGCCAGCACCGCCAGACTCCGGGCGTAGCCGGCGGAGGGGCGCACCATCCGCTGCAGCCGCGCCACGGTCTCGATGTTGTGGTTCAACACGTCGGGGCGCTCGTCGAAGACGGTGGCGAGGGCGGCGGCGTCGCCCTTGCAGTCCGGGATGAGCACCTCGACGGTGACCGAAGGGTCGCGCAGCCGGATCGCCCGGATGCAGGCGGCGAAGTGCGCGGCGCCGCCATCGGGGACGTCGTCGCGCGCCACGGCGGTCACGACGGCGTGCTCGAGGCCCATGCGGGCGACGGCGGCGGCCACCCTCCCGGGCTCGTCGGGGTCGAGGGGCTCGGGCCGGCGGGTGTCGATGAGGCAGAACCCGCAGGCACGGGTACAGCGCTCGCCGCCGAGCATGAACGTGGCCGTGCCCTGCTCCCAGCACTCGTAGATGTTCGGGCAGCCGGCCTCCTCGCACACGGTGACCAGGTCGAGGTCGCGCATGACGGCGGAGATCCGGCGGAACTCCGGCCCGGTCCGGGCCACGACGCGCATCCAGGACGGCTTGCGCCCGTCGCCGACGGGGATCTCCAATGCCCGCGACTCCCGACCAACGGGGATCTCGGGCGACCGCGGCGGGGTGCCCGCCGGGGTCTCGGTCGGGTGCGAATCGCTCGCCGCAACCGGAGGATCCACAGACTTGGAGCTTTCTCGCCGGCCGGCAGGAGCAGACACATCGGCCCGATCCCATCCGCCCGTTCCCCATCGCTGTGCCGCGCGCGCCGCAACGGCGTCGACCACCTGCCGCATCGGGACCGCCACACCCTCGGCCGCCAGCGACGTGACCGGGTGCTCGCGGATCCCGCACGGCACGATCCGGTTGAACCAACCGAGGTCCGGGTCCACGTTCAGGGCGAATCCGTGGAGGGTGCGGCCCCGCCGCACGCGCACTCCGATGGCGGCGATCTTGCGTGGCCGGCTGCCGCCGGGGTCGAGCCAGACCCCCCGGTGGCGCTCGAGCCTTCCCGCCCCACCGAGGCCCAGGTCGGCGAGGACCTCGATGAGCAGATCCTCGAGGCTCTCCACGTAGGCCGCGGCCGCGCCGAGCCCGCCGGCGCGGGGACCGCCCAGGGTGAGGATCGGATAGCCGACGAGTTGGCCGGGACCGTGATAGGTGACGTCGCCCCCCCGGTCGGTCCGGCACAGTTCGGCGCCGGCAGCGGCAGGATCCATCAGCACGTGCGCCGCAGTGGCGCGATGACCCATCGTGACGACGTGCGGGTGCTCCAGCAGCAGGAGGTGGTTGCGGGAGCTGTGGGCACCCAGGCCGCGCTGGAGCGCCCAGGCCTCGTCGTAGCCGACGCGTCCGAGCCAGCGGATCGCCAGGTGCGCCGGCGCCACCACCTCGCACCGGACCGCTCCGGCGGCGGAGCGGTCCGCCGGCACCGCCTGAGGGGCGACCGTGGCGGGTGCCACTAGACGATCTCGGCTTCCCAGTCCCGCGTCTGGATGATGTCGCGCAGCCGGTCCAGGAAGGCCGCCACGTAGGCCCCGTCGAAGGCCCGGTGGTCCCACGCCAGCGCCAGCACCCCGACCGAGTGGATGGCGATGGCCTCGCCGCCACGCTCGTCGGTCACGACGACCGGACGCCGGCGGATGCCGTCGGTCGAGAGGATGGCCACCTGCGGCTGGTTGATGATCGGGAACTGCATCAGGGTTCCGTACTGGCCGGGGTTGGTGATGGTGAACGTGCCCCCGGTGACCTCGGTGGCCGAGAGCTCCTTGCGGCGGGCGCGGGCGGCCAGATCGACCACCTCACGGGCGATGGCCCGCAGTCGTTTCGTCTCGGCGTCGCGGACGACCGGCGCCAGCAGGCCCTGGAAGTCCAGGTCGACGGCCACGGCCAGGTGCACGTTGCGGTGCACCACGAGGTCGCTGCCGTCGATGCCGGCGTTGATGTGCGGGAAGTCCGCTATGGCGTCGCAAGTCGCCCGAGCGATGAACGGCAGGTAGGTGAGGCTGAAGCCCTCCTGCGCCCGCCAGCCGGCCCGTGCCGCCTGGCGCACCCGCTCGACACCCTCGAAGTCCACCTCCACAGCGGTGAGCACGTGCGGCGACGTGGACTTGGAAGCGACCATGTGCCGACCGATGGTCTTGCGGATGCTGCTGAGCGGGACGATGAGCGGCTCGCCGGCATCCGGCGCGGGCGCCTCCTCGGTGGCCGGGGCGGGGGCGGGCTGCGCAGGGGTGCTCTGGCGCTCGCGGATGAGGCGCTCCACATCCGCCCGGGTGATACGGCCACCCACACCGCTGCCCTCGATGGTCGAGACGTCGATGCCGTGTTCGTTGACGAGCCTGCGGACGACCGGCGACAGCAGGCGCGGTTGGGATCGCTCATCGGCGTCGGGGGGCGTCACGACTTCCGCTGCCGGCGCGGCTGCGGGAGCCGGCGGGGGCGGTTCGGACGCCGGCGTCGCAGCAGCGGCCGGTGCAGATGCCGCGGCGGGCTCGGGCTCCGGCTCGGGCTCCGGCGCAGGTTCGGGGGCGGGCGCCGGCTCCGGTGCGGCCGCGGCAGGCGCCGCGGCGCTGTCGGAGATGATCGCCAGCAGCGTGCCCACCTCCACGGTCTCGCCCTCCGGCACGACCACCTCTGCCAGGACACCGGCGGCGGGTGACGGCACCTCGGAGTCGACCTTGTCGGTGGAGATCTCGAAGAGGGGCTCGTCACGGCGGACCTCGTCGCCGACCTGCTTGATCCAGCGGATGATCGTGCCCTCGGTCACCGTCTCGCCCAGTTGGGGAAGAACCACGTCGGCCATTGCGCCCGTCCTTGTGTACTCGGTCTGCCGGTGGCCCTGCTAGCCGTGCAGCGACCGGCCGGTCAGCGAAAGCACCGACTCGCCGAACAGCTCGCTCAGCGTGGGGTGCGGTTGGATGAATCCGGCCACGTCGGCCACGGTGGCCTCCCAGTTGACCGCCAGGTATCCCTGGCCCAACTGCTCGGTTGCCCACGGCCCCACGAGATGCACGCCCAGCAGCCGCCCCGCGTCCCCGTCGGCGCCGCGCTCGGCCACCACCTTCACGAACCCGTCGGTGTCTCCCACGATCATGGCCCGGCCATTGGAGGCGTACCGGTGCTTGGACACCACGACATCCCATCCGGCGTCGCGGGCGTCCTGCTCGGTGAGGCCGGCGAAGGCCACCTCGGGGCGGCAGTAGATACACCAGGGAACGCCGCCGTAGTCCAGCGGCACGGGCTCCTCGCCCAGCAGGTCCTGCACGGCGAGCATGCCCTCGGCGAACCCGACGTGGGCCAGCTGCGGGGTGGCGATCACGTCGCCGGTGGCGTAGACGCCGGCCTCAGCGGTACGGCATAGCTCGTCGACCTCGACGAAACCGCGCACGTCGATCCGCACGGCCGTGCCGTCGAGCCCCAGACCCTCGGTGAGCGGACGCCGCCCCACGCTCAGGACGACGAGCTCGGCGCGCACCTCCTCGCCGTCGCCGTAGCGGACGATCTGCGAACCGCCGGACGGATCGCTCCCGGCGACGCTCACACCGGTGTGCACTTTGATGCCCCGGCGCTTGAAGGACCGCTCGACCTGCTTGCTCACGTCGGTGTCGGCCCCGGCCAGCAGCCTCGGCAACACCTCCAGCAGCGTCACCTCGCTGCCCATGTCGCACAGCATCGAGGCGAACTCGCAGCCGATGGCGCCGCCACCGATGACCACCGCGGTCGCCGGCACGGACTCGAGGGAGAGCAACTCGTCGGAGGTCACCACACCGGTGCCGTCGACGGTGAACCCTGCGAGAACACGGGGCACCGAACCGGTCGCCAGGATGACATTGCGGCCGGTCAGCGTGGCGCTCTCAGTGCCGCCGCTGACCGTGACCGTGCGCCCCGCTCCGAGAGCACCGCTGCCGTCGTAGACGGTCACCTTGCGGCTGCCGAGCAATTTCGCCAGGCCACCCGTGAGCCGGTCGATGATGCCCTGCTTGCGCCGCTGCGCCACACCCATGTCCAGCGTGGGCTCCGACGTGGCGACGCCGAAATCGGCGGCGTGTCCCACGGCCTGGTAGACCGCGGCCGTCTCGAGCAGTTCCTTGGCGGGGATGCAGCCCACGTGCAGGCACGTGCCGCCGAGCTTGGAGCGCTCGACGAGGCCCACATCCAGCCCTGCGCTGGCCGCATACAGAGCCGAGGCATAGCCGGCCGGGCCGCCGCCCACCACGATCAGATCGTGCGACGTCACGCCGTCAGCCTACCGGTCGGCCCCGGCGGCCCCCGAGGCGCATCCTGCTACGGCAGGTACTTGCGGGGGTTCACCGGTGCGCCGCCGATGCGGACCTCGAAATGCAGGTGGGGCCCCTGGGAGAACCCGCCGTTGCCCACGTACCCGAGCACCTGGCCGATGGTCGCCGTCTGGCCTGCTGCGACGGCGAAACCGTGCATGTGCCCGTACAGCGTGGTCATCCCGCCGCCGTGGTCGACGATGATCGTGTTCCCGTAGCCGCCGATCCAGCCGGCGAAGTCCACCCGGCCCGACTCGGCGGCGGTGATCGGCGCTCCGAGGGCGCCGCCGATGTCGATGCCCTCGTGTATGCGCCCCCAGCGGGGGCCGTACTCCGAGGTCACCTGATCGATCAGCGGCCAGCGCACGGCGCGGGGCGGGATCACGACGCCGACGCTGGGACAGTCGATCCAGGATCCGTCGCTGTCGAGCGGTTGGCGCGGCCTGTCGAAGCAGATCCCGCGGAGGCGATCCCGCTCGGCGGCCTCGAGTTCTATCTCGGAAACCCGCTCGCTCATGATTGCCTCGACGGTTGCCTGGGCCTGCTCGAGCGCGTCGATCTCGTCGTGGAGCTGCTGGATCCGCCCGGTCAGTTCAGCGTGCAGTTGCCCCTGCCGAACCCGGATCGCCTTGAGCCCCGCCAGAGCCTCGGACTCCTGGAGCGCCAACGCGTCGACGTCCCGCTTGAGCGATTCCAGCACCTCGCGCCGGTGGACGATCTCCGTGACAGCGATGTCGAGGCCCTCCAACAACTCCTTGTCGTGCTCGCCGACCATGGTGAGAAGCACGTGACGGTTCTCCAGGTCATGGACGTCGGACACCTCCCATGACAGGGCCGTGCGGTGCTCGGTCGAGTAGACGTACATGTTCACGAGCCGCTCGGTCGCCAGCCGGCGCTGGGCCGCGTAGGCCTCCTCGGCGCGCTGCAGCGCCAGTTCCGCCGCCGCCTGGAGTTCGGCGTTCAGCACCTGGCGGGCGGCGATGTTGGAGAGCCGGCTCTCCGAGAGCGCGACCAGCTCAGCCGTGCGCGCCAACTCGACTTCGAGTTCGGCGGTCGAGAGGCGGAGCGCGTCGATCCGCTCCCCTACGACGGTTTGCTCGAACCCGAGTTGATCGAGCTCTGCGCGTGATTGGTTCAGTTCCTGATCGCCGGCGAGCCGGTTCTGGAGGTACTGATTGTCGGCGGAGTCCTGGGCGCGGGCAGGGAGGGTCGGCAGGAGGACAAGCAGGCAGGCGGCGAGAAGCCGCGCACGTCGAGACATCTACCGTTCAGGCACTCGGCCCCACTCGCCATTAGCAACACTAGCAACAGTACTGGTCCTCAGCAACAAATCTCGACAATAGCAACAATTGTTGAACGAAGTCACACAATTGGCCGACGACAACGATTGCCGGCCGCGGCACCGCCACCGGCGGCGGTGCCGGTCACGGGCAAGTCCGCGACTGCTGCGGAAACCAGCGGCCACCAGCAGGTCGCACCGCCGACTTGTCAGGATTCTCAGCGGATGAGCAGTTGGAACGCGAACGCCACCAGGATCGCCAGCCCGCACAGCAGGCTGAGAGCGATCAGCATCCTCGTGCTCACCCGGGCGACGCTAGCGGCGACCGGCGCCCTAGCGTGGTCCTCCGAGGCGTTCCGCTACCCGTAGGAGGCGCCGTGAACCGGCCGAGCGACAGGCCTATCGTCATCGCCGGGTCGAGCGGCCTCATCGGTCGCGCTCTGATCACCGAACTGCGCCGGCAGGGCCGCACCGTGCACCGGCTGGTGCGCCGGCCCGCCGCAGCCGGCGATGAGATCACCTGGGATCCCGCCGCCGGCGCGCTGGACGGCGCCGCCCTGGAGGGCGCCGGAGCCGTGATCAACCTGGCGGGAGCCGGCATCGGAGACCGGCGCTGGACGCCGGCTCGCAAGCAGGTGCTGCGCGACAGCCGGATCGGCGCCGCCGCGCTGCTGGCCGGGACGGTAGCGAGCCTGTCACAGCCGCCCGAGACGATCCTCAGCGCCTCGGCCATGGGCTTCTACAGCGAGCGCGGCGACACCATCGTGACCGAGAACACCGAGCCTGGCGGGGGATTCCTGGCGGAGCTGTGCCAGGAATGGGAGGCAGCGGCGCAGCCGGAGGCCGCCGTGCGAACCGTGCTGCTGCGCACCGGTGTCGTGCTGTCCGCCGACGGGCCGTTCCTGCGCCGGCAGCTACCCCTGTTCAAGCTCGGCCTCGGCGGGCGCCTCGGCTCCGCCGAACGCTGGGTGAGCTGGATCTCCCTGACCGACACCGTCGCCGCCATCTGCCACCTGCTCGGGAGCGAGGCGGCAGGGCCGGTGAACATCACCGCACCCAACCCGGTCACCAACGGCGAGTTCACCCGCGCCCTGGGCCGAGCGCTGCGCCGCCCCGCGGTCCTGCCCGTGCCGCTCCTGGTGCCAGGCCTCCTCATGGGCTCCGAAGCGGTCGCCGGCCTGACCCAGAGCGTCCGGGTGGTCCCCGAGGTCCTGCTGGGAGACGGTTTCGAGTTCACCCACCCCGAAGTAGCCGGCGCCCTGGAGCACGCTCTCGGTCACTGAGACAGCCCCGGGCGGGATGTTCGGGACTGGATTCCGGCCTTCGCCGGAATGACGAGATCCCGAGGGCGGGGGGCCGGGCTGCGACGCCTTCGGCCCGCCATGAAGGAGCAGAGCGGCACCCCGGTCCCCGCCCGGGCGGCCGCGAACCCGTGGGGTCAGCCGCGGCCGCCGCCCGGCAGCACGCGGTAGGCGTCGTAGACGTTGCCGACCCGGCGCACCGCGTGCAGCACCGATGACAATTGCGCGCCGTCGGAGAGTTCCATCTCGAAGCGCATGATCGAGGCGCCGTCGGCGCCGGCGCGGGCGTTCACCGAAATGATGTTGACCTGCTGCTCCGACACCGCTACCGCCACGTCGCGCAGCAGGTGCGGCCGGTCGAGCGATCGCACCTCGATCGCCGCGGTGAAGACCGTGGAGGCCCCTTCCTCCCACTCGACATCGATGATGCGGGCCGCCTCGCCGTCATCGCTGAGGGCCACGGCGTTGGCGCAGTCCGAGCGGTGGATCGATACGCCCCGGCCTCGGGTCACGAAACCGATGATCTCGTCGGGCATGACCGGCGTACAACACTTGGCGAGGCGCACCCACACGTCGCCGAGACCCTCGACGTGCACACCCGCCCCACCGGAACTCTTGGGAGAGGCTCGCCGAGGAGCCAGGGCGGTGGCCGACACCCGTTCGGCGGGTTGCGAGCCCTCGGCATCCTCGCCGCGCAGGCGGCGGGCGACCCGCTCGGTGACGCTGCACGCCGACAGGTGGCGCTCCCCGACCGCCACGAACAGGGCGTCGGTGTCGTCGTAGTTGAGAGCCTTCGCCACCTCGCGCAGCGTCTCGGAGCGGATGACCGGGGCGATCGGCAGCGACTCCCGTCGTAGTTCAGCGGTGATCTCGTCACGTCCGCGGTTGAGGGCCTCGGTTCGGCGCTCCCGCGTCAGCCACTGGCGGATGCGGGAGCGGGCCCGGCTCGTGGCGACGAATTGCAGCCAGTCCTGCGACGGACCGGCATCGGGATCCTTGGACGTCATCACCTCCACGGTGTCGCCGGTGGAGAGCCTGGTGGTCAGTGCGACGAGGCGGCTGTTGACCCGCGCCCCGATGCAGCCGTGACCCACCTCGGTATGGATGGCGTAGGCGAAGTCGACCGGGGTGGCGCCCACCGGCAGGGTCACCACGTCGCCCCGCGGCGTGAAGACGAACACCTCGTCCTGCTCGAACTCGACCTTGAGATTGCCGAGGAACTGCTCGGGATCGTCACTCTCCTCGGACCAGTCGATGATCCGGCTCAGCCAGGCCAGGTCGTCGCCGCTCTCCTCCTTGTAGTCCCAGTGGGCGGCGACGCCGTGCTCGGCCCGGACGTGCATCTCCCGCGTCCGGATCTGCACCTCCACGACTTTGCCCTGCGGGCCCACGACCGCCGTGTGCAGACTCTGGTAGAGGTTGAACTTGGGCATGGCGATGTAGTCCTTGAAGCGCCCCTGCAGCGGCTTCCAGATGGCGTGGATGGCACCCAGGGTGGCGTAGCAGTCCCGCACGCTCTCGGTGATGACCCGGATGCCCACCAGGTCGTAGATGTCGCTGAAGTCGCGGTTCTTCAGCACCATCTTCTCGTAGATGCTCCATAGGTGCTTCGGCCGGCCGGTCACTTCGGCCCCGATGCCCAGTTCGAGCAGCCGTCCCTCCACGGTGACCAGGAGTTGGGCCAGGTAGAGATCGCGTTCGGGGTCCTGTTCGGCCACCAGGTGATCGATCTGGGCGTACCACTTGGGATGCAGGGCGGCGAACGAGAGGTCCTCCAGGCGGCCCTTCAGTTCCTGCATGCCGAGGCGATGCGCCAGGGGCGCATAGACGTCGAGGGTCTCGCGCGCCACGAGCTGCTGCTTCGCCGGCGAGAGGGCCGCCAGCGTGCACATGTTGTGGAGCCTGTCGGCCAGCTTGATGATGAGCACCCGCAGGTCCTTGGCCATCGCCACCAGCATCTTGCGCAGCGAGGCGGCCTGGTGGCGCTCCCGGGTCGTGAACTCGACCCTGTCCAGCTTGGTGACGCCGTCGACGATCTTGGCCACGTCGGGACCGAAGTCGGCCTCCACATCGGCGAGCGTGCGGTCGGTGTCCTCGATGACGTCGTGCAGCAGGGCTGCGGCCACGCTCACGTCGTCGAGGCCCAGGCGGGCGACGATGCGCGCCACGCTGAGGGGGTGCTCCACGAACGGCTCGCCCGACTTGCGGCGCTGGGCCTGGTGGGCGCCGGCCGCCCAGGCGTAGGCCCGCTCGATCAGTTCGGTGCCGGCGCCGGGGTAGTGCGCCGTGTGCTCCACCAGCAGTGACGTGATCGGCCCGGCGGCAGGGTGTCCCCGCCAGGGCTGGAGCCTGTCCCAGGGAGGCGAGGCGACCTGAGAGGCGCCGGCGGCGGGAGCGTCGGAGGTGACGCCGGTGCTCATCGCCGGAGCGCCGGGATCGGCCTGGAACTCACCCCAACAGCATCGCAGAGCCGGCGAGCGATCACTCGCCGCTTCTCAGCACAGGTCGCCTTTGACTGTTCAGGGGAGACGTGGCAGTGGACGTGCGCTTCCACACACAGCCGGCACTCGAGAGTCCTCGCGGGTCGCCGCTATTGGGGCGTGCCGCCGTCCTGGTCGTTCAGTCGAGCGCGCAGGGCGGCCACCTCGGCCTCGGCGGCTTCGGCCCGGGCTTCGGCGGCGCGGCGGGCGGCCGCGGCGGCGGCCAAGGCAGCTTCGGCAGCGTCTCGCTCTTGGCGCGTCGCGTCGAGGGCGTGTCGGGATTCGTCGGGGTCGGGCAGCCAGAGGCCGGTTCGGGGGTCGAGGAAGCGCAGGCGGCGCGCCTCGGCGTGCAGGTCCAAGCCGAGCACGCGGCTGCGGCCGCGGAGGCGACCGTCGTCGTCCATGGCTACCGTAGCCGGCTCCCAAGAGTCGCCCACCCGGCGCTCCCCCTGCAGGACAGGTCTGTGCAGGTCGCCGCCGGTGGGGTCGAAGCGCCAGTACTCGCCGACACCGACCTCCAGGTAGACAGCGGGCTTTTCCTCGCGGTCTCGCTTGGAGGTCCGCTCAGAGGCGACCTCGAGGACGAAGGAGGGCGGCGCGCCCGCGTCCCACAGCCGGTAGCTGACGTCCTCCTCAATGGCCCGGGGGTCAACGCCGAAGCACACCAGCACGTCGGGAACGACGAACGCGGTGTCCGGTGCCTGGCGGTAGTAGACGTTGAGCTCTTGGCCCACAAAGCAGTCCGGGCGACCGGAGAAGTGCGCGCTCAGGGCGCCGTAGGCGAGGAACCGGGTCCGCGCGTGGCGCGGCGCCTCACCCATGTCGGGCACAGTCGCCGGATATGCCACCGCGGGGTCCACATCGGCCAGCACACTCACGGTCGCCTCCCCTCCCGCGGCCCCGCCGCCGCCTCGTCGCGGGGCGACAGACTAGTCCGCCTCGACCCCCGACCCGCGCCGCGTCTATCACGATACAATATGTTAATTAATAATAATGTGAGAAAAATACTGTTATTCCGAATTCCGCGGGTGCCCAGCGACCTCAGGGCGAAGCGAGGGGCCGCGAGTCGCCCGGAGGGGTGGTACAGGGTCCAGAGATCATCTATCGAAGTCGCCGCCTCAGATACTCCGACACCAGCCCAGACGGGTCGGCGGCGGTGCGACCGCCGTCCCCCTGCC
>CAZTZI010000006.1:0-2676 GCA_964618115.1 uncultured Acidimicrobiales bacterium
GCGCCGACGCCGTCGAGAGGGTCTGCCAGCGCCGCACCGCCCCCGACCCGTCCACCTTCGTCGGTGCCGGCAAGGCTCGCGAGATCAAGGCTGTAGCCGAGGAGGTCGACTGCGACACGGTGGTGTTCGACGACGAGCTCACTCCGGCGCAGCAATACAACCTCGAGGGCATCCTGGGCCGCACGGCCATCGATCGCACGACGGTCATCCTCGACATCTTCGCCCAGAACGCCTCCAGCACCGAGGGGAAGGTGCAGGTCGAATTGGCGCAGCTGCGCTACCGGCTGCCGCGCCTGCGCGGCTCGGGCTACCGGCTCAGCCAGCAGGCCGGCGGGATCGGCACCCGGGGACCCGGCGAGACGCAGCTGGAGGTGGACAGGCGCAGGTTGCTGCGTCGCATCAACACCCTGGAGCGCAGATTGCGGGACATCCGCCGCCACCGCAGCGTCCAGGCGCGGCGGCGGCAGCGCTCGGCGCGACCCACCGTCGCCATCGTCGGTTATACGAACGCCGGCAAGTCCAGCCTCCTCAACGCCCTCTGCGGGGCGGAGGCCCACGTGGAGGACCGGCTGTTCGCCACCCTCGATGCGCTCACCCGGCGCCTCGAGCTGCCCGGCGGCGAGACCGTGCTCCTCGTCGATACGGTCGGGTTCGTGCGCAAGCTGCCGCACGAGTTCGTGGAGGCCTTCATGAGCACGCTCGAGGTGGTCGCCGACGCCGACCTCCTGCTGCACGTCGTGGACGCCTCGGCGGCGGACTGCGCCGGCCAGGTGGAGGCCGTGCGGGATGTTCTCGAGGAGATCGGGGCCTCGAAGGTGCCCGAGTTGCTGGTGTTCAACAAGCTCGACGTCGCCGGCGGGGTGGAGCACTTGCTGGCCTCCCAACCGGGCAGCGTCGCGGTGTCGGCCGCAACAGGTGTCGGCGTGGAGCATCTGACCGCCGTGATCGGCGACCGGCTGCGGTCCGCGGCTTCCACGGCGGAATTCGTGGTGCCGTTCTCGCGCGGCGAGGTGATGGCCGGGCTGCACCGCTCGTCGCAGGTGCTGTCGGAGACCGAGACCGGTGACGGGATGCGGTTCCTGGTGCGCATCGACGCCGCCTCAGCAGTACGGTTCGCCGACTTCCGGTGCCCCGCAACGGCCAACAGCGACGGCCGGGAGGCTGCCGAGTGATGCCCCGGGCCATCGAGGTGCTCGTCCTTCCGGCGGAGGCCGGAATCCAGTGTCACGGCCTGTGACCGGCGCTGCCACCGGATGGCGAAGCCTGTTGGTGGGCGTGTTTCCGGTGTTCTCGGGGCGCACCGACCGCCGGATCGAGTCCGGGCGATGAGCGCGCCACTGGTCCTGGAGCCCTACCCGTACGACCGCTTGGGGGATCTGCGGGCCGTGGCCGGCGAGCACGCCGGGGGTTGCGTCGACCTCTCGGTGGGCGACCCGTGCGATCCGCCGCCGGCGCCTGCGGTCGAGGCGCTGGCGGGATCCGGTGCCGAGCGCTCGTATCCCGCATCGGTCGGCACGCCGGCGCTCCGGCAGGCCGCCGCGGCTTGGCTGGCGCGGCGGTTCGGCGTCCAGGTGCCTCCGGATCGCATCGCCGCGTGTGTGGGGACCAAGGAGTTGATCGCCTCCCTGCCGCGCCTGCTCAGACTCCGCGGCGTCGATGGTGACACCGTCCTCTACCCGGCCGTGGCGTACCCCACGTACGCGGCGGGGGCGAAGCTGGCCGGGCTGCGTGCAGTGCCGGTCCCGCTGGGCCCCAGCGGGCGGCTCGACCTCGGTGCCGTTGACGCCCGTGACGCCGACCGAGCGCTGTGCCTCTGGGTGAACTCGCCCGCCAATCCCACCGGAGCCATCGAGGACCTGGCGGCGGCGGCCGCCTGGGGGCGGGAGCGTGGTGTCGTCGTGTGCAGTGACGAGTGCTACGTCGAGTACGTCTGGGACCGCGCCCCGGAGGGGCCACCGCTGGCGGGGCGGACAATCCTGGCGCAGGGATCCGACGGGGTGGTGGCCGTCCATTCACTGTCGAAGCGCTCCAACTTCGCCGGTATGCGAGCCGGCTTCTACACCGGCGACGCCGAACTCGTGGACTTCTGCGCGCAGGCCCGGCGGCACCTCGGGTTCATGGTCCCCGGTCCGGTTCAGGCCGCGGCGGTCGTGGCCCTGAACGACGACGACCACGTGGAGGTGCAACGGCGTCGCTACAGGGGCCGGCTCGAGACGCTGGCGGGGTTGCTGGAGGACCTGGACCTTCGGGCGCCGCTGCCTCGAGGCGCCTTCTACCTGTGGGCGCCCGCGCCGGGCGGCGACGCCTGGGGTCTCGCGGAGCGCCTGGCCGCCACGGTGGGGATGCTGGTGAGCCCGGGCGAGTTCTACGGAGCTGCCGGCACCGACCACGTACGCCTGGCGGCGACGGTGCCCGACGAGCGCCTGGCCCTGCTGGCGGAGAGGCTGGCGGTCTCGGGGAGGTCCGGTGCCTCCCGCTAGCCTGCGCCCATGATCTACCGCGCTGATCTCAAGGCTCGGATCGGTGAGCTGTGGGGGGCTCGTGCCGGACTCTCGGCGGGCGACGACGCCGCCCGCCGAGCCGTGCACGAGGCGATCGATCTCCTCGACACCGGCGAGGTGCGGGTTGCCGAGGTGGCCCCGAACGGCGACGTCGTGGTTCACGAGTGGCTCAAGC
>CAZTZI010000007.1:0-6119 GCA_964618115.1 uncultured Acidimicrobiales bacterium
GTCTCCACGAGCCCGCTCCGGCCCCACCCCGACATGGACGATTCCCACTTCTTGTAGCCCCCGCCACGCCACCACCACCGCTCGAAGTCGAGCAAGCTGACCGCGCGAAGCCCGGGATACGCCAGACCTTCAAAGAAAGCCAGTGCGATTCAGGTGGGGCGGGTGACAGCTGTTGGCCGGCGAGGAGGCGACGGTGGTGATCTGCTATATCTGGCGCCCGATGAGTGGGGTTGCGACAACGGTGGGCGGGTTGGCTACCGGGGTCGGCGGGGTGGTTCGGCTGGTTCTGGGTGTGGCGCGCCTTGGGGAGGCCGATCTGAGGGGCTGGTGGAACTGCCACGGTCTGGATCGTGTGGGGTCGTACGTCCTGAGCAGGGCGTTGCCGCGTACTTGGCGGTCGGCCGGCCTCGAACTCGATGTCCTGTCCGCGCAGCGGCGACATGAGGATGCGCTGTCGGGGCGGGCGTCGGCGCTGCACCTGTTCTCCGATGAGCTGCCGTTCCGGCGCTGGGCGTCGGCGTGGCTGGCCGAGCAGAAGACCGCAACGGACGTGGACGATCTCCTCACGGAGTTGGAGGGTTGGGACGACGGTACGGCGCGCAGGCGCCTCGGCGAGTGGGCGGGAGAGCCCGGACCAGGTGAGGTACTCGGCGACGGTCTGCTGCTTGGGCGCGTGGCGAGGCTCGATTCCGACGACGAAGCTGCGTCGGCCCTCTTGGCGCGCCGCTTGGCCGCGTCCTACGTGGGCCTCGACGGCGCGTTCCGGGCCCCGTACTTCGACCTTGTGACCTGACGGTCATGGGTGTCCGCGTGCCTCCAGACCGCAACGGTGCGGCGGTGGCGCCGTACGTCGTTCCGGCGGCCTGAGCGTGATGGGCGAGGTCTACACGTCCCGGCTGGCGAAGGGCGGCGCAGCGCTAGAAGACACGCGCCGTGTGGTCGAGTTGTGGGATGCGGACCTGTCGGCAGAGGAAAATCTGCACCGGCTGTCGGCGGAGAACCTGCTCGGCAAGCCGTCGCGTTCGAGGCTCGACGACCTGTTGTACTGGGTAATCCAGAGGCGGTATGTCGATCCCGGTCCACACGTTGTGCCAGCGTTGAAGGGTCTGCTCAGCGACTCGAGGGCGTTCCGGGAGGCCTGCTACTACGAGACCGCCCGGGCCGACGATCTGCTGGCCGCCTTCGCCGAGGGGCCGATGTGGGAGTGGTGGCAGCAGGGGCGCCTGTCGGTCGGCATCGACGATGCCGTTGGCTGGCTGAGCGAACTGAGCGCCGCCGGGCAGGTGCCTGAGTGGAGCGACAGCGTTCGGACCCGCACCGCGCAGGGACTGCTTTCGACGCTGCGGGACTTCGGGGTCCTCGCGGGCGTCGCCAAGGGGCACCGCAAGGAGATCGCTCCGCCCGCGATGACGCCCCGCGGCTTCGCTTACGTGGCGTGGCGGGAGCACGAGCAAGGGGCGTCATCGCGAGCGCTGGCGAATAGCAGCGTCTGGCGGCGTTGGCTCTTGGACGACTCGGCAGTGGAGGACTTGTTCGTCCGGTCGGCTCGCCTGGGGGTTCTGCGCTTCTCCCGTGCTGGCTCTGCGGTGCGGCTCGACTGGTTGGTGGGTCGGCTGGAGGAGGTGACCGGTGCCGCTGCGTGAGTGCAGAGAATCTCGGCGCGCAGTCAACAGGCCGATGAATCAGCGGGAGGTGACCGGTGCCGTTGCGTGAGGAGTTGCGCCGGATCGGTGAGCGCATCGAGGCGCATTTCGCCGCCGGGGGTGACCCGCCATTCGTGCTGTACCAGTACCCCCCGAAGCAGGAGTGGCAGGTTCGGCGCGACCTGGGGGATCTCCGGCGTTGGCTGGAGTCGCCGCCGCGGCGGATCGCCTGCGCGGCGGTGTCGCTGGCGGATCTGTTCTGGGCGGCGGTGGACGATTCCGGCTACTTCGACGAGTTGGTCGACTTGGAGCGCCGGGCGCGGGAGGCGAACGACGGGGCGGCGGTTCGCGAGGTGTCCGCGGCGGTCGGGGAGATTCTCCGCGAGCCGCCGACGCTCACCGACCGGGTGGTGGAGCACGTCGAGGGCTGCAATGAGCGAACCGCGGTGTTCCTATACCGGGCGGGGGCGCTCTATCCCGCGTATCGCACGTCCACGCTGCTCGACGATCTGCGGGGTCGCCTATCCCGACCGGTCACCCTGCTGTACCCGGGCACGCGGATCGGTGAGTACGGTCTGCGGTTCATGGACCGGGCCGAGCCTGCCTACGGCTACCGGGCGCTGATCGTGCCGAGGGAGACGCAGGCGTGAGGATCGAAGAACTCTTCCGGCGCGACATCCGCCGAACCATCGAGGAGGTCGTCAAGGTCGATGACGCCGACGAGGCCACCATCGCCAACGAACTCGAGGAGTACGTCGCCACCGAGCACATCCTCGAGGAGTTCGAGACGGTGCTCGAGGCCTACCAGGAGTCGATCCTCAGCCCGAACGAGACCTGCACGGTGTGGGTGTCGGGGTTCTTCGGTTCGGGCAAGTCGAGTTGGGCGAAGATCCTCGGCTATCTCCTGGCGAACCCGCCGGTGGGCGACGAGAGCGCCACCGAGCGGTTCTTCGGTCGCACGCACGCCCCGGCGGTGCAGGCCCTGCTCAACACCATCCACGCCCGGTCGCCGACGCTGACCGTGCTCGTGAACCTGGCGACCGGCGCGAACGTCGTGGCCGGGGAAGGGGAGTCGGTCGTCCTGCCTATCTACCGGGCGCTGCTCGAGCGGCTCGATTACTCCCGGAACTTCACGCTCGCCGAACTGGAGTACACCCTCGAGGGCGACGGGAAGCTTGCCGAGTTCGAGACCGCGTTCGCCGAGATCGACGGACGTCCCTGGCGTGAGCGGCGCTACACCGCCCTCGCCAAGCGCCAGGCCGCCCGAGCGCTGGACGCCGTCTACGGCAGCAGCGGCGGTCTTCCCGAATGGGCGCAGGGGTTGGAAGCGCCGGCCATCGACGCCGACTGGTTCGCGGCCCGTGCGCTCGAACTGCTCGAGCGCCGCGGCGGCGGTTGCAGGCGGCTCGCGTTCGTGGTGGACGAAGCTGGCCAGTACGTCGCCCGGTCGGTGCACCGGATGTTGGATCTTCAAGGTCTCGCCGAGGCGTTCCAGATGCGCCGCGGGCGGCTGTGGCTCGTGGTGACCTCCCAGGAGCGTCTCGACGACGTGGTCGACAGCCTCGAAGCCAAGCAGGTCGAGTTGGCGCGGGCGCAGGCGCGGTTCCCGCTGCGGGTCGATCTGCTGCCGTCGGACATCGACGAGGTCACCGGCAAGCGTGTCCTGGAGAAGACCGCCGAGGGCGGCGAGGCGGTTCGGGCCGTGATCGAGCCGAACCGCAACAAGCTGGTCAGCAACGCGCGCCTGGCGTCGCCGAGCAGGTCCGGCGAGACGGGCCTCGACGAGTTGGTCCGCCTGCACCCGCTGCTTCCCTACCAGATCCAACTGCTGATCGACGCCGTATCGGTGCGGCGCACCAAGGGAGGGGCATCCCCCACCGTCGGAGGGTCGAACCGAACCCTCATCAAGCACGCGCAGCAGCTCGTCGTCCATCCCGAAGTTGGCCTGGGCGGCTGCGAGGTCGGCACCCTCGTCACGATGGATCGGTCCTACAGCCTCCTCGAGGAGTTGATCCCCACGTCGTGGCAGGCCGAGGTCCGCCAGGTGGCAGCGCAGTACGGCACCGGCAGTGTCGAGGCGCAGGTCATGAAGGTCGTCGCGCTGTGCGTCGAGGTTCGAGCCCTGCCGTTGACGGCCCCGAACATCGCCGTGCTGCTGCATCCTCACGTGGAGGCCGAGAGCCGGCGCGCCGAGGTGGAGTCCGCGCTGGCCCGCCTCGTCGCCGACGACCGCCTGCGCGAGGGCGACGGCGGCTACAAGCTGCAGTCGCCCGAGGAGAAGGACTGGGAGAAGACCCGGCGCGGCATCGACCTGACGCCGGGCGCGTCGGTCCGTCTCCGCCGACGCCTGCTGCAGGAAGCACTCGGCGGCCTCACCGTGGCCCGCGGCCGCTCCTTCAAGGTCGACGTGACCGTCGAGGGTGAGGGTGTCGTGGCCGGGGATCTGGCGCTGCACATCGAGGAGGCGACCGCCGAACGTCGTGCCGAACTCCGGGCCGGTTCGCGGGAGAAGGCCGGCGAGAACGTCGTGACCTGGGTCTACGAACTCGCCGAGGACACCTGGGATGTGCTGCGGGACCTTCACCGCAGCCGCAGCATGATCGACAGGCGCGACACCGCCGGCAAGAACGCCACCGAGGTGGAACTTCTCGGTGCAGAACGTGGGCGCGAGGCCCGCCACGAGTCGGCGGCCCGCCAGCGGCTCGCACGCGACCTCGCGGCCGGGCAGGTGATCTTCCGCGGGCGCGTCCAGGAAGCCGACGGCGGCGACCTTCGCCCGACGGCCCAGCGCCTGCTCGACGAGCGGCTGAACGAGATGTACCCGCGGCTCGGAGAGTTCACGGCGAACCTGCGGCGCGACGACGTCATGCACGTGCTGCGCACCACCGACCTCGGAACGCTGCCCGAAGGGCTCCGCGAGGACGGCATCGGCCTGGTCGAGGCAACCCCTGACGGTTGGGTGCTCGTCACCGAGCACGGTCCCCTCGCGGCGCTCGTCGGCGAGGTGCAGAGACGGGCGTCCTACGGCCACGAGGCCACCGGGGGCTACCTGGCTTCGCACTTCGCCGGTCCGCCGTTCGGCGCCCCCATCGAGGTCGTGCAGGCGCTGTGCGCCGCCGCCGTGCGCGCCGGCACGGTCGAAGTGATCCACCAGGGCCAGCGCATCTCCGACGCCGGCGACCGTCGCCTCGACGGGGTGTTCGCCACGATCCCCGCGTTCAGGTCCGCGACCTTCGCCAACCCGACGCACACCGACATTCCGCTCGAACAGCGCACCGACCTCGCTCGGAAGCTCGAAGCCTTCGGAGCGAGCGTGACCGGCCACTCGACGGCGGCGCTGGCCGATGTCGTCCGTCAGACGTTCGCGCCGCACCGCGAGCCGACGGTCCGAGTCGCCTCGACCCTGGTGGGAATCGGCGTGACCGTCCCCGAGCCCGTCACGCGCACCCGCGGGATTCTCGACCGCCTGAGTACCGAGGGTGATGCGGAAGCCGTCACGACGGCACTGGCGGCGTGGGCCGACCTGAGCGCGGGCCTGGAGGCCGTCACCACCCTCGACGGCGTCCTGGCCGAGCACGCCGCCGGTCTTCGCGTCGCCCGAAGAGAGGCCAACCGATCGGTGGATGCGTTCCCTGAGGCAGTCCGATACAAGCATTCCGAACTTCAGGATCTGCTCTCGGACAGCGATCTCGCGACTCACGCCGCGACCGCCATCGCCGTCGCGGAGCACCTCGCTCGCGCTCGCGAGGATGCGGCGCAAGCGGCCGCTGACCGCCTCAACGCCGTCTTGGAGGAGATTCGTTCCCGCATCCGATCCGAGTTCAGCGATCTCGACGCCGACATCCTCGCTGAGGTGTTGGAACAGTTCGACAGCCTCGTTCCGCCGGACTCTCTGGGAGAACTCGGAGCGTCGGAGTTGGAGGCGCGAGTCGACAGCGCCCGCGCCAGGGCCGGCGAGACCCGGCGAAAGCTCGAGGACGTTCGCACGGCCGGACGGGTGTCCTGGATCAGTACCGCCGCCATCGTGCCGGGGCCGATCTCGACCGAGGACGAGATCGAACCTGCGCTCGATCGCATCCGGGACGCCGTGGCCGGCGAACTCGCGGACGGCAAGCACGTCCGCTTCCAGTGACCACCGGTCTCGACGAGGCACAGCGGGGCCGGCTCGAACGCCTCGTCGGACGCGCCCGCGCCCTGCTGGAGACCGATCTGGCCGCACAGGCCGCCGGGCGATTCGGCATCGACGCCGACGGCTCGATCGCCGACGAGGCGTCGCTGCGGGTCGACCCCGGCGGGCTTGCCGACCGCCGCGACATCGTGGCGGTCGTCGAGCACCTGCGTAGCGAGGGGAACTCCCCGCCACAAGCCGTCGCCCGCCTGCTGCGCGAGGCCACCTTCACGCACTTAAACCGACTCGTCGCCATCCGCATCGCCGAGGACCTCGGCCTGCTGCCGCCCTCGCTGGCCGACGGTGAC
>CAZTZI010000008.1:0-3589 GCA_964618115.1 uncultured Acidimicrobiales bacterium
AGGGTGGTCTGCAGCGCCTCGGTGACGTGGTAGTCCCAGCACTTGCCGACGATGCACACCGTCGACGTTCCGGCCCCGACCAGATGGGTCAGCACCAGGTCGGAGTCGACCTTGCCCCGAGCCCGGCGGGTGGAGCCGAAGGCGACGAGTTCGCTGACCTGCAGGTCGAGCTCGGTGCGGGCCCGGTCGAAGAACTCGTCGTCCTTGGGGTTGGCGCCCGGCCAGCCGCCCTCGATGAAGGCCACTCCGAGGTAGTCCAGCTGCTCGGCGATGCGCAGCTTGTCGTCGACGGTGAGCGAGATGCCCTCCAGCTGGGTGCCGTCGCGCAGGGTGGTGTCGTAGATCTCCACCGAGGGCCGCGACCCGGCGCCGCTACTCATGGACGTACTCGTTCCACGTCTTGTAGCGGTCGTTGCGGCCCCGCACGACGTCGGCGTAGGCCTCGGCGATGGCCAGCGTACGCGGGCCGGGGCACTCCAGCGGCCGGTCGTCCACCGAGTTGACCGCGCCGACCTCGGTGGCGGTTCCGCACACGAAGATCTCCTGCGCGATGTACAGGTCGCTGCGGGCCAGATCGCCGATCACCACGTCGATGCCGATGTCTCGGGCGATGGAGATCACCGAGTCCTGCGTGATGCCGGGAAGCGCTCCGGACGACAGCGGCGGCGTCACCAGCAGGTCGGGGGTGCCGGCGAAGATGTTCTCGCCGCTGCACTCCGACACCAGCCCGGCCGGGTTGAGCATGATGGCCTCGTCGTAGCCGGCCCTGAGAGCCTCCATCTTGGCCAGCGTGGAGTTGGCGTAGTTGCCGGTGGTCTTGGAGGCGGGGGGCATGATGTTGTGGTCGTGGCGGGCCCATGACGAGATCTTCAACCGCACGCCCTTGGTGAGGGCGTCGTCGCCGAGGTAGGCGCCCCAGGGCCACACCGCGATGGCGATGTCGGTGACGCAGTCGGCGGTGGACAGCCCGATCTCGCCATAGCCGTAGTAGGCGATGGGGCGCACGTAGCACTCGGGCAGCCCGCTGTCGCGCACCACCAGCTTGCAGGCGTCCACGATCTCGGGCACCGAGTACGGCATTCCCATATTGAGGATCTTGGCCGAGTTGTAGAGCCGCTGGATGTGGTCGGTCAGCCGGAACACCGCGGGGCCGTCGTCGGTCGCATACGTGCGGATTCCCTCGAACACCCCTGTCCCGTAGTGCAGGGAGTGCGACAGCACGTGGATCTTGGCGTCGTTCCAGTCAACGAGCTCGCCGTTCATCCAGATGTGCTTGCTGGGGGTGATGGGCATGTCTGCGGTGGCCTTCCGTGAGTGTCTTCGTGTCGTCGAAATCAGATGGTCTGGTCAGCGAGACGGGCGACGATGGCGTCACCGATCTCGCTGGTGGCGCCGGCGAGCGACTCGGGCCGGTCGCAGGCCTTGCGGATCCGTTCGGCGGCGCCGGTCTCGCCGAGGTGGTCCAACATCATCGCGCCCGACAGCACCGCCGCGACGGGATTGGCCCGGCCCGTGCCCACGATGTCGGGGGCGGAGCCGTGGACCGGCTCGAACATAGACACCTGTCCGGGATGCAGGTTGGCTGTGGGTGCCAGCCCGATGCCGCCCGACACCGCGCCGCCGAGGTCGGTGAGGATGTCGCCGAAGAGGTTGTCGGTGACGATCACGTCGTAGCGGGCCGGGTCCTCCACGAAGTAGATGCACGCCGCATCGACATGGTTGTAAGCCGTCGACACGTCCGGATACCCCGCCGCGACCTCGTTGAAGGCGCGCTCCCAGAGGTCGCCGGCGAAGGTGAGCACGTTGGTCTTGTGCACCAGAGTCACGTGCTTGCGGCGGGTCATGGCCAGATCGAATGCGTAGCGAACGGCCCGCTCGACGCCGTGGCGGGTGTTCACCGACCCCTGGGTGGCGATCTCGTGCGGGGTGCCCCTCCTCAGGAAGCCACCCTCCCCCGCGTACGTGCCCTCGGTGTTCTCGCGGATCACCACGAAGTCGTGGGCCGGCGCGGTGAAGGGTCGCAGGTTGATGTAGAGGTCCAGCTCGAAGCGCATCTTCAGCAGCAGGCCCCTCTCGATGATGCCGGGGGGCACCTCGGGGGTGCCGACCGCTCCCATGTAGAGCGCGTCGAGGCTGCGCCACTCCTCCACGGTGGCGTCGTCGAGCACGGTTCCGTCCCGCAGGTAGCGGCTGCCGCCGAGGTCGTAGTGCGTGGTGTCGAGGTCCACGCCGGCGGCCGCGATCACCTTCAGGCCCTCGGTCACGACCTCGGGGCCGATGCCGTCGCCTCCGATGACTCCCACTCGATGTGCCATGGTTCTGTCGCTAGCTCCCGTCCTGCTGAAGCGCCTGCCAAATTGCGAAACCGCCCACCTGGGTGGACGGTTGAAGGCGCGCGCCGGGATGGCGCGCGCTAGGGAATCGCGATGCTGGGCCGGTTCGCCACGGCATCAGCATACCGCGCCGCCGGTAGATTGATGCGATGCCCGATGCTCACCACCTCTCGCAGGCCGCGCACGACCGGCTGAGCGCTGAGCTGCAGGAACTCTCCACTCGAGGCCGTATCGACATAGCCGACAAGATCGAGGCCGCCCGCAAGCTGGGCGACCTGTCCGAGAACGGCGACTACCACGCAGCCAAGGAGGAGCAGGCCAAACTGGAGGGCCGCATCGTCCATCTCACACGGATCCTGGCCAATGCGGAGATCATCGACGCCGGCAATGGCAGCGGCAGCGACTTCGGGGTGATTCTGGGGTCGGTGGTGACCGTCCTCTACGACGGCGACGACGAGCCCGAGCGCTTCCTGGTCGGGGTGATCGAGGAGCGGCAGGACGATGTCGTGGTGGTGTCACCGGGATCGCCGATGGGCGAGGCACTGCTGGGCGCGGCCGAGGGGGACGCGGTCGAGTTCGACTCTCCCGCCGGCCGGCAGAAGGTCACCGTCGTGGAGGTGTCCTGAACGTGGCGGACTCGCGGCACGCCCTCGCCACCGTCGCGACCCGACAGAAGGTCGCCGTCGTGGAGGTGTCCTAGACCGGTGGACGCCGATCCGCCCCGCACGCTGCGGTGGGCGCGGATCGCCCTGGTGGTGGGCGCCCTGCTGCTGGGCATGGCCGTGACGCTGATGGTCTGGGATGCGGCGACCGATGATCCCCCACCGGCAGTGATCACCGGACGCGACGGCTGATGCCGCCGCTCGTCGAGACACGCGCCGCGAACTGCCGCCGGCTCACCCAGCCGGCGTCGTGAGTGTGACTTCTGAACGCGGCCCGCACTCCGAGGTCGATATGACATCAAGCTCGTCCAGCGGCGCGGGACATGCCCACAATTCGAATCGATACTGCGTGTTCGGCTGCAAGAAATACAACTTGACGCTGTTCGTCTCCGGGAACCAGGCCCTAATTGACCGGTTGAGGTCATATTCCCGATTGACGTCATATTCCGGCGCATCGCCAGTGCCGTGAGGAATCGGGGAAACGGACGGGTCGTATATCGGATTGCCGACCCAATAGAATGAGGCACCAGGAACCGGATCCCACGCCAATTCCATGCTCGTGTCCCACATGCCATCGCCAAACCGCTGACGCGC
>CAZTZI010000009.1:0-22340 GCA_964618115.1 uncultured Acidimicrobiales bacterium
GTCGTTGCCGTAGTGGGTGATGATCGTGATCTCGCCCCGGTTGGCCACGAAGAAGTCGATGACGGCCTCGTGCGCGGCGAAGGAGGCCAGGTCCCGGTGCCCGGCCCGGGCCAGAAGCCACATCCCCGCTCCGTCGGATCCTTCCCGAAGGCGCTCCGCATGGCCCGGGAACTGGGGATCCCGCTGCAGGAGATCGTCCACCGGATGAGCACGCTGCCCTGCCGGTTCCTGGGGCTGGACGACCCCGTGCTGCGGCCGGGGTCCGATGCGTCACTGGTGCTGTTCGACTGGGAGAAGGTGCGGGAACGCAACAGTTTCGAGGATCCGATGGTCCCGCCCGAGGGGATCGACGCCGTCTGGGTGCACGGCGACCTCGTGTACGCCGACGGCCGCTTCCACCCCCCGGCACCGTTCGGCGGACGCATCCTCACCTCGCCCGGCCACCGGTCCTGAACGGGTCAGCCGCGCGACAGCAGCACCCGCCAGCGGGACCAGTCCAGCGGCTGGAGGCGCCCGGCGAGGCGGTACGCCACAGCGGCGGCGCCGAGCAGCATGATGCAGATGAGCCATACCCACCGGTACGAGACGCCGACATCCAGCAATGCTCCAAATATCACGGGCGACGCCATGGTGCCGAGGTAGTAGCCACCCATCGCCAGTGCCGAGCCGCGGGCGGCCGCCGCACCGGCCCTCTCGACGACGGCTGCGTTCATGGCACCGAGACGGGCGGACTGCAGGGACATCGTCCCGACGATCCCCGCCATGGCGATCACCACCGCGAACGAACCGCCGATCAGGATCAGCGCGATGAAGGCGCCCATGCTCACGCAGAGCACCATCACGAGACGGATCCGGTAGAGCACGAGCCCGAAGATCGCCCACATCAGCCGCGACCGGGCCGACAGGATGACGACCAGCCGCGCCCTGAACTCCGGGCCCACCCGGCGGGAGAGCACCACGATGGCCAGCGTGAGCGCCACTCCGATCGCCGCGCTCACCCCCACCAGCACCCCCGAGGTTGCGGACGTGTACCCGAGGGACTCGTCCAGGTACGGCACCGACAACAGGTAGACGGGCACGGTGGCGGCGACCATCAGGGCCGCCCCCACGGGGAACCAGCCGAAGTACTTCGGCAGTTCCCGCACGGCAGGGCTGCGCTGCGCGACACGATCGTCGGGAAGCGTCCGGCCGACGGCCACCGCCGCCAGCGCCCCTCCCGCCGCCACGGCCGCGTACAGCCAGCGCCAGTGCCAGCGATCGGCGATCCAGGGTCCGAGGGCGGCGAGCAGAGCCAGGAACCCGGGAACGGCGGCTGACTTGGCGACCATCGCGGCGGTGCGCCACTGCGCGTCGATCGAGCGCTTGACCACGATGTTCGTACCCACGTTGGTCAGCGCGTACCCCAGACCGTTCAGGACGCCCGCCACGAGCAGGAACGGATAGGAGCCGGCCGCTGCGGCGATGGCGCCGGCGACCGCCACGAGCGCCATGTCCAACAGCACGACCCGGCGGGCACCCCAGCGGTCGGTCAGGCGCGCCGCAGGGCCCATCGCCAGCCAGGTGCAGCCGTAGTTCACGGTGGACAGGAGGCCGACCTGCCAGTAGTCGAGAGCGAGGTCGGCGCGGAGCGCGACGATGATGAAACCCGGCAGGAAGCCCACCGCCGACCCCAGCGCCATCGCCACGACGCTGCCCGCTGCCGCAGCCAGCGGCCGCTGCGTGCTCTGGTCACTCACCGGCGCGCACCCTAGCCAGGGATGCACCCCCTTGGCCTACGAGCCGGTCCGGATGATTGCCGGGTTCTTCGCCTACGTGTCCGTCGTGGCCACGGCCGCCGCCCGCTCACCGATCCGGCCCTGTGAAACCCGGCGGACCCCGACAGCCCGAGCCCCGGCCGCCTACACCAGCACGCCCAGGGGGACGGCGGCGATCCGGTCGTCGATACGGAAGGCGGCGGTGCCGGGATGGACCACCAGCCCGGCCCGGAAGGCGTCGCCGAGCCTGTCCCGCAGAGCCGACAGCTGCCGGGTGTCAGCACGGCCCACGGACCCAGCCAGCTTGGCCTCGAAGGCGAGAACGCCGCCGTCGGGGAGGTCGGCGACCAGATCGATCTCGTGGTCGCCGCCGGCCGAGCGCAGGTGACCGAAGCGCCACGAGAGGCCGAGCGCATCGGCGGTGGACCTGATCTGGCCCACCACGACGCTCTCGAACAGTTCCCCGAGGCGCGTCCGGCGCCCACCCAGGACCTCCGCCGTCTCGTGGTGGTCGGCGGCCGCCAGCGCCGGATCGACCAGGTGCCGCTTGGGCCGCCTCGTGAGCCGCTTGAGCCGGTTGTGGGACCATCCCGGGAGCTCCTCGATCAGCCCGAGGCGGCTCAGCAGGTCGTGGTAGGCCTCGCCGGTGGCCTTGGCCACTCCCGCCGCGTGGTGGATGGTGGCGTGGTCCGCGGTCGTGCCGACCACGGCGCCGTAGGCCCGCAGGTAATCGCGAAGCTTGCCGGTGTTGCGCACGGTCGAGGTGATCTCGGCCAGGTCCCGGGCCACCGCCAGGTCCAGGTAGGCCCTGAGCGCCTCGTGGTGGTCGGACCGGCCCATTCCCAGGTAGCCGGGCAGCCCCGACTCCACCGTCGGGGCGACCTGCTCGGCCGGCGACAGCGGCGACCGGGCGCCGCGCACCGCCTCGATGCCACCCTCGGCGAGACTCTCCAGCGCCACCGCAGGAACCTCGCCCCGCCTCTCCGACAGCGTCATCGGCCGCAGCCGCAGCGGCAGTATCCGGCCCGCGCCGGTATGGACCTCGGCGGTGACAGCGGCACGGGACGAACCGCTGAGGATGAACCGCCCCGGCGACCGGTCGTCGTCGATCATCCGCCGCACTGCGTCCCACACCTCCCGAACCCGTTGCCACTCGTCGATGAGCACCGGGCTCGGCAGCGACGCGCACACCGCCTCGGGATCGTTGGCCATCTGCTCGGCCGTGGGCGGATGATCCAGCCGCAGCGTCGCCGCGGCGAGCCTCTGGGCGGTGCTGGTCTTGCCTGCACCGCGCACTCCCTCGACCAGGCAGGCCGGATGGACCTCGAGCAGGCGGGCCAGGCGCCCGTCGATGTGGCGCCGTAGATAGTCCATACATAAAAGGCTAATAGACAATCCACAATATGGACAAATCATTCCCCTTTCTGCCCGAACTCAGCGACGGGCTAGAGCTTCCCGACAGGTATCCGGCCCGCCAGGCGGTAGGCCACTGCGGCGCCCACAAGCAGTATCGATCCGATGAACCACGCCCAGCTGTAGGAACCGACGGTGTCGACGACGGCGCCGAAGGTCGTCGGGGCGGCGACCGCGCCCGCGTAGTAGCCGGTCATGGTGATTGCCGCGGCCTGGGCGACCGCCGGGCCGGCCCGGTCCACGAAGGCGGCCTGCATGGCGCCGATGCAGGCGAGCTGCATCGAGATGCCCGCGACCACACCCAACACCGCCACACCCAGCCCCAGGGTCCCGCCGGCGAGGATCAGGGCGCTGCAGGCCCCGGTGGCCAGCGCGAACGTCACGACGAGGGGGATCCGCCGTGACGGCCCGGCCCGGTCGACGGCCAACCCGGAGACGATCATCACGCCGGCGCCGACGGTCGTGCCGATCCCCACCAGCACTCCCGACAGGGCCGGGGCGGCGCGGAGGGACTCCTCCAGGTACGGCACCGACCACGAGTACATCGGCTGCGAGCCGTAGATCATCAGGAACGCACCCACCGGGAACCAGCCGAAGCCACGCGGCAGGCGGTGCGCGGTCTCGGCGGCGCGCCCGGGGTGATCGTCCGGCAGCACCCAGGCGGCGGCAAGCGCCACAGTCGCGGTGGCCGCACCGAGACCGGCGAACACCCACTCCCAGCCCCAGCGGTCGGCGACCCACACACCGGCGGCGGCGCTCAGCCCACCGACCGCGGGCACACCGGCGGTCCGTGCGGCCAGCGACACCGTCCGCCGGCGGGCGCTCACCACGCTCGCCACGGCCACGGTGGTCGCAACGTTCACGAGGGCGTAGCCGACGCCCCCGAGGACCGCCGCCACGAACAGCACGGCGTAGTTCCCCACCACGGCGGCGAGACCGGCGGCCAATGCCACCGCCAGCAGGGAGGCCACCGCGGCGAGGCGCGCACCCCAACGATCCGTGAGGCGCCCCGAGCCCAGCGATCCCACGGCGGTGAAGACGAAGTGCACGGTGATCACCAGGCCGACCTGCCAGCGATCCAGGCCGAGGTCGGTTCTCAGGGCGGTGGCGATGTACCCGGGTGCGAACGCGATGATGGAACCGAAACCGGTCGACAGCGTGCTCACCGCCACGACGGCTGCCGGCGGCGGCGTTCTCTCCACTCTCATCCCGCCACCCAACCGAAGCACTCCCCATGGGCGCCGAACTCGTGCCGGCCCCACCGGTCGGGCCGGACCGGGCCGCGCGGCACACCACCCTGCGAGGCGGTGAGCCTAGCGGTCGGCCTCCCCCGGAGTGTCCTCGGTGCCCGGCCGCCGGCGAAGGCGGCTCAGCTGCCGTCGTCCAGGTAGCCGATGACCTCGCCGACCGGGATCATGTCCTCGCCGGCCGGATGGACGATCTCGGCGAGAGTGCCTGAGGCCAGCGCCTCCATCTCGATGACGATCTTGTCGGTCTCGATCTCGGCGAGGGGTTCGCCGCGCCGGACCTCGCCGCCGACCGCTACCAGCCAAGACTCGATGCGTCCCTCGACCATGTCATAGCCCAGCTTGGGCATGTGAACCGGAACGCGCATCAGGCGCGGACCGAGCGGACTGCGTCGGCGATCCTCGCCGCGCTGGGAATCATGGCGTCCTCCAGCGGCGGGCTGTGCGAGATGAGGATCTCGGGCATGCTGACCGCCACCGGCGGCGCCGCCAGGTCCGAACCGTCCGTGGCCAGACGGGAGATGATGGCGGATCCCCAGCCGCCGTCGTGGTACTGCTCCTCGGCGATCACGAGCCGCCGTGTCCGCGCCACGCTCCCGGCCACGGTCGCCATGTCGAGGGGGCGTAGCCAGGAGATGTCGATCACCTCGACGTCGATGCCCTCGGCTGCGAGCGCCTCCGCCGCCTCGAGGGAACGGTGCACCATGAGGAGCGACGCCACCACGGTCACGTCGCTGCCGGGGCGCACCACGACCGCCTTGCCGATCTCGGCCAGTCGGTCGTCGCCGCGCACCAGCGGCCCCTTCCGCAGGTGCATGGCCTTGTGGTCGAACACCACGACCGGGTTGTTGTGGGCGATGGCGGCGCGCAGCAGCCCGTAGGCGCCCTGCGGGGAGCCGGCCACGGCAATCTTGAGGCCGTAGAACTGCAGGAACCAGGACTCGCCGGTGCTGGAGGTCTGGGCGCCGAACCGGCCTCCCCCGCCGCCGCTGGCGCGCACGGTGACCGGCGCCGAGGTCTGCCCGCCGGACATGAACCGCCAGCGCGGCAACTCCATGGCGATGGCGTCGTAGGCCGTGGGTAGGAAGTCGCTGAACATGATCTCGGTGACCGGCCGCAGTCCGGTGAGCGCCATGCCCAGGGCGATGCCGCAGAAGCCGTTCTCGGCAATGGGCGTGTCGAAGACCCGATCGGCTCCGTACTTGTCGTAGAGCCCGACGGTGGTCTTGAACGGCCCGCCGGCCTTGGCGATGTCCTCGCCCAGCAGCAGGACCGTCTCGTCGGCCGCCATGGCGTCGTCGAGCGCCAACCGGATGGCCTCCCGGTAGGTGATCACCTCGGCGCCGTCGGGCACCGCGGCAGCCGCTTGCGAATCAGTCGGCGAAGACATAGCCACGCGCCTGTTCCAGGGTGGGCCAGGGACCTTCGGCAGCACGATCCGCGGCCTCGTCGACCTCCCGCTGCAACCGCTCTCGGATCTCGTCGACCTCGTCGCCGGCACCGAGGCGAGCCGCCAGGATCCCGATGGGGTCGCGCTCCTTCCAGGCGTCCAGCTCGCCGGGCGGGCGGTAGGCGCCGGGATCGGTGCGGGAGTGCCCGCGATAGCGGTAGGTCTGTGCCTCGATCAGGGTCGGCCCGTCGCCGGCCACCGCCCGCGCCCGGGCCTGCGCCACCACATCGTGGACCGCGAGCGCGTCCTGGCCGTCAACGACGGTGTGCGCCATGCCGTAGGCCGTGGCGCGGTGGGCGATGGGGGTCTCCGGCGGCAGCGCCGTGGAATCCCGGAACGGCGTGTACTCGCCGTACTGGTTGTTCTCGATACAGAAGACCACCTGCGAGCGCCACAGCTGCGCCATGTTGAGGGCCTCGTGGAAGGCACCGATGTTGCACGCCCCGTCACCGAAGAAGCACATGGCGATGCGGTCCTGGCCGCGCAGGCGGGCGGTCATGCCCGCGCCCGTCGCCACCGGGATGCCGGCGCCGATGATGGCCGGCGAGCCGATCATCCCCAGGGAGGCGTCGATCACGTAGCTGGACCCGCCCATGCCCCCGCAGGCGCCGGTGTCCCGACCCATGATCTCGGCGAAGAACGCCTCGAGATCCATGCCGCGGGCCAGGGCGTGATGGTGGCCGCGGTAGGTGCACAGCAGCCAGTCATCGGCCGACAGCGCGCCGATGGCCCCGACGGAGGCCGCCTCCTGGCCCTGGCAGAGGTGCACAGTGCCGGGCACGAGGCCCTGCATGTAGATCTCCATCACCTTGTCCTCAGCCAGGCGGATGAGGATCATCTGCTCCAGCCAGGTGCGGAGCGCAGCGTCAGGTGGCACGGTCACAACACACCGCCTCGGGCAGCAGCCGGCGCTCCCCTAGTGCTCGTACTCCTCCATGAGCTCGACGTAGTTGCCGTCGGGATCGGTGCAGAAGCAGACACTGACCGAGCCCTCGGTCAACTCGAAGTTGACCGGCCCGGAGATGAACGGCACGCCCTTCGCCTTCAGTTCCTCCACGGCACCCGGCAGGTCGTCCACGACGAGGGCGAAGTGGCAGGAACCCACCGAGCCCATCGGGGTGATGTGCGTCCGGCCCTCCGGCTCGTAGTACTCCAGCAGGTCGATGAGGACGTCGGGGCTCTCCGGCGCCAGCAGCCGCGTCGACTGGGCGCGGGCGCCCCTCAGGCCGTTGGCCTCGTCGACCTTGTCGCCCTCGAGTTGGTGGTTCTCGGCCAGCCGCAGCCCCAGCTTCCCCACGTAGAACTCCAGCGCCCGCTCCGTGTCGCTGACCGTTACGGCCATGTGGTCGAACGTCTTGACCTTCATGCGCCCCACTCCTTGTGATCGCTCGGTTGCGCACCCCGCGACCGTGGTCCGAAGTGCCGCGCTCCTCCGGGCGAGAGCATAATTCCCAAGAGGATCCGTGCAAGCGCCCACCCTGGTGGCTACATCGCCGTGAGACCGCCGTCGACCAGGAACACGGCGCCGGTGGTGAAAGAGGACTCGTCGCCGGCGAGGTGCAGGACCGCCTGGGCGATCTCCGCCGGGTCGCCGAGCCGGCCGAGCGGGTGCATCGCCTCCAGCGCGGCCAACTGCCCGGCGCTCAGGGCATCCAGCATCGGTGTTCGCATCGTGCCCGGGCAGACGGCGTTGACGCGGATGCCATCGGCGGCGTGGTCGAGAGCCATGCAGCGCACCAAGCCGATGACCGCGTGTTTGGACACGTTGTAGGCAACCTGAGCCCGCTGGCCGATGACGCCCGAGGCCGACGCGATGCAGACGATGGACCCGCCCCCCGAGCGGGCCATGTGCCTCACCGCGTACCGCGAGCAGAGGTAGGACCCCTTGAGGTTGATCGCCATGACCCGATCCCACTCCTCGGGGGTCACATCGCACACGCTGCCGGCACTGGCGATGCCCGCGTTGTTCACGAGCACGTCCAGCCCGCCGAAGCGCTCCACCGCGGTCTGCGCCAGGTGCTCGGCATCGGCAGCGGAGGTGACGTCGGCTTGAAACCCGACCGCCTCGCCACCTGCCTTGACAATGCGCCGCGCCGTACCGTGCGCCGATGTGCCGTCCACGTCGGAGGCAACCACCCGAGCGCCCTCCCGGGCGAACATCTCGGCCACCGAGGCGCCGAAGCCTCGGCCGGCGCCTGTCACGACCGCACTCTTGCCTGCCAGTCGACCCATGATGCCCTCCCGCTGCCGTCGGAGCCTGCCAATTCCCCCGGGACTGCCGACGACGTCATCCCGGCGGAGAGCCTGCCCCGGACTCGATCCGGGGCCGGAATCCATTGTGCAGCAGCACGAGCGGCGGCGCCCACCGGCACTCTCACAGGTACACCTCGGGGTTCGCGACCGCCGCCGGACGCCGACCCTCCAACACCGCCCGCACCCCTCGAGCCATATCGCCGAAGATGCGCGCTCGAGACTTGTCCGAGAGGCCGAGAGCGTGCGGGGACAGCAGCACCCGCGGATCGCTGAAGAGGCGGTGGCTCAGATCGGGCGGCTCGGGATCGAACACGTCGAGCCCCGCACCGGCCAGGGCGCCCGCGTCCAGTGCCTCGCAGAGGGCATCGGGTGACTCGATGAGCGGTCCCCTCGCCAGATTCACCAGAAACGCTCCCGGCCCGGCGCTCAGCAGCAGGTCCGCGGTGATCATCCCGCGGGTCTCCGGCAGCAGCGGGGCGTGCAACGCGATGTGGTCGGCTCGGGCGAAGAGTTCCGCGAGCCTGACCCCCTCAGCGCCCAACTCCCGCAACCGCTCGTCACCCAATGCCGGGTCGTTCGCAATCACGTCCATGCCGAAGGCCGCGCCCAGCGCGGCCACGCGCCTGCCGATCCGGCCCATGCCCACAACACCCAGCGTGGCTCCGGCGAATTCCGCCACAACGGTGGTGTCGCGCTCGGCGAATCGCCCGGCCCGCACCAGGGTGTCGAGCTCGCGGAGTCGCTTCGCCAACGCCAGGAGCAGGGCGAAAGCGCCCTCCGCCACGGCGATCGAACCGGCATCGGGCGTGACGACCACCGGGATGCCGCGGCGCGTGGCGGCCGAGGTATCCACGTTGTCCACCCCGACACCGCTGCGGCCGATCACGCGCAGGTTCGGTGCCGCCTCGATCAGCGACGCCGGCAAGTGACCGTCGCCCCGCACGATGAACCCGTCCACCTCAGGGGCACGAGCCAGCAGCGCCGCGGCGCTGCCGTCGGTCACGACGACCCGCGCCATGCCCGCCAGCAGGCGGTGCACCTCGTCGGGCACCGGCCCGGTGGAGACAACGAGTGACTCGCCGTTCACCGGCCCCACCGGTCCCCGTCAACCAAGGGGGCAACCTCCCCCACCAGCCGCTCGATGGTCTCACGATCGTAGGGAGCGGGGATCTCGGCGATGACCGTGCCGAACCCGGCAGCCCGGTATCCGGCGATCAGTTCGGCCACATCGTCGGGGCTTCCCAGCCATATCGCCGAGTCGGGGTCGGGGAAGACATGACGGTTGACCCGGTCCGGTTCGCCCTGACGCCCGAACCCGCCCCAGATGCTCTTGTTCTGCGCCAGCATCCGGGCGAAGGTGGCCTCGGCATCGGCGCGGCTGTCGCGCACCACGACCTTGGCCTGCACCGAGCGCTCGATCTCGCTCTGGTCGCGCCCGACAGCGGCGCAATGGGCGCGCAGCACGTCGTCGTGCTCGACCAGTTCGGCCGGGGTGCCGTAGGCGTTCCAGATGTCGGCGTGGCGGGCCGCAGTGCGCAGTGTCTTGCGCTTGCCGCGGCCCCCGACGAGGACCGGGATACTCCCCCGCACCGGCAGGGGTGAATGGCGGAGCCCTTCCACCGGGTAATACGGCCCGCCGGAGGTGACCTCCTCGCCGGCGAACAGCGCCCGGATGACGCCGACGGCCTCGTCGAGTCGATCCAGCCGCTCGCCGAACCCGCTGCCGAAGTCGATGGCATGCGCCCGGTGCTCCTCCTCGAACCACCCGCCCCCGATGCCGAGGATGACCCGTCCGCCGCTGATGTGATCGACCGTGGTGACGATCTTGGCCAGCAGCGCCGGCGAGCGGAACGTGTTGGCCGTCACCAGTGGCCCCAGTTGCAACCGCTCGGTGCAGGCGGCGAGCGCCGCGAGGGTCGACCAGGCCTCGAAGGTCGGCTGACCCGGCTCACCGTAGATCGACAGGAGATGGTCCCAGATCCACAGGTGGTCGTAGCCGAGGTCGTCAGCGAGGCGGGCGGTCTCCAGAACGTCCGACCACTCGAGAGCCTGGTTCCACAGGCAGATCCCGAGCATCAGCGGTGGCGAGGCGACCGAAGGGATGTCGTGGGCGGAATCGTTCGTCATGCGGTCCTCCAGCCGGAACTCAGACCAGGTCCCAGAGGTGGTGGTGGTGGCAGTCCACCACGCCCGGACCGCTCACCGCCCCTCGCCCTCCGTCAGCCCTCGCGGGCGATGAAACGCGCCGCTCCCTCGCTGAGCTGGCGGGCCGAGGGCTGCATGGCGTGCGCTCCGCCGTCGACCATCAGCACGGTCCCGGTGATGAACGACGCCTCGTCGCTCGCCAGGAACAGCACCGCGCTCGCTGCCTCCTCGGTGGTCGCCAGGCGCGCGAAGGCGGTCTGCGCCGCGTAGGGCGCCACGTTCGCCGGAGGGGTGGAGGCCATCATGTCGGTCCCGCTCATCCCCGTGGGGGCGACCACGTTCGACCGCACGCCCCAGTCGCGGCAGTCCTGGGCGATGCAGCGGGCCAGACCGATCACCCCGTGCTTGGAGGCGTTGTAGTCGGCCTGATTCTCGTTGGCCACCACGCCCGAGAGCGACGACACGAACACGATGCTCCCGCCGCCGGTCTGCTCCCGCATCCGCCGGATCGCCGCCTGCGAGCACAGCAGGGGACCCTTCAGGTTCACGCTCATGGTGCGGTCCCAGTCTTCGGGCGAGATGTCGAGCACGTGGCTGCCGGCGCCGAACACCGCGGCGTTGTTGACCAGGATGTCGAGCGAGCCGAAGGCGGCGACGGCCGCTGCGACCATTGCCTCGGCGTCGGCGGCGACGGTGACGTCCGTCTCGCAGGGGACGGCTCTGCCCCCGCTCGCCGCGATCCCCGAGGCCACAGCCGCCGCACCGGCGCCGTCGATGTCGGCGACGACCACCGCGGCCCCCTCGCCGGCGAGTCGCCGGGCGACGGTCTCGCCGAGCCCGCGGGCGGCGCCGGTGACCGCGGCCGCTCTGCCTGCGAATCTCATGGGTCAACCTCCCGCTTCGGCGACGTACGACTCCCAGTCCCACGTCTCGATGCTCTGGCGGATGCGGCCGAGGAACAGGGCCGCGGTGGAGCCGTCGAACGCCCGATGGTCCCACGACAGGCCCAGGTGGCCGATGTGGTGCACGGCGACGCTGTCGGCGCCGTCGGGGCCGGCGACGACGGTCGGTCGCTTCGCCACGCCGTCGGTCGCCAGGATGGCCGCGTTGGGAAGGTTGATGATGGGGGCCGACATGAACGAACCGAACGAGCCGGGGTTGGTGATCGTGAACGTGGACCCGCCGACATCCGCGGCCCACAGGCGACCGGCCCGGGCTCTGGTTGCCAGGGCGTTGATCCGCCGCGCGAGTTCTTCCAGCCCCAGGCTGCCGGCGTCCGGCACTACCGCCACGATGAGGCCGGCGCGGTCGAGATCCACGGCGATCCCCAGGTTCACACGGTCCTGCTGCGTCTGCGACCCTTCGGAGAAGTCGAAGAGGCTGTTGACCTCGGGGAATTCCGCCAGGGCGTCGATGGTCGCCACGGCGACGAACGGCAGGTAGGTGAGCGAGAACCCCTCCCGCTCCCGGAACGCCGCCCGATGCCGGCGCCGCACCTGCTCCAGCGCCTCGTAGTCCACCTCCACCGACGTCCAGACGTGCGCGGCGGTCCGGCGGGACGCCGAGACGTTCTGCGCGATCCGCTTCCGCAGCCGGCTGAGGCGGACCTTCCCAGCGCCGCCTTGATCGCTCATCGGTGCACTGCTCAGACCGCCAGCGGCAGGCGGGCCAGGCCGCGCTCGGTGGAGATGTGCAGCCGCTCCACGTCGCCGGCCAGGCGGAAGTGCGGCACCCGCGCGAAGATCACCTCGAGGGCCACGCGCCCCTCGAGGCGGGCCAGCGGCGCACCCACGCAGCGATGCACGCCGTCGCCGAACCCCAGGTGGCGCCGCGGGCGCCGGAACACGTCGAGGGTGTCCGGATCCTCGAACACCCTCGGATCGCGGTGCGCCGCGCCCAGCAGCATCATCACCCGGCTGCCCGCGGGCACCGTGCGGCCGTGCAACTCCACGTCGCGGGTCGCGACGCGGGACGTCCACTGCACCGGCGACTCGTAGCGCAGCAGCTCCTCCACGGCGTTCGGCACAGCCTCCGGGGTGGCAGCGAGGCGCGCCTGCTGCTCGGGGTGCCGGGCCAGCAGGTACAGGCCGTTGGACACCAGAGAGCTCGTGGTGGTGTTGCCCGCCAGGTAGACGATCAGGCACATGCCGAACATCTCGTCGGTGCCGATCGGCTCGCCGTCGATCTCGCCGTTGGCGAGGCTGGATATCACGTCGTGGCGGGGCGAGCGCCGCCGGTCGGCCACGAGATCGGCGAAGTAGCCCCGCAAGGCGTCCGCCGCCGCGGTCGACGCGTCGGCGAACTCGTCGCTGCCCGACAGAGCCAGCAGCATGTCGTGCGCCAGCCGCCGCACGGCGGCCTCGTCGGACAGCGGGATGCCCATGAGGCGGCAGATCACCAGCACGGGCAACCGCTGGGAGAAGTCGGCAGCGAAGTCCCCGCCACCGTCGGCATGGAGCGCGTCGACCAACTCGTGCGCGAACGCCCGCACCATCGCCTCGTAGGCGCCGACGGCGCTGTTGGAGAAGTGATGGCTCACGAGGCGCCGGAGTCGGTCGTGGCGGGGCGGATCCATGTTGAGGATCTCCGGGCCGATGGTCTCCGTGAAGCCCGGCTCGATGTTGACGCCCGCCGCACTCGAGAACGTCGTCCAGTCCTGCAACGCCGGGCGCAGGTCGCCGTAGCGGCACAGCGCCCAGACATCCCGCGCCGCGCTGTAGTAGAGGGGGTGATCGGCGAGCAAGCGCCTGTAGTAGGGGTACGGATCGTCCATCACATGGCGCGCCAAGGGGTCGTAGCCCACCGGATCGGGCCCCGCCGGCGGCCGGTTGACAACCACGGAGGACAAGCTAGGCGTACCGGGCCCGGCCCGCCACGCGGCGGCAGGAGGGGATCCGAACAGACGGCGGCGGCGGCACCGGACGTGGCGGGGCCGGACGGAGAGGCCGAGCGGCGCGGGGCCGCAGCCGAATCCGGCTAGCGCAGATCCAGGGCCGTCAGCCGCGGCAGGTGTCGCTGGCGGGGGGCCGGTGCTGGACGACGGTCCCGTTGGGCAAGCGCTCCGCGACGAAGCGGCAATTCGGCCAGTGCGTCGCTATCGCCGCGTTGAGAGCAGCGAGATGCGTTGCGATCGTGCCGCCGGTGTACGTGCCATCATTCTGCCGGGTGCCGTTGAAGGCGCGCATCTTCGCCTCGTTGCGGGCCTTGCGTGCATCCACTTCGGCCTGCGCCGCATTGGCTGCCGCTATCGACGCGGCAGCGTAGTCGAGGTGATACTGGTTCATCGCATCGGTGTAGGAACGCCATGCGCTGTCCCAGGCGTTGATGTCGTCCTGATTCAGCACGGTCCGATTCCCCAGGCAAAACCACCCGGCGGTCTGGGACTCGAACCAGGAGCCCGAGCAGCCGCCGGGGCGCGGCTCATACTGCGGTGACGGTCTGTTCCCCTCCAGCACCGCAGGCCGGGCGGGCTTGGTGGGCGCGGTGAAGTAGTCGTCGGAGTCCACGAGGAGCGACTCCAGCACCGGCGGCGCCGGATGGACCAGCAACGCGCCGCGCGTCGCGAACCGCCGCACCGGCGGCGGCGCGCACTCCGACGCCACCTCGGCGCTCCATAGCGCGTTATCTCTCTGAAAGGCACTGAGGGCCGCCGCCGCCGTGCCGAATATGTCCGCGGTGTAGTCCGCCCGGCGGGGCCCGTTCCTCCTCAGCCAGTCGCAGGGGTTCGCGTAGGTCGGCTCCGGCGGCGGCGGCGGCGTCGGAGTGAGGAACACGCGCACCTCCCGGGACACGATCAGCGTGTTCGTCCCGGGCGTTTCGCCGCTGTGGATATCCAGTTTGTAGGAGTCCTCCCTCGACGAGTTGGTACCGCGGAGGCTGGCCCACGCCGCCGACGGCGTGTTCAGAACCACCGCCACCTCCACGCCCGAGGTCCCCGTCGGGAACGTCGCCGAGTGCGGCGCCGACGTCGTGGACTCGCCCGACGCCGCCGCGTCGTACAGGGGACTGGTGGTGCCCCGCGCCGACGTGGTGTCGGAGTCGAGCACCCCCTTGACCTTCACGTTCGTGACGGTGCGCTGGAACCGGAACCCCGTGCGGCCCAGGATGCCGCCATCGGTGTTGGACACGCCGTTGTCGTGCGTGCCGTCCTGGCGCCACACGAACGACAGAATCTTCGCCGATCCGGTGTTGTTGACGACGGTGATCTTCAGGTCGCAGGACCCGTAGAGGTCATCGACGTCGATCTGCCACCCCGCGCCGGCCGTGGTCTTCGTCGCGCACGCCAAGCCGTAATCGGAGTTCGCCGCGATCGTCACCGTCGGCGTCGTCTGCGCCGCCACCGGGAGGGAGGAGATGAGCAGCGCCGCGGCCAGCGCCACGGCTGCGACGAGCGTACGGGGCGATCGTAGGGCCATGCCAGGACTCCTGTCTGTCGCAACACCGGACGAGGCACATTGGCTCGAGGTGTTACCCGCTCGCAAACAATACTATTCCCCCCCCCCCGTCAACCCTCAATTGCTGCTCGACGGTGCCGCCGAGGCTCTCGAGGCCCCCGTCAAGCCTCGATCGGGTCTGTGACTCGATCGGGTCTGTGACACGCCGAGTTGGACGACGGCCGACATCCCAAATTAGACTGCGGCATCGCGGGCACACGATGACACGCGGGGCCACGTTCCGCTCAACGGGGGGATCTACGTTCCGCTCAACGCGTTGGCGCGCTGCCTGCGTCCGCGTCAGCCGGCACCGTAGGGCCGTCGCGAGACGGCCGGCGACGGAGCCGTCAACACAGGAGGGAAAGCTGATGGATCATACGACTGGACGTACTTCGCGGTTCGGGAGGGGCCTCAGCCTCTTCGCCGCCCTGCTCGCCGTGCTGGCGCTGGTGGCCGTGTCCTGCGGCGGCGACGGTGACGACGGCGCCGCACCGGCCCCACCGCCCGAACCGGCGCCGGCCGCGCCCGAGGCGGCGGCGCCCGAACCGGCCGGCGAGGCGCCCGCAGCGGCGCCCGAGCCGGCGCCGGCCGCCGAGCCCACCGAGGAAGAAGTCGACCTGACACAGGCCGATGGCGACGCCATCGAGATCTGGGTCGTGGGATCGGTTCTGAACAACCCGTTCTGGGACCTCATCCAGAACGGCTCGCTGGCCGCCGGCGAAGCCCTCGCCGACGCCAACGTCACCTACATCGCGCCGGAGGACTTCAGCCTGGCCAACGTCAACGAGTTCATCGTGACGGCCGTCGCCGCGGAGCCGGATGCGATCCTGGTGGACTACCGCACGGCCGAGTACGAGGAAGCGGTCATCGACGCCCTCGACAAGGGCATCGAGGTGCAGTTCTACAACAACTACGTGGGCAAGGACTCCGACGACGCCCGGGTGCGCCGGCTCTCCGGCACACCGGTCGGGCTCGACAAGGCCGCCGCGGCCCGCCGCAGCGCCGAGCTGTATCTCGAGCACGTGAGCCCCGGCGACCAGCTCGTGCTGTTCAACTCGCTGCCCGACTCGCCGGAGCACCTCGAGATCCAGAACGCCTACGTGCAGGTCTTCACCGACGCAGGCTGGAGCGAGGGCGACCTCGACATCGTGGCGCTGCCGGGCCTGGATCCGGCCCCGAACTTCGAGGTCATCAAGACCTACCTGGCCGCCAACCCCGGCACCCAGGGCATCGTCACCTGGGACACCACCTCGGGCACGCCCGCCGCGCAGGCCAAGGCCGACGCCGGCTCGGACGTGCCGCTGGTCATGTGGAATCTCGATCAGACGGTCATCGCAGGCGTGAAGGACGGCAACGTCCAGTTGAGCCTCACGCAGCAGCCGTTCCTGCAGACGTTCTACGGCGTGATCTCGGCCTACATCAAGGTGAAGTTCGGCTTCATCGACCCGCCGGTCATCGACCCGGGCACGCTGATGGTCACCGCCGACAACGTCGACGAGGTCGAGGCCCTGTTCGAGGCCGGATTCGCCGGCTAGGACGGCGACGCCGTCGATCGTGTGGGGGTGCGCGCCCGGCGTGCACCCCCACACGCAACTCCACTCGACCGTCCATAGAGCATCGGGGCGCACAGCGTGAGCAACGCACCGGCTGACCACGCCGCCGGGATGATCCTGCGCGCCGGTCAGCGCGTGTGGGGCCGGCTGGAGTTCGCTCCGCTGCTGGCCGTCGTTCTCCTGTTCCTGGTCTTCGAGTTCCATCCGTCGAACGAGGTCGGGTTCTTCTCATCCGCCGACCTGATGAGCTCGGTGGCCGCCCTCACCTCCTCGGTCGGGATGGTGTCGCTGGGGGTCACCGCGCTGATGATCTCCGGGGAGTTCGACCTCTCGGTCTCGGCCACGTTCGCCCTGGGGCCGGCGATCATGGGCTGGCTGATGCGCGAGTGGGGCTGGCACATCCTGGCGGGGCTGTTCGTCGGCCTGGCCATCGTGGCGTGCATCGGCCTCATCAACGGGCTGATCACCACCTACATCGGCGTCCCGTCCTTCATCGTCACGCTCGGCATGCTCTTCGCCGTCACGAGTTGGAACCGGATCATCCTCGGCGGCTTCCCGGTGGACCTCATCGAGGAGGAAGGCACCGTCAAGAAGATCCTGGGCGCCGACATCCCCGGCTCGCCCATCGCCGCGCCGTTCGCCTGGATGGTCGGCATCGGGATCATCCTGGCCTTCATCATGTGGCGCACCCAGTACGGCAACTGGACCTACGCGGCCGGAAAGTACGGCGGGGGCGTCGCCCGAGCCATGGGCGTCCCCGTGATCCGGGTGAAGCTCACCAACTTCGTGCTGGCCGCCCTGCTGGCCGGCCTGGCCGGCATCCTGCAGTTCGCCGACTTCGGTTCCTCCAGCGTCGCCTCGGGCATCGACATCAACCTGCTGGCGATCGTGGCCGTGGTCGTGGGCGGCACCTCGCTGTTCGGCGCCAAGGGAACCGTGATCGGCTCGATGCTGGGAGCGATCATCCTCGGCTCGCTGAAGGTGGGGCTGATCGTGATCAAGGTGCCCTCGGAGTACTACCTCGGCCTCGTGGGCGTGCTGCTGGTGGTCTCGGCGGGCCTGAACGCCCGCGTCGAGGCGCTGCGGCGCGGCGGCACGAGGAGCACCCTGTTCGGATGAGCACCGAGACCGCCACGCCGGTCGTCGAGCTGGTGAACGTCACCCGCCGTTACGGCAAGAACTACGCCGTGCGCGACGCCAGCCTGGCCATCCATCCCGGCGAGGTGGTGGGGCTGGTGGGCGACAACGGCGCCGGCAAGTCCACGATCGTCAAGATGATCAGCGGCTACATCGAGCCGACGGCGGGGACCATCAAGGTCCGGGGCACCCCGGTGCGGTTCGGATCGCCGCGCCAAGCCCGGGCGGCGGGAATCGAGACCGTGTACCAGGACCTGGCCATCGTGGACGAGATGGCGCTGTGGCGGAACTTCTTCCTGGGCCAGGAACTCCACCGCAACGTCCTGGGCATCCGCTGCCTGCGGGTCTCGGAGATGGCGCGGATCTGCGACGAGCACCTGGCCGAGGTGGGCCTCACCTCCGTGGAGTCCTCGCACCAGACGGCGGCAACCCTCTCGGGTGGCGAGCGGCAGTCGCTGGCCATCAGCCGGGCGATCCACTTCGACTCCCGGCTCCTCGTGCTGGACGAGCCGGTGGCGGCGCTGTCGGTGCGCGAGACCCGGCGCGTGCTGGACGCCATCGGCGCGGCCAAGCAGAACAACCTGGGCGTCCTCTACATCGACCACAACATGGACCACGTGCTGCCCGCCGCCGACCGCATCGCCATCATGCACCGGGGAACCATCAGCCGGGTGGTGCAGAAGGGTGATCTCACCGTCGACGAACTGGCCGACGCCGTGGCCGAGTCCGGCACGGCGGCCGCCGAGGGCGCGGGCTGACGGTCAGCATGGGACGCCTCGACAGCCGGATCGCGTCCACCGGCCGGAGAAAGATAATGACGACTTTCGCAGCAATCGGAGAATTCAGCGATTCTCGAGAAAGATAACATTATCTTTGACCCTCGCCAGGGATCCGTCACATCCGGGCTCCTCAGAAGCCGAACCCGGGCACGTCCACCACACCGTCATCCGGTCCGGCAAAGATAATCATATCTTTGCCGATAATGGGGTCAGTGGCCGTTTTTGGGGAAAGATAGTATTATCTTGGCGCATGGCCACAGGACGACGACGCCACGAGATCCCAGAGGAGCTGACCGCGAGAGAGTTCTGGGGCAGATTCGGCCGGATTGAACACGCCAGCTTGGATTTCAAACGCGGAGTCTCCACCGGCATGCTCGATGCGGTCCCGGCGATGGCCATGACCTCCGGCGGGATAATCATCCACGGTGTGAGCGACGACCGCACGATCGTCGGATGCCCTCTCAGCCAGAACACTCTCAATCGGATCTCGCAGTATGCGCATCAGTGCGACGTCCCGGTGGAAGTGCGTCCCATCCTGGTCGACGGCGTGGAACTCACCATCACCACTGTCCCCGAAGTGCCCGGGAGGATCGTCACCACTCCGGACGGAAGGCTCCTGCGGCGCGTCGGGGGCGACTCCCAACCCATACGAGGCGACGCGCTCGGGCGGTTCGTGCGAGCACGGCTGGACCACTCCGGCGAGGACGAGGTTCTGGGAGAACTCGCCGCCAAGGATTTCGACCTGAAGGCAGTCAACCGAGCGCTGGCGGCCGACGGTCGCCGCCGTGTCCGTCTGTCCGAGTCGATGCGGTTGATGCGAGCCCTCGTCGATCTGAAGGTCGCCCTCCCTGCCGAGCCAACGGCGGACGTCCAGGTGTTGGCAGCGGCAGCGGTCCTCTTCTCCGTCGACCCCAGGACACACATCTCCCGGGCGGCGGTGCAACTCGTCCGCCGGGCCGGTGTCGGTCCAGGGCCGGGCCCGATCCGAGCGCGCGCCGAAGTCGCCGGACCGCTCGACACCGTCGCCGAGCGGTGCCTGGCCTTCATCGCCGAACACACCGGACGGCACGAGGTTGTCGCCGGCCTGACACGGGAATCCATCCCGGAGTACCCCGAGGGGGTGGTGCGCGAGGCGGTCGTCAACGCACTCGCTCACCGCGACTACGGCCTCGTGGGGAGCACCGTCGACATAACGATCTGGGATGACCGCCTCGAGGTCACCAGCCCGGGGCCGCTCCCGGGCCACATCACCGTCGAAAACATCCGAGCGGAGCACTACAGCCGCAATCCACGAATCATGCGAGTCCTCAAGACGCTGGGGTTGGTCGAGGAGTACGGCGAAGGAGTCGACCGGATGTTCCTCGAGATGGAGTCCCGGTTGCTGGAACCGCCGCTGTTCAGTGCAACCTCGGACTCGGTGACTGTCACTCTGCGCAATCGGATGTTGATCGACATCGAGGACCAAGTCTGGTTCCGCTTGTTGTCCGACATCCCCATGACGACCGAGGAACGTCGCGCTCTGGTCGTTGCGCACCGTGAGGGCGCTGTGACTCCACGGCGCCTGCGCGAGTTGATGCCCGATGCCGATAGCAGCGCAATCCTGGCCGCGGCGACAGCGAAGGGCCTCCTTGAGAGAACCGGAACCCGCGGTGGGTCTCGCTACGTGCTCTCCGACGAAGTCGTCCTACGCGCCGGCAGCACCGCGATCGGGGCGCGCGATCGGCAGCAGCAGATGCTGCTCGACAGGATCCGCCAAGTCGGCAGCATCTCCGTGGCCGAGGGAACGCAGCTGCTCGGTACAAGCATGCAGGTCGTCCGGGATCTCCTCAATGGCCTCGTTCACGCGGGCATTGTCCGCGCTGAAGGACGAACCCGGGCGAGGCGCTACTACCCGTCGGACTGACCGGCAGGGGCCCCCTCGCCGGGCGCCTCCCCCGGTGTTGCCGCGGCGCCTGCTGCGCCGACGGGGGGTTCGATGGTGACGCTGTCGAGGGTCACCGGCGGGTCGGGCGCCCCGCCGAAATCGTTGCCCGGCTCGTCCACGTGAGCAGCCAGAATGGCCTCCAACACGTCGAGGCCCTCGACCACCTCGCCGAACACCACGTAGATGCCCTGATCGTCCAGCAGCGCCGCCGCCTCGGTCACCGTGAAGAACCACTGCGCATCGGCACTGTCCGGCGCCGTCGTGCGCGCCATCGCCAAGAGCCCCGGCCGGTACGTGAAACCGCTCCCCTCGTCCCACAACCGGTACCCCGGACCGGGATCGCTCGCATCATCGGTGTGCGGCGAGCCGCCCTGCAGGATGCCGATGCTCGGATCACTCCGATGGATCAACGTGCCGTCGTAATAGCCGAACCGCGCCAAGTTCACGAAACTGTTCACCGTGCCCGGCGTGCCGGCAACATCCAAGTCGACCACGACCACCCCCGCAGACGTGTCGAAGATCGCCCGATAATCCACCCCGAAGTCGATGCAAACCCCCGGCGGGCCCGAGAAATCCAACACCGCCTCGGCCACACCCCCCACCGGCGCACAGACCCCGACCCCGTAATCCTCGGGCCCGTACGGAAACAACACCGGACCGACCGGCGCCGCATCATCTGAAGTCACCGGCACCGGCGCGCCCCCGTCGGGCGGTGGAGCCTCCTCGGACGGGACCCCGCCGGGTTGCTCCGCCGTCGGCGCCCCGGATGCCTGCCCTTCGGGCGGGCGTTCGGCGGGCGGACCGTCAGCCGACGATCCGGCCGGGGGGGAACCGGCCGGGGGGGAACCGGCCGATGCCGGCGTCTCCCCGACGTCGGCCCTCGGCGTCATCTGCGCGGCGATCTGCGCCGCGCCGTCGTCGGTGCCGTCGAAGATCCGCGCGCTCAGGTATCCGGCCAACCCGCCGACCACGACGACGACCATCAGGAGACCGAGCGCGAGCGCGAACATGGTCAGCCAGTCACGCGGCGGCGGCGCGGCGGCCTGCTGGTCGAACGAACTCTGCACCTCGGACCGGCGGTCCTGGGGGATCTCGCCGGGATCCTCCGGCTCGTCAGTTTCCACGGGAGACGTCCGATCCAACGTTGCCCGGTTCGAGGCGCCGAGCGATGAGGGTCAGCCTACCCCTGGCAGGGGCGCGGACCGGGTTGGACCACAACGGGCGTCGCGCCCCGGAGAGCGCCCTGCGGGGAGAGGTCGGGAGTTCTTCGGTCACCGGCCGGTGGGAGCTCGGTCAGGTACAGCTGAAGCTGGCGTAGTCATCCCAACTCGATGAGCCTCTCACCCACAGCTTGCAGGTCTGGGTGCCGCCGCCGCTCGGCTTTTGGACGTACAGCGCGTTCTGCTGGGCGTCGCTGGGGCTGCTGGTCGTGGGGTCGCTGCTGCCGAAGTACACCTCCAGTGGTCCCCCCGGGCCGGCCGGGCCGGGCGGACCCGTGCCGCTGGAACCCGGCGGGCCGGCCGGGCCGTCGGGGCCGGGCGGGCCTTGCGGACCGCCCGAACCGGTCGGACCGGGCGGGCCGGTCGGGCCCTGAGGACCCGTCGGGCCCTGGGGACCCGGCGGGCCCGTCGGGCCGGTGTCACCCTTGCCGCCCGCGGGTCCGGTCGGGCCGGGCGGGCCGGTCGGGCCCGTGCCTTGCGGGCCGGGCGGACCTTGAGAACCCGGGGGACCCGGCGGGCCGGGCAGACCCGGACCGGGCGGCCCCGCGGGTCCCGCGGGGCCCGAGCCGGCGGGACCCTGCGGACCCCGCGGACCCGGCGGACCCGGCGGACCGGTGTCGCCCTTGCCGCCGGGAGTGCCGGGCGGGCCGGGCGGACCGGCATCACCCAGCAGACCCTTCGGACCGGGCGGACCCAGCGGACCCCGCGGACCCGGCGGACCCGCATCGCCCGGCGGACCCAGCGGACCTTTCGGGCCATCGAGGCCCTGCGAACCCAGCGGACCCTTCGGTCCCGGCGGGCCGGCGGCGCCAGTGGACGACCCCGGCGGACCCGGCGGACCCGGCGGACCCGTGGTGTCGGAACCCTGCGGGCCCGGCGGACCCGGCGGACCCTGCGTGCCGGTGTCGCCCTTGCCGCCGGCGACGCCGGTGCCGCCCGGACCCGGCGGACCCGGCGGACCAGTGTCACCCCCCGCGCCCTGCGGACCCGGATCACCCGCAAAACCCGGCGGACCCGGCGGACCCGGCGGAC
>CAZTZI010000010.1:0-9635 GCA_964618115.1 uncultured Acidimicrobiales bacterium
GCCCTTACCGTCGCCGGTGTTGACCAACACCAGCGAAGTGGCCGAGCGCAGCTCGCGCCGCTCATAGGGTCGCTCGGTGAGGGGTGCTTCGTCGCTCGTCATGGCTGGTGCTCCTTGCGGGCTCGGGGGGCGGGGAGGACGACGATCTCGCCTTCGACGGTGTGGACGCTGAGCGGTGTGGAGTACACGTCGGAGAGTCTGCCCGGCGCCAGCACGCTGCGCGGCGGGCCGTCGGCCACGATGCGGCCCCGGTCGATCAGGGCCAGGCGGTCGGCGAAGCGGGCAGCCGTGCCGAGGTCGTGCATGGCGGCGATGACGGAGATGCCGTCGCTGCGACGTAGCAAGTCGATCAGCTCCAAGACGGCGTCACGGTGGCCGAGGTCCAGGGCGCTGGTGGGTTCGTCCAGCAGCAGGATCGGGGCCTGCTGGGCGAGCGCTCGGGCGAGGACGACCCGCTGGGTCTCCCCGCCGGAGAGGTGCGTCACGGGGCGGTCGGCGAACTGCTGCAGGTCGAGGCGCTCCAGCACTGAAGCCACGATGCGGCGATCACGGCGCGACTCCACCGCCAGCCAGCCCAGATGGGGGCTGCGCCCCAGCAGGGCGTACTCGGCCACCGACATGCCCTCGGGCAGGATCGGGATCTGCGGCACCAGCGCCACGTCGGTGCCGCCGGGCTGCTCGCCGCCGGCCAGGCTCACCGTGCCGTCGTGGTTCACCAGCCCCGCGATCGCCCGCAGCAGCGTGGACTTGCCGGCGCCGTTGGGCCCGATGAGCCCCAGCCACTCGCCGGCCGCCAGGTGCAGGTCCACGCCACGCAGCGCCTCGGTCTCGCCGAACGTCACGCGCACGCCGCGGCAGGTGAGGGCCTCGGCTCCGACCGGCGCGGCCGACACGGGTGATGAGACCGCCGGCGAGGTCATGCCGCCACCTTGCGGGCGTTGCGCCACAGCACCAGGGCGAAGAACGGGGCGCCCACGAAGGCGGTGATGACGCCGACCGGCAATTCGGCGGGGGCGGTGAGGGTGCGTGCACCGGTGTCCACGAGCGCCAGGAACGCCGCCCCGCCGAGCGCCGAGAGAGGCACGATCACCCGGTAGCTGTGGCTCACCAGCAACCGGACGATGTGTGGCACCACCAGGCCGACGAAGGCGATGAGGCCGCTGACCGAGACCGCCGCAGCCGTCAGCAGCGACGCCGCGACGATCACCACGAGTCGTGCCCGGGCGGGGTTCAGGCCCAGCGAGCGGGCCTCCTCGTCGCCGACCCGCAGCACGTCGAGGTGTCGGCGGTGCAGCAGCACGATCATCCCGCAGACCACCACGTAGGGCAGCAGGATCCAGACCTGTCTCCAGCCGCTGGTGCTGAGCTGGCCGAACAGCCACGAGAGCACCTCGCGGGTGCGTGTTTCGCTGAGTTGCCCGATGGCATAGGTCTGCGCCGCCGAGAAGAACGCCGCCATGGCGATACCCCCGAGCAGCAGGGTGGCCGGCGACCGCCAGGCGCCCCGGGCGATGGCCGCCGAAGCCGTCACCGCCACCAGGGCCCCCAGGAACGCCGCCGCCGGCAGGGCATCGAACGGCCCCCAGCCCACGTCGAGGCCGAAACCCAGCGCCAGGACCGCCCCGAACCCGGCGCCTGCCGAGACGCCCAGCAGGTACGGATCCGCCAGCGGGTTGCGGAACACCCCCTGATAGGCGGCTCCTGCCATGGCCAGCGAGCCGCCCACGAGCATGCCCAGCACCAGCCGGGGCAGGCGAATCTGGAACAGGATGCTCTCTTGGCGGCTGCTGAGCGGTGAGTCCATGTCGACGAGCGGCAAGCGGTCCACGAGGCTGGCCAGCACGTCGCCGAACGCCAGACCTGCCGCACCGGTCGTGGCGCTGAGTAGCGCCACCGCCGCCAGGGCCACCAGCGTGCCCGCGGCGGCCAGCGGGGGCAGCCGGAAGGCGCGCCCGGTGGCCCGCTCGGCGCTGTCCGGCGCGGGCGGTGTGGCCATCGTGCCCGCGGCTCCGTGCCGCCTAGGACGCCGCGGCGATCGTCGCCAGCGCTTCGGCTACGGCGCCGATGAACTGCGGCAGGCGGGGGCCCCAGCGTGAGGCGATGTCGGCGTTCACCACCAGGATGCTGCCATCGCGGACGGCGCTGATCGTCTCCCAGCCGGGGCGGGCGGCCACGTCGGCGGCCGTGTAGGCCAGCAGGTCGGTGATGATGATCAACTCGGGATCGGCCTCGATGATGTACTCCTCGGTGAGCTGCGGGTACCCGTAGCCGTCGCTGTCGGCGGGGTCGGCGATGTTCACCGTGCCGAGCGCGGCGTAGACGGCGCCCAGGAAGCTGTTCGAACTCACGGAGAAGTGGGTCTGGTCCAGCTCGTGGTAGATCCGGATGGGAACCTCCGGAGCGTCCGCCAGCGCCGCGGCGATCTCGGCGCGCATCCACCCGCTGACCTCGGCCGCCTCGCTGGCGTAACCCGTGGCGAGTCCGAGTGTCTCCACCGACGCGTAGCCACCCTCGATGTCGAACGGGCTCGGGCTGATAAGCACCGGGATGTCCAGCGCCGTGAGGCCGGCGACCAGTTCGTTGCTGTCGTTGGAGATCACCACCAGGTCGGGTTCGTAGGCGGTGATGGCCTCGATGTTCGGCTCGAAGCCCGACAGGTCGGTGGTCGGCGCCTCGGGCGGGTAGGTGGACCAGTTGTCCACCGCCACCACCTGCGGCCCCGCCCCGATGGCGAAGAGGATCTCCGTCGCCGTCGGTGACAGCGACACGATGCGCTGCGGCTGCGACTCGAGCGTCCAGGTTCCCCCGTCGGAGGTGATCGTGACGGGGAATGACATGGCCTCGACGGTCTCCGCCTCCGGCTCGCCGGTCGCGCTGTCCTCGGCCGGCGGTTCCGTTTCGGCGACCTCCGCGGGTTCGTCGCTGACGGTCGCCGGTTTCGGCTCCTCGGCGGCCGTGGTGTCCGGCGGCGGCTCTTCTTCGGGCGGCTCGGGCGGTGCAGGCGCAGGTTCGGGAGCGGGCTCTGGAGCCTCGGGCGGTTCGGGAGCCGGTGCGGGCTCGGTGGCCGGTGCCGTGGTGGGTGGCTCGTCGCCGTCGCCGCACGCTGAGGCAAGTAGCCCTCCCAGCGCCAGGATCGCGACGAGAGTGAGAACGAAGCGGTGTCGGGACATCCGGTACCTCCTGTCGGTCGAGGACGGAAGCTCGATCGACAGAGGCTGCCGGCCAAACCAACCCTGATCCTCGAGGGTCACATGGTTTGTGGCGGACCGGGATTCGACCGGACTCAGCGATAGGAGTCGCTTCACCGTTGCGGGACAGTGCCGGATTCCAACCGGACTTCGTCCCCGGACCTCCCAGCAGTCTAAGCCTCGGGGGCTCTCGCCACCGGTCAGCCAAGGAAGTCTTCGATGAGTTCTCCGGGGCTGCGGCCACCTCCGGCGCGGACGAAGTGTGTGCCGGCGGCGACCGCGGTGCCCTCGTCCACGTCGGCGTCGCCCACGAAGAGCGTCCGCTCCGGGCTGACGCCGAGCTGCTGCATGACTAGTTGCAGGCCGCGGGGATCGGGCTTCGCCGCGCCGACGTCGACGGAGGTGATGATCAGCTCCAGCAGCTCCGCCAGACCGCAGGGCTGCAGGGCGCGGCGCACCTGATCGCCGGTCATCACCGAGGTGTCGGTGAGTGCTGCAAGCCGGTAACGCGCCCGCAGTCGGCGGAGATCCTCGAGGGCTTCGCCGATCGGAACCGCTCGCAGCGCCTCGACCGGCGTGCCGGGGGCCGCGGCGTGCACCAGCGTGTCACCCACGTCGAACACGATCGCGGCCACCTGGCGTCGGTCGGGTGCGGGTTCCTCGCCGTTCCACCCGGGTCCAGACTCTCTCCCGGCGCCCGTCGCTCCGTGCTCGGGGGTCCTGGTCGCCCCAGCGCTGGCGACGGGTTCGGTCATCCCCTCGCCACCCGACACCGTTCCTGCGCTCGGCGGGGTGATCTTCGCCCCGTCCAGCGCCGCGGCGAGCCGTTCGAGTCCGGCTGCGTCCGGAACGGCCACGCGGGCCGTCCCGTCGAGGCCGAAGCCCGCGCAGTCGCGTACCAGCACCCCGTGCGGAGCGAGAGCCTCCCGCAGGCCGGGAGCCTCCACCAGCACCCAGGGGGCGTCGACGGCCTGCACTGCGAAACCATGTGCCTCCAGGAGCGCCACCAGGTCACCGCGCGCCGCCGCGATGGCGGTCGCCCAACCTGCCGGATCGGCGTGCTCCAGCAGATCCGCCAGCAGTGCGAGCGGCAACGATCCCACGGACCATTGCGGTTGCCGGCGCGCGAACCGCTCGACGTCGTCGGCGATGAGGTAGCCCAGCCGCAGGCCCGGGCAGGCGAACGTCTTGGTGAGCGAGCCCACCGCGATCCCGGTGCGTCTTGCCGTCCAGCGCCCTGTCGCCAGGGCGTAGAAGGCCTCGTCCCACACGTCGGCCGTCTCACCGGGCCCGGCCAGGCGCCCGGAGGGGTTGTGCGGATCGCTACGCCAGATCGGGCCCGAGTCGCCTCGCGGGTGCAGTCCGAACTCCGGCTCTGAATGAACCCGTCCGCCGATCTCGGCCGCCACCAGCGAGATCGCCTCGGCCGCACCGTTCGTCAGCACCAGCCGGCCGGGATCGGTTCCCATCGCATCGGCCAGCAGCCGGGTCGCCGCAGCCGGATCGGGATAGCGCCGCAACTCTCCCAGATGCCGTGCCGCCGGCGCCGCCACGTCTGGAGCGAAGGGGTTCAGGTTCTGCGACAGGTCCAGCAGCGACGCCGGATCGGTGCCCAAAGCCCGCGCCACCGCCGGCCCGTCACCGCCATGACGCCCCGCCGGCGGCACCACAGAGATGTGCGTGTTCACGGAGCCGACCGTACCCGGTCAGACCGCCTCGCTGCGCTTGGGCGGATGATTCCGAGAACGCACGCTGTGCCGTTCCCGAAGTGCACCGCGAATCGTTCCCGAAGTGCAGTGCGAATCGTTCCCGAAGTGCACGATTCAGAGTTCCTGGAACGCGTAGTTCTCGATGACCGGAGTGCTCGATCGACGGACACGGGAATGCGGTTCCATGATCGCCGAGAACGGTTCCACCGCGACACCACGATGCGTGGCTGCCTGTGGAGTCAGTCCCGGAGCAGGCGGAGGATGTCCTTCATCATCAGCACGAGGTGGAGCCTGTCGGTGGGTGATGATTCGAATTCCGGGACTGCTCGGAGGCAGAAGGACCGGGCGTCGTCGGTCTCGGCGTGGACCAGCAGGCCGCGGCACCCGATCTCTCGGCCCGCCCGAGCCGTCCGGCGGATGACGTCGCGCAGCAGTCCGGCGCCGAGGCCCCGCCCCTCGTGCTGCACCGCCACGCCGAGGCGGGCGAGAAGGGCGACGGGCTGGGGGTACCGGCCGGTCCCGCGCCGCAGTCTCTCGGGGGCGTCCGAGACGGCGATGGCCGCCATGCACCATGCGTAGTAGGCCACGACCCTCGAGCCGGGCGGCGCGGTGACGACGAACACTCTCGTCGTGCCGGTGCCGTGCGCCTGCCGGGCGTGCCGACCGCCTCGTTGATCAGCCTCCGATCCTCCGGGGTCGTCCGGACCTCCAGGCGCGCACTACGGGTCCGACCCTTGCGCTGCTCCATGTCGCTCCCCTCGGTACCCAACAGATCTGTACGGCCATCATACGGCCACGACAACGAAGTGTTCCGCGAATCGACGGGTGCGGGACGGCGCGGCTACAGCCCAAGCAGCGCCGCGGTGATGACGGCGATTCCGTCGGCGCCGCCTACCGCCGCTCCGACGGCGTCCAAGTGGCACCGATCACGGCCCTGGGCCCGTAGACGCTCCCGCCGGGCGAGGGCTGTTCGCGACAGGTAGGGGGCGATACGGCGCGGAGTCTCAGGTCTATGGTTCGATTCGCTCGAAGTGATCCTCGGCGGGGCTGATCACGGGGCTGATCCTGCTGCCGTGGAGGACGACGACGAGGTCGCGGGCCCTCGTCATCGCCACGAACAGCTGCGAGACGGCCAACTCGTGGTTCTCGGCGGCCTCCTCCTCGCTCGATCCCTTCTTCGCCTGCGGCGGGAACCGGCCGAGGTGGGGCAGGAACACCGCCTTGAACTCGAGCCCCTTGGCGCGGTGGTAGGTGCCGACCTTCACCCGGTCGTTGGGACGGCCGTCGTAGTCCTCCAGCGACTGCACCTCGAGGCCGTGGCTCCGGAGGCGCGCACGAACGCTGTTGGCCGAGGTGTTGAACGGTGCCAGTACGGCCACGTCGCCGGTACCGATGCCCGCGTCGGAACGCCCGAGAGCCTCGATTCTTCGGGCGATCTCGTCGGTTTGGGCGTCGAGCCCGCTGATCCGGACGAGGACCGGGCGGGGTCCGCTCCTGACCGTCGCAATCGGCTCCTCCCCGCGGCGGACGTCCTCGCCGAGGTCCTCGATCCGGTGGTCGCCGGCGACCGCCATCGCCGCTCCGATGATCTCGGCGGTGTTGCGGTAGTTCTCGGTCAACAAGGTGGTGCGGCCCCGCACCTCGACGCCTGCTTGGCGGAGCGTGAACCCGCCGGGATAGATGCGCTGCGCGGCGTCGCCCAGGATGAAGAGGCCGTCGGGTCGATCCTCCTCGACGGTCGGCGCGTTGACGAGCGCCCGCAGGAGTTGCAGTCCCGCCAGGGTGAGGTCCTGCGCCTCGTCCACGATCACCGCCGAGTAGGCGGGGCTGCTGCGCCCGCGGGCACGGGCCAGCGCCCGCAGGATCACGTCGCAGAAGTCGATGGTTCCGTGGCGGGCCATGTGCGCGTCCCAGCACTCCATGAGCTGCCACACCTGGGCTCTCTGCAGGCGCCCCAGCTGCGCCCGCCGGCCCGTGCGGGGTAGGTCGAGGTAGTCATCGAGCGACTCGATGGCCCGGCCCTTGATCATCTTCGTGATCTCGTCCCGCAGATACCCGGCCGTGAACCTGCCGTGCAGCGGCGTGTCGGCGACGACGGTCTGCTTGAAGGCCTCGTTGTAGGCCTTGGTGACCTTGCTGGGGTTGACGAACGCGCTGTCACCCGCCTCGTCGCAGATCCGCCGGGCGAGCCGGTCGACGTTGATGAACTCGACCTCACCGTCTCGGGTGCCCGGCAGCCGTTCATAGAGTGACTCGAACACCGGGGGCAACGACTTGATGTAGGTCGTGAACAGCACCGGCGGTACCGGTACGGTTTCGCCGCCGTCCTTCTCCCGCTCGGCGACGAGGGCACGGTTGCGCACCGCCAACTCGGCCGCACGGTGCAGGCCCACGACGGTCTTGCCGGTGCCGGCCGCGCCGCGCACCCGGGCCGGGCCCTGGTAGCGCCGCGTCGCCGCGCCGCGCTGGTCCGCCGGCAGGAAGACCATCCAGTCCTCGATGGGTCGGCCGACCACGTCGGCCAGGAACTCGGGTTCGACTCTGGTGAACGAGCCTCCGGCCTGCTCGTCGTGCAGCAGCCGTTCCAGCTCGAGATCCTCCGCCGTGGCGACAGGCGGCTCGGCCTCGGGGTCGTCCTCTCCCGTGGCGGCGCCGTCGGACGGTTGGTCGCCCTCGTCGGCCCCGGCGGGCGAGTCAGGGGCCACAGCTGCCCGGGGCGGCGGCTCTCCGGCGATCAGGTCGAAGGCGCGCTCGAGATTGCCGACTCCGAGTTCCGGCTCCAGCGCGAACAGCTCATCGACGGTGTCCAGGCGACGCAGATGCTCCACGGCGGGACCCGGAAGGCCTCCTGCCGACAGCTCCCCGTCGGTCCAGGCCATGAACAGCCTGCCCGCCTTCGGCCGCACCTCGCCGTAAGGCCGGTCGGTGGCCACCTCGATGGCCTGCTCGTAGACCTGCACCACTCGTCTCTCGGTGTCGAAGTCCACGCGCATCCGCTTGGCTCGATCCTGCACCTTGTGGGGTCCGTACAGCAGGACGACGATCGTCCGGTTGAAGAGCTGCCAGATGATCCGGCGATCGCCGGCCCGCCCTCCGACGTCGGACGAGAAGAGCTTCCGCCCGTTGGTGGCCGAGCCGATCTCGTGTGTGCTGAGCTTCGGATTGCGGAACGGCTGCCGTCGCAGTTCCGCCAGCGTGTCGATCAGGTGCGACTTGTGGACGTCGTCGCGGCGGAGAGAATCGATGCAGTCCCAGTAGGTCTCCGCCTCGAAGATCTGATAGGTCACGTCGCCTCGCTCCTCCGATGTGCCGGCGCGCGTGAAGGTACCCCAAGGCTGCGACAGCCGATCAATCGTCCTTTGGCTATCTCGACCGGTCCTGTGCTCGCCGGTGCGCGGCTCAGGCGATGCCCTGGGTTTCGAGGCGTTCGGCGGTGTTGGTGACGTGGTCACGCAGCCGGCGGGACTCTCCGCAGGGTTCGTAGAGTTGCTCGTAGGCGTCGATGGCGAGGGCCGCGGTGGCGAGGGCATGGCGGGCGAGGCGTTCGCTGTAGGGGGTGGTGGCCCGCGACGACCGCTCGGGGCGGTCCGCCGGGTAGGCGGCGTCGATGCGCCAGCGGCTTACCGTGCCCCATGTCTCGTCGTCGAAACAACTCCGCACCGCTGCCCGGTGCGGGTCCGGCAACTCCGCGGCGAGTTCGGGGATCGTGTGGATGCGCCGCGGATCGTCGCCGCAGATCACGTGGATCAGCGCCTTCAGGGCATTCTCGGCGCACAGCTGTGCCGCCCCGCAGAGCGCCCACAGGCGATCCTGCCGGTAGAACGCCAGCGCCTCGTCGTCGCCGTCGGCGATGGCGCCCTCCTCCGCCTGCCATCGACTTGTCGCTTGCAGGATCTGCGTGACCTGCGTCCGCAGGTTCAGCAGCCGGGCGAGTGCCTCGCCGGCGTCGCTGTCGGCCATCCCGATCTCCTTGCCCCAGTCCACGCCCACCTCGGGGCGTTCCACCAGAGGCACCACTTCGGGTGCGATGCGACGCTCCATCGTCCAACGGAGATGTTCCGAGCGGATCCGCCACTCGGGGCGGTCCGTCACCCTCACCTGCACCGGCCAGCCGCACGCCTGCCGGGCCGCCTCGGCGAGGGCGCCCTCGCGCCGCCAGCGATCGGCGTAGTCGCCGAGATCGTCGAAGACAGCCACGAGATCGATATCGCTCTCGGGGGTCTGCTCGCCGCGGGCGACCGACCCGTACAGCAACACGCGGCCCGCCCCGGCGTCGGCCAGCACCTCCGCCGCCCGCCGGGCGTCCGCAACAGTGGGCACCGCCGAATCTACCCCCGCCACGGCCATGTCGACCACGAGCCAAAGCTACCTGCCGCTCGATCCGGGCGGCCACCGGATGGCCGACGATCGTGAAGATGACGTCGGCTGCCTCGGCCACCTGCCGGGGCGAATCGGCTCAGTCCCCGTTCGCGGACCGCGCCACACTCAATTCCCAAAGTGCACTACAGATGATTCCCAAAGTGCAGTATGAATGATTCCCGAAACGCGCCGCCCCTTCAGCGGGTCGTCCAGTCGAGGTCGGAGAGCTCGGCGAGGGCGAGGATGAGGGACTGGGTGCCGAGGCGGCCGCGGTCGGCGGCCATGAGGTGTTCGTAGAAACCTCGGGCCAGGCGCAGGCCCGGCAGGTCGAGACTCATGCGTTCGGCCTCGGCGAGGGCGATTCCCATGTCCTTCACGA
>CAZTZI010000011.1:0-9166 GCA_964618115.1 uncultured Acidimicrobiales bacterium
GAGCACCACCGATGAGTACGCCACCGCATCCGAGCGACGATCCGCGCGACGATCCGCCCGCCGATCCCCAGGAGTTCGTGCTGCAGGAGCCGCTGGGGTCGGTGCTGGCGCGCCTCGCCGCCCGCCTGCTCGACGCGGCGCTGATGCTTCTGGCGGTGCTCGCGGGCACCCCACTGCCGAACAGCGGGCGTATTGCCGTGCTGGTGGCGGTGCCGATCCTCTACGAGACGATCATGGTGGCGACCGTCGGGCGCACGGTCGGCAAGATGGTCATGGGGCTGCACGTGGTCCGTCGCGCCGATGGCAGCCGACCCGACTGGCTGCCGGCTCTGGCCCGAGGCTCTCCGGCGGGCATCCTGGCGGCCGGCCCACAGATCGCCGCGATCCTCATGTTTCTGTGCCTGCTCCCGATGGTCGGCGACACCCGCCTGCAGCGCAGCCTGCAGGATCGCATCGCCCGCACGGTCGTCGTCCAGCGCCAACGACCCTGGGGAGGCCGATCCGCGGCTGGATCCGGCCGAGGCACGTCCTGACTCAGAGCCGGCAGCTCCCCACCAGACCTGGCTCTTGGCCGATCCGCAGCGGCATCTGCCCGGCGCGCATCCGGAATCCCAGCCGGCTGACACCCGCAAGACCCGGCTCGCGGATGCCGCGCCGCCACTCAGTTGTAGCCGTCGTCCTGCTGCGAGCCGAAGATCGTGGGGGGACCCTTGTGCGAGAAATCGGGGGCGCCATGCATCCGGCGGCCGCCGATGGTGAGCATCTGGGAAGCCTCGCCGCCGCAGATCCGGCCACCGTGAGAGTCCAGGATGCTGTTGAGGCCGACCTGGCCGACGGGGTAGGAGTCGATGGCCGAGTAGGTCTGCAGCAGGAGCGGGCGAGGCCGCGGCGAGGTGTTCGGCAGCGAGCCGTGGATCATGCAGCAGTTGTGGACCGTCACCGACCCCGCGGGGCCCTCGAGGTACACGATCCGATCGAGGTCCAGCCCCGCCGCGTCGGCATCGTTGATGGCGCCGGCCCAGGATCCGTCGGCTCCGTACTGGTCATAGAGCGGGCCGCGATGGCTGCCGGGGAGCACGCCCATCGGCGCCATGTCCGCGTCGACGTCGCTGAGGTAGACGCCGATGGTGAGCGGCGTGAAATCGGTGTGGGGCCAGAACTGGATGTCTTGGTGCCACTTCACCTCGGCGCCGCCGCCGGACCACTTGAAGTTGAGCTTGGAGTGGTGATACCGGACCGGCCCGCCCAGCAGCGCCGCGGCGAGTTGCGCCGGGGGACCCTCGAACGTGAACCGTGCATACGTCGGGTGCCGGTCGACCGGGTAGTTGAGGCGCCGCAGCCTCGGGGCCTCCGCGGTGTGCGACGGTTCGAGATCGAACTCGGTGCCTGAGGAGGTCTCCGAACGGCTGGCCTCCACGAACGCCGCGGTGACGGCGTTCAACTCGTCGAGCCATTCCGATCCGACGAAGCCGGGAAGGCACAGGTAGCCGTTCGCCTCGTACTCGGCGCGTTGGCTCTCGGTGATGAGACCTGCGGTGTTCGGGGGTGCTTCTGCAAGCGTCATGCCCAAACCATACCGGCCGAGCCTGTCTCGCATCCGGGTGCGGCTCTCCCGCCGCTGACAGTCGGTCGGCACGCCAAGTCGTCGCCCCGCTGCTCACGTCGCGGCAACGTCGCGGCGAGGACCGTCCCGCTGCCTACGCTGAGGGCGGTGTTCGTCATCCTCCTGCTGGCGCTGCTGGGCATACCGGTGGCGGAGATCTTCTTCATCATCCGGGTGACCCGAGATCTGGGCATTCCCGAGACCATCGGCCTGCTGGTGGCGGTGTCGATCATCGGGGCGTGGCTGGTCCGTCGCTCCGGTCTCGGCGTGCTGCGGCAGATCTCCGAGCGGCTCGCCCGCGGCGAGATCCCCGGCAAGGAACTCGTGGACGGTCTGTTGATCCTCGTCGGCGGCCTGCTGATGCTGACGCCGGGTTTCCTGACCGACGCCGTGGGCCTGCTGCTGCTCATCCCCCCGGCCCGGCTGGCGCTGCGGGCGCTGCTGATCCGCAGGTACGGCAAGCGGCTGCGTGTCGCCGGCTGGGGTGCCGGCCCGGGCGTCTTCGGCCGCTTCGGCCGGGGAGGGTTCGGTGACGGTGCGGGGGCCGGGCCGGGTCGCGGCGATGTGCGCGACGTCCGCGAGCCGCGTGCGTTGCGCAAGGGTCGAAAGCGCGGGGAGAAGCCCGGCAAGGGCTAGTTGTGCATTCCGGCGAGGCGGCCTCCGAGACGCCCGACCGGCGTCGAGGCGTGGTCGGCGATACTCGGACACGGCTCTGTATGATCGCTTGAGGTCAGTTGCCAATCGGATGGCATCGAGGGTTTGGTGGCCATGAGTGTCTCGCGCCGAATCGCCGGAATCGTTGCGGGTGCCGTCACGTTTCTACTGTTGTGCTCGCCCGGTCCCCTGTCGGCGCAGGTGCAGGACGACGCGGTTGCTCACGAGCAGGCGATTCTCCGGCCCGGGATCAACTATCTGGGCTGGACATCGGAGGATCTCGACGTAGCGACGTTGCGCGCGCAAGTGCCTGAAATCGTCTCGGTCCGAACTTGGGACCCCAGAACCCGGAGACTGTACAACCCGCCCCGATTGACGGCCGGCATGGGGCTGATCATCAGCGTGGACGCCCCTGCCCCGGTGGTGTGGCGGCGTTCGCCGGTACCGGTCAGCGGTCTCGTTCGGTTGGCGGCGGGGCGCAACCTGGTCTCCTGGGCGGGCGACGAGGCACCGGTCTCGGAGGCCGTGGTTGGGGTCGGGGACTCGCTGAGGAGGGCTTGGGTGCCCGGGGGGTCAAGATCTCTCGAGCGCGGCGGGGCGCTGTGGGTGGATGTCGCGCGACCGGTCAACTGGCTGCAGCCAACGGGGAGGCTTCCCGGCCTGCACTTCCCGGGCGGCGCGTCGGCGGAGTTCACGAGAGAGGTGCGGCGAGACCTGCGGGACGTACTCGAGTTCTCCGGCACCGAGTTCGGGGTGCAGGCCGACTTCGCCGCAGCAAACATCTATGTGGCGAGCGACGTGGAGTCCTACATCGAGTATCGGGGCCTCGAAGGGGACGAAGCCGAGGATGCCAGGGGCACCTGGTCCGGCGCGGAGGCGTGGGCGAGCGAGGGCGAGTTGGTCGTGCTCAAACAGGAGAGTTGGGCGCGGGGCCAGGACGACGAGGGGGACAACGCGCCGACGCCGTATACCCATGGTCGCTACGTGTTGGCTCACGAGTACTTTCACCTGCTGCAGCACCAGTTGGGAGGCGGCATCGAGGCGCCTGCCTGGATGGTCGAGGGGAGCGCGACCTGGTTCGAGGGGGTCTTGAAGCAGCGCGACCAGCGGGTTCCGCACGCCAAAGTTGTGGCAGAACCCGAGTTTTCCACCAACTTGGACGACGCTCCCGGCCTCAATGGCCTCGAGGCTGGCAGCGGCCACGGGTACGAATACGACCTCGGCGAACTGGCGCTTCGCCTGCTTGTCGCCGATAGCGATCTGGACGCACCGCTGGAATTCTGGCGGGCGTTGCAGCCGATCCCGGTAGGGCCGTTCGGGCGCTGGTTGCCCAGAAGTAACTGGAGGAGCGCCTTCACCGACGCCTTCGAGCTCACGGCCAATAGTTTCTACGAGGACTTTCAGAGGTGGCGGCAAAGCGCCGGGCTGCGCTCGCAGCGGGTGCGCCTGCTTGGACCGGACGGTGAGGCTCTGGTGGGATTCGAGGCGTTTCTCCTCGTCACTCTAAGGGACGAGACGTTAAGGCTCCCCGTGGGGCGCGAGACGTCCGGGGACGGATGGGCGACCCTCCCGGTCAACTCCGATGTCGTCAGTTATGTCGTCGGGGCTGACATCGGCGATTGTTCGGTCTACGCGGGCCAAGGATCCGATGTGGTCTACGGGGAGCAGGCGGCCCGTCGCTTCGTCGTCGGGGCCGATGCCGCGGAGGGCCTGGTCATACGACTGCCGGAGGATGTCTGCACATGGCGGGCGTCCGGGCGTGTGACCGATGCCGCCGGCGACGGCCTTGAAGGCCTGCGGGTCGATCTGCGCGGAAGCGGAGTAGAGGTCTATGCCGACACGCGCGCCGACGGCTCGTTCACGGTCACAGCGCCCAAGGCGGGTCATTACCTCCTGGGGGTACTGTGGAACGACTGTTGGCTCTACTACGGCAAGCGAGGCCCGGCGGCTCTCGAGCAAGACGCCACATTGCTTGACCTCACCGGCAACGACGCCTTCGGTGTTGACCTGCAGTTCGGCGACGAGTACTGCTCATTGAGGATCAGTGGTCGAATAGTGGACTCCCGCGGCAATGCGATGGCGGCCGACTTTGTTTCGGCTCGTAGTGGCATGTTGTACTCTCAGGCGGCCGTTACCGACGACGGTTCGTTTTCCCTGACTGTTCCTCAAGCGGGCGACTATGAGCTAATTGTGGGGTATGAAGGGTGTGTGGTCTTCTATCGTGCCGAGTCTGTGGCCCCGTCGTTCCTTCAGGCAGACCCTATAGAGGTCTCTGAATCCAGTGTCGAGGGGGTTATGGTGCGCTTCAGTAACAACACATGTGCGCACCGTGTTTCGGGAACGCTGGTCAACTTCGACGGTTCGCCGCTCGCGAGTACCGGCGTTTTGATCAGGGACTCCGAGGGCAAGCACGGTGACGGTTTAACCGACGGCCAAGGGCGATTTTCGATCCGAGTGCCGGGGAACGGGGCGTATCGCCTCAGCGTTTACGTCGATCCCTGCACGGCCTACTGGAGGAGGGACGGCTCGGTCGGTCGCTTGGAGGGCGCTCATGTGATCCGGGTGTCGAACGGCGATGTGACCGGGATCGAGTTCCGACTTCCGGAAGACCCGGCGGGCCTCTGCTGACCGGCCCCCGCTTGCGACGAACCCGAGGCCTTCACGGGCCTCAGGCGGCCAACTCCGCGCGCACGATCGCGGCACCGGCGGCGAGGGCCGACAGCTTGGCGAAGGCGACCTCGCGGGACAGGTACTTCATGCCGCAGTCGGGAGCGGGGATGAGCCGTTCCGGCGACGTGTACCGCAGGGCGTCGCGGATCCGCTGCGCCACGGTCTCGGGCGCCTCCACGGTGGCGTCGCCGTTGTCGATCACACCGAGCACGACGGTCTTGTCGGGCAGCCGCTCCAGGATGTCCAAGTCGATCCCGGGTTGCGCGGCCTCGATGGAGATCTGGTCGACGGCGCTGACGTTCAACTCCGGCAGGAAGGCGTAGGCGTCCGGCTTGCCGAGTCCTCGCCAGGCGTGGATGGCCGCGTACCCGAAGCACATGTGCAGCGCGGTCGTGCCGGTGACCCCGTCGAGCGCTTCGTCCAGCACCTCCACCGCGTACTCGAGGGCCTGCTCGGGTCGGGCCTGCATGTACGGCTCGTCGAGTTGCACCACGTCCGCCCCGGCGTCGAACAGGTCCTTGATCTCGGCGTTGACCACCTTGGCGTAGGCGGAGGCCGCCTTCCGCTCGTCGCCGTAGTGATCGTCCTGGGCCTGCTGGATCAGCGTGAACGGTCCGGGCAGGGTCAGCTTGACGGTGCGGGTGCTGTGGGCCCGCAGCAACTCCAGGTCGCGCACGCCGATCGGCTCGGGCCGGGTGATCGGCCCGGCGATGCGAGGCACCGGGTTCGGCTTGCCGGTGCGATCCATGGCGGTGCCGTGGCCCTCGGGGTCGATGCCCCCGAGGGCGGTGGCGAAGCGGTTGGAGTAGCTCTCGCGCCGGATCTCACCGTCGGTGATGATGTCCACGCCGCTGCGCTCCATCTCCCCGATCGCCACGATGGTGGCGTCGTCCTGGGCCTCGGTGAGGAGCTCTGGCGGGATCCGCCAGAGTTCCCTGGCCCGCACCCGGGGCGGCAGCCGGGTGCACAGCGCGGGCCGGTCGATCAGCCAGTCCGGCTGCGGATAGCTCCCCACCACGGCTGTCGGCAACAGCACGCCGCGGAGCCTAACGGACCCTGTCCGGCCGCGAGCCGCCCGGCGGTCATCCACCGAGCACTGCGCCGATGACCTGTCGTCTTGCTCACCGCGAAGAAGACGAGCCAGACCGCAACGCTGATCCAGAAGCCGATGACGAGTGTCGCACCGGTGCGCTCGATATCACGGCGCGCTCGGGCAGCCACATCCCCCTGAAGCGACTACGCCTTCGCCACATCGCCGCCACGGCGGTCGCCTCAGTCGAAAAGGGCCGGCTGGGATGCAGGCGAGAGCCGCTCTGCCTTGACCGTCTCGACACCGGCGCGTTCAGCAGATTCCAGCAACGCCGTTTCGAGTTCGTCGATCGACGCGACCGGCACAGCTCCCCGCTCCTCGAGCAGCGCGTTGCCCGGACCCTCGCCCGGACCCCGCCACACCGCCACCCGACCGAAGCCACGCCTGAGTGCCTCGGCGGCACCCGACCAGGAGCCGCCGGTCTCGACCTCGGCGGCGACCACGAGCGTGAGAGCGGACAAGGCGTAGATGAGTTTGTTGCGCCCCATGGCGTTGCCCACGCTGAAGGGCGCCTCGGGGCTATAGGGCGTGCACATCGCGGTGCGTCCGTCGTGGATCGCCCGGCGGATATCCGGGCTGCGGAGCTTGCGCGCCAGCGACTCCGCCAGCACACCCACGACCGCCCCACCGGCCTCGAACGCAGCGTTCATGGCAGTCTTATCCACCCCGCGGGCGCCGCCCGAGACCAGAGGCAGATCCAGCCGCGCCGCCGACTCGGCCGCCGCCCCGGCCACTTGGGCCCCTTCGGGTGACACGTCGCGGCTCCCGACGACCCCGATGCCCGGCTCGCCGAGCAAGTCGACGGCACCCGCCGAGTACAGCAGTACCGGCGCGGAGGCCCCCAGTCGCTCCACCAAGCGCCCGGGATAGTTCTCGTCGAAAGGTGTCAACACCGAGATGCCGGACTGCCCCGAGCGCTCCAACTCGAAGGCCATCCCCGTCGCCCGGTCCAGCAGAGCCACGACCCGTCCCGCCAGGTCCTGCGCAAGCCCGTGCTCGGTCGCGAGTTGCTCAACTCCCAGTCCCAGAAGTGCGCTCGGCTTTGCGACCCGATCGCGCAGGCCCCAGAACTCCGATGCCTTGAGCGGTGTGACGGGCTCGTCGCGCAGCCGGCCCACCAGCAGGATCGTCGCCAGCGAATCGTCGTTCGCCATGTCAGCGACTTCCGGACGATGCCGGCGGGCACCGGTCAAAGGATGAGCGGACTCGGATGCCAGCGCTCACTGCACCGACCTCCCAGCAGTGTCGGTAAGCGCGAACGGGAACACCGGCCCGGTGCCGGCGTCCCGAAGCTCCATGCCAACGACGGTGATAGTCCAGCGGGAATCGACGATGTCGTCCACGAGCAACACCGGCCCGGGACGGACGTCCCCGCGGACCGCGAACGCTCTCTGGACGTTGCGGAATTGCTGAGAACTGTTCTGCATCGTCTTCTGCGGCTCGGTGTCTCGGATCTTCGCGACGACATTTTCACACGGGAGCCCAAGCGCCGCCGCGAGGCGCCCGGCATAGTCCGCGACCAGTCCCGGGTTCAGCCGCGACGGGATGAACGTAACCCACGTCGGTGATGGTTCGGGGTTCCAACGGTTCCTGATGAGTTCCGCCGCGGCACCCACGAGTTGGTCGTCGAACCGCCCAGACTCCTGCTTCGCTGCCCGGACGAGGTTTCCCCAACCGCCATCACCCCAAACGCTCAGCGCACGGCCCGGTTCGTGACGGCGATCGATGGGGATACTTCCGCCGACCGGCAGGCGCTGGCGAGGCTCGATGATTCGCTCGGCTCGGCGAAGATGGTCGATCGCACGCTGCACGGTCGCAGGATCGGACTGCGCCTCGAAGCGGCACCCTGTGCAGTTGTCGCAGATTCCGCAAGGGTCCTCGGTGGTGTCGTCGAGGTAGGAGCCCAAGACTTGCATCCTGCACCGGCCGGTACCGATGTATTCGAGCATCTGTCCCTGCTCGGCGATCCGCAGGGCGGTCACCGACTTGACACGCTCGTGATCGTACGACCAGTCGCGCAGGGTCCGGATCCAGCGACTGCCGACGCGCTCGATGGCACCGTCAACCTCCAGGTTCTTGAGGAGTGACTCGATCTGGGTCGGCCGGACGTTGAACGACTCCAGCAACTCGCCGCCGGTCATGGGACCGCTGTGTTCGGTGAGGCGCGCCACGACCCGCTCGGCGAGGTCGACCGGCGGGAATGCGGAGCGGATGAAGTAGTTCTGAATGTCGGCGTCCTCGCTGCCGCGGAGCAGGATCCCCCATGACTTGCTGAGTCCTCGTCCGGCGCGTCCGACCTGCTGGTAGTAGGCGATCGGCGAGCCCGGCGACTGGTAGTGGATGACGAACGAGAGGTCGGGCTTGTCGAAGCCCATGCCGAGGGCAGAGGTTGCCACTACTACCTTCACGTCGTTCGACAGCAGGTCCTGCTCGGTCCTGACTCGCTCCTCCGGATCCGTGGACCCGCTGTAAGCCACTGCCCCGATCCCTTCAGACCTCAACCATTCCGCGACGCGCTCGGTGTCCGCGACCGTGAGGCAATAGACGATGCCGGTACCGCGCAGCTTGGGAATCATGTCGGAGAGCCAGATCAGGCGCGTGGCCTGCGACGGCATGTCGAGTGCGTGGAGCCGGAGCCCGGATCGCCGCAGCGGGCCCCGAACCGGGACGAGGTCCGAACCGAGTTGCGCGATGACGTCCTTGACGACGCGATCGTTCGCCGTCGCCGTGCAGCACAGTACGGGCACACCTGCTGGCAGGAGCCCCAGAACCCGTGTGATCCGCCGGTAGTCGGGACGGAAGTCGTGGCCCCAGTCGGAGATGCAGTGCGCCTCGTCGACCACCAGCAGACCACTGCGACTCCCGACCTTGGGCAGCACCTCGGAGCGGAACTCCGGGTTGGCCAACCGCTCGGGCGAGATCAGCAGCAGATCGACGGTGTCCCGGTCGAGTTCGTCCAGCACTCGCTCCCAGTCATCCCGGTTGGCGCTGTTGATCGTCTCGGCCCGCACCCCCATCCGCTGGGCCGCCTCGATCTGGTTGCGCATGAGCGCCAGCAGGGGCGACACCAGCAGCGTCGGCCCGTTGCCCCGGTCCCGCAGCATGCGGGTGGCGATGAAGTACACGGCACTCTTGCCCCACCCGGTCCG
>CAZTZI010000012.1:0-10479 GCA_964618115.1 uncultured Acidimicrobiales bacterium
GTCGCCGAGGCGGCCCCGAAGCGCCCGCCCAGCAGGTCGTCGACGGCGGCGTGCGCCTCGGCCATCGAGGCCGGGACGATGACGCCCTTGCCCGCCGCCAGTCCCGAAGCCTTGACCACCGGCACATCGGGTCGCGAGCCGAGGTGGGCCAGAGCGGCATCGGGGTCGCCGAAGACCTCGGCGGCGGCGGTCGGTATGCGGTTGTCGATCAGGAACTGCTTGCAATGGACCTTGGAGGCCTCGAGCCGGGCACAGGAGGCGCTGGGGCCGAAGGCGGCGACGCCGGCGGATGCGAGTGCGTCCACGATGCCCGCGGCCAGCGGATCCTCCGGGCCGATGACCGCCAAGTCGACCGGCTCGCGGCGGCACAACGCCACCAGGCCCGCCAGGTCGTTCGCCGAGGTGGCCATGTTCTCGGTCCGGTCGCAGCCGGCGGTACCGGGATTGCCGGGCGCCACCAGCAGCCGGTCGACATGCGGCGAGCGGCTCAGCGCCCAGGCGAGCGCGTGCTCTCGCCCGCCGCCGCCCACAACCAGGACGCAGCTCACCGCAGCACGTCAGTCACCCCAGACCGAGGCGAACTGGTTCTTGGAGCCGAGTTGGAGCTGCACGAAGGTCTCGGGCTCGAAGGGGTAGTCGCCGGTGAAGCAGGCGTTGCAGTAGCCGTCGGCGGCTTCCAGGGCCTCCATCATCCCCTCCAGCGACAGGAACGCCAGCGAGTCGGCGCCGATGTGGTCGCAGATCTCGGGAATCGACCGGTCCGAGGCGATGAGCTCCCCCTTGGCGGCCATGTCGACGCCCATGTAGCAGGGGTCGGTGATCGGCGGGCAGGCCACCCGCACGTGGACTTCGGCGGCCCCGGCCTCGCGCAGCATCCGCACCAGCGGTCCTGCGGTGGTTCCCCGCACGATGGAATCGTCCACCAGCACCACCCGCTTGCCCACCACGTTGTCGCCCAGCGGGGTGAACTTCATGGCCACGCCCGCCTCGCGCAGCTCCTGGGTGGGCTCGATGAAGGTGCGTCCGACGTAGCGATTCTTGATGAGGCCGTCGGTGTAGGGCAGGCCCGACTGCTGGGCGTACCCCACCGCCTGGGGGTTCCCGGAGTCGGGCACGGGCACCACCAGATCGGCGTCTGTGGGGGCCTCGACGGCGAGCCGGCGTCCGAGACGCTGCCGCACCGCATGCACCAGCGAGCCGCCGTGGTGGGTGTCGGGCCGCGAGAAGTAGATCTGCTCGAACGTGCAGAACGCCGGCTGCAGGGGTTGCGCCCCCTGCTCGAGGGTCATGCCGCTGCCGTCGATCCGGACGATCTGCCCCGGCGCCACCTCGCCGGCGAAGGAGGCGCCGACGACCGACAGGGCACAGCTCTCCGAGGCCAGCACCCATCCCTCCTCGAGCCTGCCCATCACCAGCGGGCGGAAGCCACGCGGGTCCCGCACCCCGTAGACAGCCTCGCGGGTCAGGATGGTGAGGGCGTAGGCGCCCTCCAGCCGCGCCATCAGCGTCCTGATCCGGGTCGGCCAGTCACCGGCGGAGACGACCAGCAGCTGCACGATCAACTCGGTGTCGGAGGAGGTCTGCAGACCCACCCCGCTCGCCAGCAACTCCCGGCGGAGTTCCGGCGCGTTGACCAGGTTGCCGTTGTGGGCCACGGCCAGCGGCCCGTCGATGGTCTCGATCACCTGCGGCTGGATGTTGCGCACCGACGAGACGCCCGTGGTGCTGTAGCGGTTATGACCGATGGCGGCCTCGCCCTCGAGGGTCGAGAGGTTGTCCTCGTTGAAGACCGACGCCACCAGGCCCGGGCCCCGGTGCAGGTGGACCGTCCCCCGGTCGCAGCTGGCGATCCCGGTCGCCTCCTGGCCGCGGTGCTGGAGGGTGTGCAGGCTGAAGAAGGCGATCCGGGCGGCGTGGCGGCCTGGCGCGTACACGCCGACGACCCCGCATTCCTCCCGGAGCTCGTCACCGGCGAGGCCGATCATGATGCCAACCGGTCTCGAGCAGCCAGGACCCGCTTGAGCGCCAGCTCCGGCGTGGCGTCGACGCACGTGAGATGGCCCATCTTGCGTCCCGGTCGGGGCTCGCGCTTGCCGTAGAGGTGCAGGTGGATTCCAGGGTCGGCAAGGACCTCGGACCACGCCGGTTCGCCGCCGGCCCAGAGTTGGCCCAGCAGCTGCACCATGGCCGCCGGCCGGCAGGACCCGTCGCCCAGCGGCAAGCCGCAGACGGCACGGAGTTGCTGCTCGAACTGGCTGGCGGCAGCGGCCTCGATCGTGCAGTGGCCACTGTTGTGCGGGCGCGGCGCCACCTCGTTGACGACGATCTCGGACCCGACCACGAACATCTCGACGCACAGCACGCCGACCACGCCGAGGTGGCGGGCCACCTGGCCTGCGATGCGGAGCGCCGCAGCCGCTACCTCGTTGGACAGCCGCGCCGGGACCGTGGTCGTATCGAGGATCCCGTCGACGTGGACGTTCTCCATGACTCCGTGATCGGCGATCGCGCCGGCTGCGGAGCGGGCCACCACGACCGACAGCTCCCGGTCGAACGGCACCTCCCGCTCCACGATCAGCCGGACCGATCCCAGCCGCCGGAACACCTCGGCGAGCGCTTCGGGCCGCACCGGCTCGGACCCAGGAGCAGGGAGGCGGATCTGACCCTTGCCGTCATAGCCGCCGCGGGCCGTCTTGACGATCACCGGCCCGGCGAGCGCTGCGACCGCCGCGGCCAGCTCGGCCGCGTCGGCGGCCTCCCGGTACGGCGCCACCGGCACCCCCGCGGTGGTCAAGGCTCGCTTCTCGGCAGCGCGGTCGGCCGCGGCGGCCATCGCCTGCGGCCGGGGCCGGACGGGAACCCCGGCGTCGGCTGCGGCGTCGGCCACAGCCAAATCCACGTCCTCCAACTCCCAGGTGATGACGTCGGCGCACGCCACGAGACGCTGGATCGCCGCGGCGTCGTCGAAGGGCGCCGCTATCTCGATGTCGGCGACCGACCCGGCCGGAGTCCGCTCGCCCCCGCCGGTGAGCACGGCGGTCCGGTATCCGTGGCGCTGTGCCGTCTGCGCCAGCATCCGGCCCAGCTGGCCCCCACCCACGATGCCGATCACCGCAGGCGGTACGAGCACACTCACGAGACCCCCACGCCCATCATGCCCGGCGTCGCCTACCGGTCGAGTTCCGTGGCGCGGACCTGCGCGGCCCGGGCGGCCCGGTAGGCGGCCAGCCGTTCGGCGAGGTCGGAGTCGCGGCGGGCCAGCATGGCCACCGCCAGGAGCGCGGCGTTCGCGGCGCCCGCCTCGCCGATTGCCATGGTGGCAACCGGCACGCCGGCGGGCATCTGCACGATCGACAGCAGCGAGTCGAGCCCACCCAGGGCCCGGCTGGTGACCGGCACGCCGATGACGGGCACGATCGTGTGCGCGGCCAGCATCCCCGGCAGGTGAGCGGCACCGCCGGCACCGGCGACGATCGCCTGCACGCCCCTAATCTCGGCGCTCTCGGCGTAGTCGGTGAGCAGGTCCGGAGTGCGATGAGCGGACACGACGCGACACTCGTGGGCGACGCCGAAGTCTCCGAGCACGTCGGAGCAGCGGCGCATCGTGGCCCAGTCCGAGTCGCTGCCCATGACCACCCCGACCAGCACCGGCTCACCACCCCCTCCAGTACCCGGCCGCGCGCCAAGCCCCTCGCTCGATCCGGCACCCTTCGGGGAGTCCGGCTCGGGGTCTGGATCGCCACCTGCAGCCATCGACGCGGGCATCATCGCGCGCTGGCGCCGGCCCGGCGCGCATGGGGCAAAGCCGTCAGGGCGGCCGCTATTCGGAGCTCGGCCGGATAGGGGGCCGGTTGCAGCGGCGCTCCGGTCAGCGCCTCGAATGCCTGCCGGTAGGCGTCCGCTGTCTCGGCGGCGAGTGAGGGGCTGAGCGGCTCGGGCGGACCGTCGCCCCGGTAGCCGCCGGCTGCATAGGCGAGACGAACGATCTCCTTGTCCAGGTTCTCCGGCTCGAGTCCGGCCTGCCGGCGCGACTCGAAGGTGCTGAGCCGCCACAGCCGCGACGAGTCCGGCGTGTGCACCTCGTCGATCAGCGTGAGCCGATCGCCGGGGCCGATCCCGAACTCGTACTTGGTGTCGACCAGCACCAGGCCGGCCTCGGTCGCCACCCGCCGGCCCCTCTCGAACAACCCCAGCGCCACGCTGCGGACCTCCTCCCAGCGCCCGGCGTCCACCCACCCGTCCGAGGTGACCTCGGCCTCACTCAGCGGCTGGTCATGGCCGCTGTGGGCCTTGGTGGTCGGGGTGATGACAGCGCGGGGCAGCGGATCGTTCTTGCGCATCCCGTCGGGGAAGCCGATCCCGTAGATGCGGCGCTCGCCGGCCTCGTACATGGTCCACAACGATGTAGACGTGGTGCCGGTGAGCCGGCTCCGCACAACGACCTCGACGGGCAGCGGCCGGCACTTCTCGACGATGGCCACGTTGGGATCGGGAACCGTCACGAGGTGCGACGGCACGATGTCGCCGAGCTTCTCGAACCACCAGGCGGAGAGCTGGTTGAGGATCTGGCCGCGGTACGGCACCAGCCCCAGCACGCGATCGAAGGCCGACAGCCGGTCGGTGGCCACGAGCGCCAGGCGATCGCCCAGGTCGATCACGTCGCGCACCTTGCCCCGCCGCAGCGGCCCCAGTCCGGCGGCCAACTCGGCGGAAATGCCGGGGAAGGCGAGGTGGTTCGGGCCACCGGTGGTCATCGTGCCGCTTCCACGAAGGCCTCGAAGAGAGGCGACCCTCTTGCCCCGGGACGACCGGACGGCCGCTGCCAGTCCACGATGTGATCCTCGGGGTGGGGCATCAGCCCGACCACGGCACCGGTCGGGTCGCACATCCCGGCGATGTCGTCGACCGAGCCGTTGGGGTTGGCGGGATAGGCCCCCTCTGCGGCGCCCGCTGCACCGCCCGAGGCGCCCGAGGCCAGGTACCGGAAGGCGACGCGCCCCGCCTTCTCCAGTTCGGTCGCCGATTCGGGGTCGGTCACCACCACCCGCCCCTCGCCGTGAGCCACGGGGCAGCGGATGAGTGACCCCCGTAGCGGCCCGAGCCAGCCCGACCTGCAGCCCGGCTCGACGCGGAGGGTGACCCAGCGGCACTCGAAGCGGCCACCGGCGTTGGCGGCCAGCGTGAAGGAGCGGGCACCGAGCAGTCCCGACTTGGCGAGAGCCTGGAAGCCGTTGCAGATTCCCAGGATCGGCTTCCCGGATCGTGCGAACTCGCGCAGCTCGGCCCCGAACCAGGCCCGCAACTCCAAGGCCAGGCGCCCGCCCGCCCCCAGGGCGTCGCCGTAGGAGAACCCGCCCGGCAGCAGCGCCGCGGCGTAGTCGCAGAAGGCCGCTGGGCGGCGTCGCAGGTCGCGGACCGGCACGATCCGGGGATCACCGCCCGCGGCCGCCACCGCCAAGGCGGCCTCGGTGTCACGGTTGGTGCCCGCAGCGTGCGGGATCAGGACAGGAGGCCGGTTCATGACGACGGGGAGTGGCACCCGAAGGCGCTCCTGGCGGCTGCGATGCTCACCGTCACGTGACTCGAACCGCCGGTCGGGGACGCAGAGCCATCGGTGGGACCCGCTGAGTTGCGCTCCCTTCTGTCTCGTCGTTCCGGCGAAGGCCGGAACCCACCCGGCAGGTCGCCGCCCCCGGCAGCGACGTGGATCTCGATCTTGCCGCTATCGGTCACCGTGCCGATGCGGCGGCCGAACTCGCCCAGCCGCTCCGCCACCACCTCCCGCTCGGCTGCGGGGGTCTCCAGCACGAGCCGGCCCGGCGCCTCGTTGGTCAATGCGGCGACAATCCCTACTGGACTCCGGGCACCGGGAGCCCTCGAGCCGTTACCGGTCGCTGCGGTCGGGGCGCCGCCGGAACCGCCGGGCTCAGCGCCGTCATGGGGAACGGTCGCCACCAAGCCGAGTTGGCCGCCGATGGCCATCTCGGCCAGGGCCACCGCGATCCCGCCGTCGCTCACGTCGTGGGCCGCACTCACCCGGCCGGCCGCGATCAGATCGTGCACGGCCCGGTAGCGGGGCAGCGGATCGCCGACCGGCGGCGGTACCCGGGTGTCGTCGAGATCCAGCAGTTCGGACACGATCGATCCGCCCAGGTACCCCGAGCCGCGGCCCACCAGCCACAGATCGCTGCCGCAGGTGGTGAGAGCGCTCGTCGCCACCCGGTGCAGGTCCGGCACGATCCCGACCGCGGAGATCAGCAGCGTGGGAAGCACGGCCTGGCCGTCGAACTCGTTGTAGAGGCTGTCCTTGCCGGAGACGAACGGTGCCCGGTAGCGGCGAACCCCTTCGACGCAGCCCTGCACGGCCCGCACCAGCGATCCCAACCGGTCCGGCCGCGTCGGGTCGCCCCAGCAGAAGTTGTCCAGCAGCGCCACCCGGTCGGGGTCGGCCCCGACGGCGGTCAGGTTGCGGAACGCCTCGTCGATGGCCCCGAGCGCCATCGCCCACGGGTCCAGCGGGGTCAGGCGAGGGTTGAGGCCCACGGCCAGGGCCACCGCCTTGTCGTGGTGCCAGGTACCCAGGGGCTTGAGCACCGCCGCGTCGGTGGGGCCGTCTGCACCGGGGCCCGCGAAGGGACGCACCACGGTGCCTCCCCTGACCTCGTGGTCGTAGCTGCGGACGATCGACTCACGGGAGGCGACATTGGGATGGGCCAGCAGGTCCAGGAGCAGCGCGGTGTTGTCGATCACGGGAAGCGGGCGCCTCCGGCCGGCCGCTGCGACCGGATCGGTGCGGGTCGCAGCGAGGATTCGCCTCGGCAGGCCCTCGTGCAGCAGCTCCATCGGCAGGTCGATCACGTCACAGTCGCCGTGACGCACGATCAGCCGCCCGGAAGAGGTGAACGAGCCGATGTCGCTCAGCTCCACGTCCCAGCTCTCGCACAGTTCCCGCAATGGCGCGACCTTGTCGCCAGGTACGGCCAGCACCATGCGCTCCTGGGCCTCCGACAGCCAGATCTCCCAGGGCTGCAGGCCCGGGTACTTGAGCGGCACCGCGGCCAGATCCACCTCCGCCCCCAGATCGGCGCCCATCTCCCCCACCGCCGAGGACAGCCCGCCCGCGCCGCAGTCGGTGATGGCGTTGTACAGGCGCCGATCCCTGGCCCGATCGACCACTTCGATACAGCCCTTCTCGACGATCGGGTCGCCGATCTGCACAGCCGAGCCGGCGCGGTCAACCACCGATGCGCCGAGCCCGGCCGAGGAGAAGGTGGCGCCGCCGACGCCGTCGCGGCCGGTGCGACCGCCGATGACGATGATCCGGTCGCCGGCCCGGGGCGCGGTCGGGTGCGAGCCGGTCGGCAGCAATCCGACGGCCCCGCAGAACACCAGCGGGTTGCCCACGTAGCCGGGGTCGTAGAGCACGGCGCCGTTGACGGTGGGCAGGCCGAGCTTGTTGCCGTAGTCGCCGATCCCGGCCACGACTCCGTCCCGTATGCGGCGGGGATGCAGCACCCCGGCCGGAAGATCGGACTCGTCGAGATCCTCCGGCCCGAAGCACAGAACGTCGGTGCAGGCGATGGGCCGGGCCGAGACGCCCAGGATGTCGCGCACCACGCCGCCGACGCCGGTGTTGGCCCCGCCGAAGGGTTCCAGAGCCGAGGGGTGGTTGTGCGTCTCGACCTTGACCGCAAGATCCAGCTCGTCGTCGAAGGCGACGACGCCGGCGTTGTCGACGAAGACCGATCGCAGCCAGTCGGCGTCGAGGTCCTCAGTGGCCCGGCGCAGGGCGTCGAGCAGGCCGTCATGGTCCGACTCCTCGACCCGCCCGTCGGCGCGCGTATGGCGGAGACGGATCCGCGCCTTGAAGGTCTTGTGGACGCAGTGCTCCGACCAGACCTGCGCCAGGGTCTCGAGCTCGGCGTCGGTGGGGTCGCGACCGCACGAGGTGAAGTGGGCCTGGATGGCTCGCATCTCGGTCACGTCCAGCGACAGCATCCGCTGCCGGCTCAACTCGGCCAGTTGCCCGTCCGCCAGGCCGACCAGTCGCACCGGCGGCGCCGCCGGGACGGCTTCCCAGGTGGGCGAGAACGACGGTGCCAGCTCGCCGCTGCAGCTGCGTTCGATCGTGGCGTTGGCCAGCAGCCGTCGCGTGAGCACCGCGATGTCGGCATCGGAGAGGTCGCCGCTCAGCTCGTAGCGGCGGGCGGTGGCGGCTCGCAGCGGCGGGAGGCCCAGCACGGCGGCCGCCCGCTCGAGTTCCCGCGCCGTACCGTCGGTCACCCCCGCGATGGGCGCCACCTCAACCACCCGGGCCATGGCGGCCGGCTCGCCGATGACAACCTCGTCGGTGACCGGATCGACGAGAACATCGGCGCAGAGTCGGGCTACGTCGGTGTCACTGAGAGGTCCCTCGAGGTGGTACACCGTCCAGCGGCGGCAGCCGCTGAGCCCCGTCACACCGAGTTGGGCGGCGGCTGCCGGAATGCGCTGCTCCTCGGGATGGCCGGCCGTGCGCACCTGGATCCTCGTCACGGGGCGAGTTGCGTCCACGCTGTCCGGCTCCTCGTGGGCCGACCGGCGCCGGCCGGCGACCGCGACGGCCCCCGAACCGGGACTCAACCGGCCACCCGCCGTCCGGCCCGATGCCGGGACCGCTCCGCCGAGCCCGCCCCGGCGGCAGTGCACGCCACTGCCGTAGCATCGTCGGCGCGCAAGGCCTCGTGGTGGATGCCGTGCCGACCGGACATGACCGGCGGCGCCTCCGGCCCCCCACCCCGGCCCTGGCCGGGCAAGAGCGGGGTCCAGCTATGCGAGTGCGGCGATCTCGGCTCGCTGGGCCGACGTCATCGTCCAGTTGGCAGCAGCCACGTTGGTGGCGACCTGGGAGGGCTTGGTGGCGCCGGCGATGACCGAGGCCACTGCGGGATTGGACACGAGCCATCCCATCGCCAGTTCCAGGATGCTGTGACCCTCGCCGGTGGCGTAGCCCGTCAGCCGGTCCACCGCAGCGAGGTTCTCCTCCCGGAGGAACCGCTCCCAGATGGCGCCCTTCATGGTGGTCAAGCGGGCGTCGCCGGGGCGAGCAGCCCCGGAGTACTTGCCGGTCAGCAGCCCGGACTCCAAGGGGAAGAAGGGAACCACCGCCATGCCGGCACGCTCACAGGCGGCGAGCACGCCGGTGTCCTCGACGTGGCGAGTCAGCACCGAGTAGTGGTTCTGGACACTGGCGTAGTTGCCCACGCCGATCTCGGCAGCGGCCCGGGTGCTCGCATCGACCAACTCCGCGGTGAAGTTGGAACAGCCGATCTCCACGACCTTGCCCTCGTCCACCAACTCGCCGAGGGTACCCAGGGTCTCGGCGTGGGGCGTTTGGGGGTCGGGGGTGTGGATCTGGTAGTGGTCGATGCGGTCGGTGCCCAACCGCCGCAGGCTGGCTTCGATGCACCGCCGGATCCAGGCCGGGTCGCCACCCCGCTGACCCTCGGGCAGGAACTTGGCGTGGCCGAACTTGCTGGCGACTATCGCCTCGTCTCGGCGCCCGGCCAGCGCCGCTCCCAGGAACTCCTCCGACTTGCCGCCGCCGTAGATGTCGGCGGTGTCGAAGTAGTTGATCCCGGCATCGAGGGCCGCATCCACCACCGCCCGCGAGGCATCGGCGTCGATCGTCATGCCGAAGTTGTTGCACCCCAGCCCGACGGCTGACACCGACAGGACTCCAATATTCCGCATCTCCATGCCGGTGACCCTATATGCAGCCCGCCGGAGATCGGCGGTGACCGAATCTGCGAGTCGTGGTCCCGCAGGCGGCGCCGGCTACCGCTCAGCGTCGGGCGGTGCGGACGAGCCAGCGGATCGTGGTCGCCGCCTGGCTGCCGTCGTCGCATGCCTGTGCCCAGCCCGCGGCGTCGGAGTGGTAGGCGCCGTCCTCGATGGTGACCGACGCGCCACGGTCGAGGAGGCGGCGGACCATGTCGGGGCGCCGGAACTGGATGGCGAAGTGCAGCGCAGTCGTGCCGCGGTAGGGGCGCACGTCGACGTGCACGCCCGCGCCGAGGAGGTAGTCGACGACGGCGTGCCGGTTGTTGAGCGCGGCGAAGACGAAGGCCTCGCCGATGATCTCGGTCGGGTTGTCGGTAGGTGGGTCACCGGCGGGGCGGCCGACCGCAGCCCAGTCCGGGCGGTAGGCGCCCGGATCGGCCCGCAGCGTTCCGTCGCCGGCGACCCGGTCCCGCACTCTCGGCAGCAGACCGGTGGCCGCGGCGAGCCACAGGGTGGGTCTGTGCAGGCCGTGCTCGACGAGCACGTCGGCGGCCTCGGTGGAGCTGTGCATGGCCGCCGACTCCAGCGGCGTGATCCCGGCGTCGGCGCGGGCCGCCGGGTCGGCGCCGGCGGCGAGGAGTTGGGCGCACAGGTCGGGGAGATTCCAGCAGCCGGCAAGATTGAGAGCCCGATCCGGCGCCGCGCCCGCTCCGACGA
>CAZTZI010000013.1:0-24285 GCA_964618115.1 uncultured Acidimicrobiales bacterium
CAGACGGCTGTGCTGGCGGCGCCCGGCGACATCGGCACGTTCGTGACGTCGGCCGAGTGGCTGGACGTCAACTACGGCGAACTCGTGCGCACCCTGCTCGTCCGCCATCTCAATGTGGAGTCGATTCACCTTGTCGATCCGGTGGTGCGGCCGTTCGGCGATGTCGCCACGACGGCGGCGATCACATGCTTCAGAGTCGGCCGTGCGAGGAGCGTCGTCGGCTTCCGGAAGGTCCCGACGGCCGGCGACCTCGGCGCGCTGGAGGGAGGGCGCCGCGTCAGTCGGCACCAGCTGCAGGCCGCCTCCCGCTGGACCCCCCTCCTCTCGGCGCCGAAGCGCCCGCCGGCTGGCCACGTCGAACTGGGCGAACTCTGTCGCGTTCATCGCGGCACGGTGACGGGTGCCAACGGCACATGGATCACCGGTCAGGACGACGCAAGGCTTCCCGCGACCGTGCTGTTCCCCGCCGTGACCAGAGCGCGGGAACTGTTCGACGCTGGCGATCGCCTGGAGTCGCTCGACGGGCTGCGCTGCGTGATCGACCTGCCTGAGAGCCTCGATGAGTTCGATCCGTCTGAGATGCGTGCCGTGGAGCGGTTCCTGCGCGTCGCCCGCGCCGGCGGAGTGCACGAGGGGTACATCGCACGGCACCGGAAATGCTGGTGGTCGGTCGGTCTCCGCTCCCCGGCACCCATCATCGCCACCTACATGGCGCGCCGTGCCCCGGCTTTCGTCCGCAATCCGGCGGGTGCGCACCACGTCAACGTGGCGCATGGGCTGTATCCCCGGGAGCCGATGACTGCGGCAGTCCTCGACCGGCTGGCCGACGCTCTCTCGGCATCAGTCACGACCGACGGGGGCCGGGTCTACGCCGGCGGGCTGACCAAGTTCGAGCCCGGCGAGATGGCCCGCTTGGCAGTCCCGAGCGTCGATCTCCTGGCCGCGAACGAGGTTGCTGCGTAGATGGCGCTACCACCGCCGCGGTGGACGGCTGCCCAGCTCGAGACAGCGGCAGCCGAGGCGACTGAGGGCTTCCGTCAACAGCGTCTGGCCGAATCGCGGCGCACCTACTTGGAGCAGATCGAACGTTATAGCCGGGCGGTGGAGGAACTCTTTGCAGACACCGATGATCTCCGTGACACCGCCGGGATGCGAACCGAACTCCATTCGAGCCCCGAACGCCTTGAAGCGATCAGATATCTGACCGGACCTCCGATATCCGCGGACGATCTGCGCGTGATCGCGGGCACGTCCCTGTCCCCGTTCCGCTTGGCGGCTGAGCCGGATGTAGGCCGCCGGATCATCGAGACGATCGTGCAACTGCTCGACCGTCATCGCTTCCCGTGGATCGAAGGGAGCCGCGCGCCGACGGCGGACGAGCGCGCCGCCGCGGTGGGTGCAACCTCGAGCCTGCTGGCGGCGTCCCGGCTGCAGACGATGCGGCGCAACGAGTCCAGGCTCGAACAGGAGAACGCCGTCAAGGAGAAATTGCGCGCAGGAGGCCTCGAGGAAGTGACCCCGCGCACAATCAACTCGGTCCGCGATGCGCCCGATGCGGGTCAGTTCTGCGGCGAGTCGCTCTTCGGGACGAGAAAGGCGGACATCGTGATCGGCGGCGAACTCCATCGGTGGTTGCGACTGATCGGCCATGATGGCCGATTGGAAGCAACCGCAACCAACCGATGGAGGTGTCCAGCATGGCACATCGAGTCAGCTTCGAGGAGCGCGTCCGGATCGAGGGGATGCGCGCCGCGGGCGCGAGCGCCGGGGAGATGGCGGCCCGTTTGGGCCGGCACCGCTCGACGGTGTACCGGGAGCGGCGGCGCGGGCGGCTACGACGCGGCGGGCGAGGCGGGCGAGGGTGCCCAAGCTGGCCGCCGACGCGGCCCTGGCCGCGGCGGTCGATGAGCGCCTGGCGATGGGCTGGTCCCCCCACGCCGTCGCAGCCGACCTCCGCGCCGGAGGGGGCCCGGCGGTGTGCGCCGAGACGATCTACCGGGCGTGCTATGACCCCGCGGGCGCACGCGGCCTGCCGGGGGGGGGGTCCTGGAAGAAGCTGCCGCGGCGCTGCCGGCGGCGCAAACCTCGCGGCCGCCCGGCGCGAAAGCCCAGCCCGCTGGGCGACTACAGGCCCATAGCCGACCGGCCCGCCGCCGCGGGGGACCGCAGCGAGGCCGGCCACTGGGAAGGCGACCTGATCATCGGCAAGGACAACCGCTCGGCGGCGGCGACCCTCGTCGAGCGGGTCAGCCGGCGCACTCTCGCAGTCCCGCTGCCCGACGGCTACGACGCCGACAGCGCCGCCGCCGCGGTCGCCGGCGCGCTGGCCCGCCAGCCCCGCCGCCTGCTCAAGACCCTCACCTGGGACCAGGGGCGCGAGATGGCCCGCTGGGCCGACATCGAGGCCGCCCTGGGCATCAAGGTGTACTTCTGCGAGCCCCGCTCGCCCTGGCAGCGCCCCACCAACGAGCAGACCAACGGACTCCTGCGCCGCTGGCTCCCCCAAAGCACCGACCTCAACGTCGGCGCGGTCCGCCTCGCCATCATCGAGGACCACCTCAACACCATGCCCCAGTCCTGGCAAGAGCACTGGCCGCTGGGCTCAGTCTCTGACCGCTTCCGAGCCGAACTCGAGCGGGAGCGACTCCTGCACAGCTTGGGCAACCTCACACTGGTCAATGGGAAGCTGAACCCGAAGCTCTCCAATGCGCCTTGGGCAAGCAAGAGAGAGGCGCTCGCCAAGCACACCGTCCTCCATCTCAACAAGGAACTGGTCGACGCGTACAAGGACAGGGACTGGACCGATGCGACTATCAGGGAGCGAGGAAGTGAACTGGCGAAGGTCGTGCGGAGAATCTGGCCAGCGCCCCTAGCGTAACCGCTCTAGCGTCGGAACGTGACCCATACGAGACGCGGCGGGCGCGCCGGCGCCGACCCGTGGTCTCTCGCGTCCTCGCCGGAGAGGTTGGTGGCTGTGGCAAGCCGCATCCTTCGGGACGGTCCCTTGGCAGAGGTGTCCGCGGCCGAGGGCCGGCTGCTGCACGGGCACGGACCGAGGTCGTCGCCGGGGACTATCGCCGCCTTCGCTTGGGCGAAGCAGCCGAACAACGCGGACCGACGGCGTTCATCGGCAACCCGCCGTACGTTCGACATCACCTCATCGAGCGCCGCTGGAAGGAATGGCTCCACGCCGAGGCGAAGCGCCTTGACCTCCCCGCGAGCGGGCTTGCCGGACTGCATGTGCACTTCTTCCTCCGGACCGCTGTGCTCGCGGCGCCCGGCGACATCGGCACATTCGTGACGTCGGCCGAGTGGCTGGACGTCAACAACCTTGACGAACTCGATCCGTCGGAGAGGCGTGCCGTGGAGCGGTTCCTGCGGGTCGCCCGTGCCGACAACGTGCACGAGGGTTACATCGCGCGGCATCGGAAGTGCTGGTGGTCGGTCGGTCTGCGCGCCCCGGCGCCGATCATCGCCACCTACATGGCTCGCCGCCCGCCTGCTTTCGTCCGAAACCCTGTCGGCGCGCACCACGTCAAGGTGGCGCATGGGCTATATCCCCGGGAGCCGATGACTTCGGTGGTCCTCGACCGGCCGGCCGACGCGCTCTCGGCATCAGTCACGACCGACGGAGGCCGCATCTACGCCGGCGGGCTGACCAAGTTCGAGCCCGGCGAGATGGCCCGCTTGGCGGTTCCGAGCCTCGATCTCCTGGTCGTGAACGAGCTGTGGCCGAGGAGACTGGTGAGTAACGCGCTTGCGCTGTACGCAACCTTCTGACCCGGGGCTTTATGTCAGCGATTGCACGACTTGGGGATATGGCCCGGTGCCTCCTAGGCTGGTGGTGTGAGCGATCCCGATCCCACTGGGCCCGCGGCTGACGTCGCGACTGTCGTGCCGGAAGGCGGCGACCCGCGGCTGGGCCCGGAGGACCGGGCGTCCATTCTGGCGCTCATTGAGGGAGACGACCTCCTCGATCTGCTCGACTCGACCGGCGACACGATTCACGGCTACGACTCCGCCTCATAGGTCGTCACATGTTCGTAGGTGACGAGTACGCGGTGCTGCGCGCGGTCGCCGGGACGCTCCCGTCTCCGTTGAGAGGGCAACTACTGCTCACGGTGCCGCGCGCCATGAGGCGTCTGCTGAGGAGTCACGAGCGAACCGTGCAGGGGACGGCAGGAACCGGCGGGCAGATCAGCAGGCGCCTCCTTGCGATGACGCCGTTGGCGCTGGAGGCCGTCTTCGATTCCAGGCCGCTGGTTTTCCGCGTTGTCAGCGAGGAGGAGCTCACCCACTCCATCGTCGCCGTCACAGATGAGGCGGGCGGCAAGGGCATCCCCTTGACACCACTTGGCGCGGAATTGGCCGCAGCCGCCCGGGTCTTCGACGCCACGATATGGCTGGGCCATGACAGAAACCTGCCGCGTTGGGCAATTGAAGGTCCCGGTCTCAGTGGTGTCAGCTGGCGGCGCGTGAGTGAACTCGCTGGCACTCCTGATCATCGGTGAGACTCGACGCCCGCTATGGGACTCATTGGTGGACTAGGTCCGAGGCCCCGTCCGGCTGGCGCACTGGGATGGCGGCTGGGATGGTGGGGGTGGGCTCTTGGTGGTTGGGTTCGTGTGGGTCTGGCGACCAGGTGCTGGCGGCTGCCCGCCGGGCCTCGCTCGTGGCGTCGAAATGCCCACCGGGTGGCTAACCGGCAGGTGAGGGTAGGGCTCAGTCGGCTTCGGCGGAGCGGGCCTCGGCCACGGCACCGATGGCGGCGATCACCCTGCCGTAGCCGGTGCAGCGGCAGAGGTTGCCCGAGATGGCCTCGCGGATCTCCAATTCGGTCGGTTCCGGGTTGACCGACAGAAGGTGATCGGCGGCCACGATGAGGCCGGGGGTGCAGAAGCCGCACTGCACGGCGCCGTGGTCCACGAACGCCTGCTGGACGTCGGTCAGCTCGCCGTCGTCGCCGAGGCCCTCTACGGTCACGATGTCGCGTCCGACCGCAGCGGCTGCCAGCATCATGCACGAGCACACCGGCAGGCCGTCGGCCAGCACCGTGCACGATCCGCACTCACCCTGGTCGCAGGCGTTCTTGGTGCCGGGCAGGCCGAGGCGCTCGCGCAGCACGTACAGCAGGCTCTCGCCCAGCCAGGCGTCGGCCACGTCGCGGTCGGCACCGTTGACGCGGAGCGTGTAGTACAGCGTCGCCTCATTGTTCATGAGAACCCCTCTGCGGTCGTCGGCCCGGCTGGAGCGGCTGCTGTGGCAGGCCGCTGCGGCGGGCGGTTCGATGGCGCATTGGCGGAGGGCGCGTGGCCGCTCACGAGAGGACCCTCGCCAGCGCCCGGCGGGCCATCACGGCGGTGGCGTGGTGCCGGTAGTCGGCGGTGCTGCGATGGTCGTCGATGGGGCTGGAGGCCGCCGCCGCCAGCTCGCCGAAGCGGGCCAGGACGTCATTGGATGGCACCTCCGGTGAGTCCCAGTCCACCGCACCGGCGATCCACTCCTCGGCCTCGGTCGCTCGTACCGGCACGGGGGCCACCGAACCCAACGCGAGGCGCACGCCGCGCTGTGCCCGATCCAGCACCAGCGCCACCGTCGCCACCGAGATGACCATGGCGTTGCGGGTGCCCACCTTGAGGAACTCCTGCGGGCCGTCGAGGGCGGGTACGGACACGCTGCGGATGATCTCATCGGATGCCAGGGTGTTCTGCTTGGGGCCGACGATCAACTCGTCGAGGCTCAACTCGCGGCTCCCCCGCACCGAACAGACAGTGATGCGGGCGTCCAGGGCGGCGAGCGGCGGCAGCGTGTCGCCGGCCGGCGACGCCGTTGCCAGGTTGCCGCCGAGCGTGCCGGCGTTGCGGATCTGGGGCGAGCCGACGGTCCGCGCCGCCTGCGCCAGGACCGGAACGTAGGCCGCGAAGAACGGATGCTCCATCTCGGCGTAGGTCATCGCCGCACCCAACTCGACGGCTCCGTTGTGCCGCCGCCAGCCGGTCAACTCCGGAACCCGGTCGATGGCGATCACCGCCGTCGGTCGCCGGCGACTGTAGTTGACCTCCACCATGAAGTCGGTCCCGCCGGCGAGCAGGCTGGCCCCAGGATCGGCCGCCAGCAGGTTGCACACCTCCTCGAGGGACTCAGCGACGCGCACACTCATTGCACCATGATGCCCGTCACGGTGGCCTAACGCACGCCTCGAGGCGAATCTGCTGAGTGTTCGGATGTTCTCAGGCCCCCGAATCTGGCCGGATATGCCGGGTGGTATTATTCGGCTCCCGTCCCGGCAGCGGTGTGGGGCGCATACAGACGGTCCCGCGCCCGGCATCGGCGGCGGGTGGTAGATCGGAGACGTCATGGACAACGTCGTACGTGCTGCTCTCGTGCAGCAGGCATGGACGGGGGACGCGGACTCGATGGTCGAGGCGCACATGGCCATGGCGCGTTCGGCGGCCACCCAGGGCGCCCAGGTCATCTGCTTCCAAGAACTCTTCAACGGGCCGTACTTCTGCCAGGTGCAGGACGACTCGTTCTACGCCACCGCCGAGGCCGTACCCGACGGCCCCACCACGAAGCTGGCCTGCGAGGTTGCCGCCGAACTGGGGATGGTGATGGTCCTGCCGCTCTACGAGGAGGAGCAGCCCGGTGTGCTCTACAACACCGCCGCGGTCATCGACGCCGACGGCACCTACCTGGGCAAGTACCGCAAGACGCACATCCCCCAGGTGAAGGGATTCTGGGAGAAGTACTACTTCCGGCCGGGCAACCTGGGCTATCCGGTCTTCGACACGGCCGTCGGCAAGGTCGGCGTCTACATCTGCTACGACCGGCACTTCCCCGAGGGCTGGCGCGCCCTCGGCCTCGGCGGCGCGCAGATCGTCTTCAATCCCTCGGCCACCAGCCGGGGCCTGTCCGCCTACCTCTGGAAGCTGGAGCAGACCGCCTCGGCGGCGGCGAACATGTACTACGTCGGCGCCATCAACCGGGTGGGCGTCGAGCCGCTGGGCGACAACGACTTCTACGGCACGTCCTACTTCGCTGACCCGCGGGGCCAGTTCGTGGGGGAGGCGGCCTCGGATTCCGACCCCGAGGTCATCGTGCGCGACCTCGACCTGGATCTCATTTCCGAGGTGCGCAACCAGTGGGCGTTCTACCGGGACCGCCGTCCCGACGCCTACGACTCGCTGGTGGCCGGCTAGCGCGGCACCCCGACTGAAGGGAGAGGCTCGTGCCCGACGAACTACTGGACCGCCATCGCCGTGTGATGCCGGACTGGCTCGCCCTCTACTACGAGCAGCCCATCGAGCTGGCCCGCGGCGAGGGCTGCCGGGTCTGGGACGGCGAGGGCCGCTGCCACCTGGACTTCTTCGGCGGGATCCTCACGACGATGACCGGCTACAACGTGCCGGAGGTGGTCGAGGCCATCCGGACCCAGGCCACCAAGATGCTCCACACTTCCACGCTGTACCTCATCGAGCCGATGGTGGCGCTGGCCGAGAAGATCGCTGGCCTCAGCGGCATTCCCGACGCCAAGGTGTTCTTCACCACCTCGGGCACCGAGGCCAACGACGCCGCCCTGCTGCTGGCCACCAACTACCGGCAGAGCCATCAGATCCTGGCGCTGCGCAACAGTTACCACGGCCGCTCCTTCAGCACCCAGGCCATCACCGGCAACCGCTTCTGGTCGGCCTCGCGGCTCTCGGGCCTGTCGGTCAACTTCGTCCACGGCGGCTACCGGATGCGCAGTCCCTGGCCGGACCACGACGACGAGGCTTACACCGCGGCCTGCACCCAGGACCTGCGCGAGGTCATCGACATGTGCACGACGGGGCACGTGGCCGCTCTGATCGCCGAGCCGATCCAGGGCGTGGGCGGGTTCGCCATGCCTCCCGACGGGTTCTTCGGCGCTGTCAAGGAGGTGCTCGACGAGAGCGGCGTCCTCTTCATCAGCGATGAGGTGCAGACGGGCTGGGGGCGCACCGGCGACCACTTCTGGGGCTATGAGGCCCACGGCATCGTGCCCGACTTCCTGACCTTCGCCAAGGGGGTGGGCAACGGCCTGGCGCTGGGCGGCGTGGTGGCCCGCGCCGAGCTCATGGACAGCCTGGGTGCCAACTCCATCTCCACCTTCGGCGGCAACCCGCTGGCCTGCGCCGGCGCGCTGGCCAACCTGGAGTACCTGCTCGACCACGATCTGCAGACCAACGCCGCCAAGATGGGCAACCGCCTGCACCTCGGCCTCGAGCCCGTGGCCGAGGCGACGCCGGAGATCGCCGAACTGCGCGGCCGCGGCCTGATGCTGGCCATGGAGTTCAACCATCCGGGCGGCCGCGAGCCGCTCCCGGCCGCTGCCGCGGCGGTGCACGAGGTCGCCCACCGGCGGGGCCTGCTGATCGGCAAGGGCGGGCTGTACGGCAACGTGCTGCGCATCGCCCCGCCGCTGTGCGTCACCGCCGAAGAGATCGACGAGGCCGTCGACATCCTGGCCGCCGCCGCGGCCGACCTGCGCTAACGCACGAGGAGGGCCGGCCGCCGCCACGACCGCACCGCACCTGGGGCGCCGCCCCGCCGACCACTGAACAGGAGGACGCCATGCGCACGCTCATCGCCGACGGGACGGTCGTCAGCGCCACCGGGCGCGTCCGGGCCGACGTGGTGGTGTCGGGGGAGGAGATCGAGGCCGTGGTCGCCCCCGGCAGCGAGATCGTCGAGAGCCTGCGGCGAAGCGGCGAGGCGCACCTCATCGACGCCACCGACCGCTACGTGGTGCCCGGCGGCGTCGACGTGCACACCCACATGGAGCTGCCCTTCGGGGGCACCTACGCCTCGGACACCTTCGAGACCGGGACCCGTGCCGCCGCCCATGGAGGCACCACCACCATCGTGGACTTCGCCGTGCAGCGCGAGGGCGAGGACGTGCGGGAATGCCTCGACGCCTGGTTCGCCAAGGCCGAGGGCCAGTGCGCCATCGACTACGGCTTCCACATGATCCTGGGCGGCATCGACGAGCGGTCGCTCAAGGAGATGGACACGCTCGTGAACGACGGCATCACCAGCTTCAAGCTGTTCATGGCCTATCCGGGCGTGCTCTACAGCGACGACGGCAAGATCCTGCAGGCCATGCAGCAGGCCCACCACAACGGCGGGCTGATCATGATGCACGCCGAGAACGGCATCGCCATCGACGTCATCGCCGCGCAGGCCGCCGCCCGCGGCCAGACCGACCCGGTGTACCACGGCATCACCCGGCCGCCCCGCCTGGAAGGGGAGGCCACCTACCGGGCCATCCAGCTGGCGCTCGTGGCGGGCACGCCGGTGTACTTCGTGCACCTGTCGGCCTCCGACGCGCTGGCGCACGTGGCCGCCGCCCGCAACGAGGGCTACAACGTCTTCGCCGAGACCTGCCCGCAGTACCTGTACCTCAACCTGGAGGAGCACCTCGGCGCCCCCGGATTCGCCGGCGCCGGCTACGTGTGCTCACCCCCGCTGCGCAGCCGCCACGAGACCCATCACGCCGATCTGTGGCGCGGCCTGCGCACCAACGACCTGTGTGTGGTCTCCACCGACCACTGCCCGTTCTGCATGAAGGAGCAGAAGGAACTGGGGCGCGACGACTTCCGGCTCATCCCCAACGGGCTCGGCGTGGTGGAGCACCGCATGGACCTCATCTACCAGGGCGTGGTGCAGGGCGAGCTGTCGCTGGAGCGCTGGGTGGAGACGTGCGCCACCACCCCGGCGCGCATGTTCGGGCTCTACCCCCGCAAGGGCAGCATCACGCCGGGTGCCGACGCCGACGTGGTCGTCTACAACCCCACCGCGGTGACCCGCATCAGCGCCGACACGCACCACATGAACATGGACTACTCGTGCTTCGAGGGCTTCGAGATCGCCGGTGCGACCGAGACGGTGCTGTCGCGGGGCCGGGTGGTCGTCGACGGCGGCAACTACCTGGGCAGCCCGGGAGACGGCCGTTACCTGCGGCGCAGCCTGTCGCAGTACCTGCTGTGAGCCCGGTCGCCGGGTACCGACGAACGAGACATGAGCAGGGAGCGGACATGAAGCGGATACACCACTGGATCGACGGGAAGCCCACCCCCGGAGGGGGCGACCGGCGCGGCCCCGTCTACAACCCGGCCACCGGCGCCCAGACCGGCGAGGTGGACTTCGCCACCGTCGCCGAGGTGGACGCCGCGGTGGCCTCGGCGCGCGAGGCCTTCGGGTTCTGGCGCGAGGTGCCGGTGAGCCGCCGCAGCGAGATCCTCTTCCGCTACCGGGAACTGGTGGAGCGCCACCGCAACGACATCGCCCGGCTGCTGACCGCCGAGCACGGCAAGGTTCTGGCCGACGCCGCGGGCGAGGTGAGCCGCGGCCTGGAGAACATCGAGTTCGCCTGCGGGGTCGGGCAACTGCTGAAGGGCGAGCACACCGAGCAGGCCTCGACCGGGGTGGACGTGTACTCGATCCGCCAGCCGCTGGGTGTGGTGGCGGGCATCACGCCGTTCAACTTCCCGGCGATGGTGCCCATGTGGATGTATCCCAACGCCATCGCCTGCGGCAACACGTTCGTGCTGAAGCCCTCCGAGAAGGACCCCTCGGCGCCGCTGTTCACGATGGAACTGCTGGCCACCGCCGGGCTGCCGCCAGGGGTGGTGAACCTCGTGCAGGGCGACAAGGTCGCCGTCGACCGGCTGCTGGAGCACCCCGACGTCGCCGCCGTCAGCTTCGTGGGCTCCACGCCGGTGGCAAGGGCGATCTACGAGGCCGGCACGCGCAACGGCAAGCGGGTGCAGGCGCTCGGCGGGGCCAAGAACCACATGGTGGTGCTGCCCGACGCGGACGTGGAGTTGGCCGCCGACGCCGCGGTCAGCGCCGCCTACGGGTCCTCCGGTGAGCGGTGCATGGCCGTCTCCGCCGTCGTGGCGGTGGGCAGCGTGGCCGAGCCTCTGGTGGCCGCCATCGACGCCCGCCTGGACAAGATCCGCATCGGCGACGGCCTCGAGGACCCCGACGCCGAGATGGGGCCGCTGATCACCGCCGAGCACCGCGACCGCGTGGCGGGCTACATCGACGGCGGCCGCGCCGAGGGTGCGGCGGTAGTGCGCGACGGGCGGCCCGACGCCGCCAACCTCGACGGCTACTTCCTGGGCCCCTCACTGCTGGACCACGTCACCCCGGACATGGCCTGCTACCGCGACGAGATCTTCGGGCCGGTGCTGAGCGTGCTGCGGGTCGACGGCTACGACGAGGCGGTGCGGCTCGTGAACGACAACCCGTGGGGCAACGGTGCCGCCATCTTCACCCGTGACGGGGGTGCGGCCCGGCGCTTCCAGTTCGAGGCCGGCGCCGGCATGGTGGGCATCAACGTGCCGATCCCCGTGCCGGTGTCGTACTACTCCTTCGGAGGTTGGAAGGGGTCATTGTTCGGCGACACGCACATGTACGGCCCCGAGGGCATCCACTTCTACACCCGCGCCAAGGTCGTCACCAGCCGCTGGCCCGACCCGGCCACGAGCAGCGTCGACCTGGGGTTCCCGCGTAATCGCTGAGCGGGATCCCGGGAGCACCCCCTCGGAGAAAGGAACCGGCATGGACTTCGGCCTCGTCCTGCAGACCGATCCGCCGGCTCGGCGAGTGGTCGAACTCGCCAAGCGAGCGGAGGAACTCGGCTTCAACCACGCCTACACGTTCGACTCCCACGTGCTGTGGCAGGAGCCGTTCGTGATCTACGCCCAGATGCTGGCGGCCACCGAGAACATGGTGGTGGGTCCGATGGTCACCAACCCCGGCACGCGCGACTGGACGGTCACCGCCTCGCTGTTCGCCACGCTCAACGACACCTTCGGCGAGCGCACCGTCTGCGGCATCGGGCGGGGTGACTCGGCCATGCGGGTCATCGGCCACCGGCCGTGCACCCTCGCCACGCTGGAGGAGGCCATGGGTGTCATCAAGGGCCTGGCCGAAGGCCGCGAGGTGACCTACAACGGCCAAGAGCTGCGGATCCCCTGGCGCGGTGAGGGGAGCCTGCCGGTGTGGATGGCGGCGTACGGGCCGCGCGCGCTGGCGCTGTGCGGGGCCAAGACCGACGGGTTCATCCTGCAGCTGGCCGATGTGGACATCGCCGCTTGGACCATCGGGGCGGTGCGGCAGGCCGCCGCCGAGGCCGGGCGCGACCCCGACGAGCTTACGATCTGCGTGGCCGCCCCCGCGTACGTGGGCGACGACCTGGCGCACCAGCGCGACCAGGTGCGCTGGTTCGGCGGCATGGTCGGCAATCACGTGGCGGACCTGGTGGCGCGCTACGGCGGCGACGGTTCGGGGGTGCCGCGGGCGCTCACCGACTACATCGAGGGCCGGGAGGGCTACGACTACAGCGAGCACGGCCGCTCGGGGAACGTCCACACCGAATTCGTACCCGACGAGATCGTGGACCGGTTCTGCCTTCTCGGCCCGCCCGAGGCGCACGTCGAGCGGCTCCGGGAGCTGGCGGAGCTGGGCGTGGACCAGTTCGCCGTCTACCTGATGCACGACCAGCCCGATGAGACGCTGGAGGCCTACGGCGGCGTGATCAGCACCATGGCGGGAGTGGGCTGAGACGACCGTGACCGACCCCTCGACGACTCGCCGGGCCCGGATCCGCCGCACGCTCGTCTTCGCCCTTTTCCTCGTGGTACTGGCGCTGCTGTACACCGGCTACAAGGCATTCGGCCAGGCCATCGACGACACGCAGCGGGACTGGTGGGTGGTCGGGTCGTTCCTGCCGCGCAGCGACGACAAGAACATGCCGCCCGTGCTGGACATCCTCGCCGAGTTCGGCCAGGCGCCCCGTGAGGGAGGCATCACCATCGGCCGCCTCACTCTCGACGGGGCCCTGTTCACCCTGCGGGAGGCCGCGGTGGGCTTCGCCGCCGGCACGATCATCGGGCTCGCCATCGCCGTCGTGCTGCTGCAATCGCGGCGCGCCGAGCGGGGTGTGCTCCCGTACGTGATCGCCAGCCAGACGGTTCCGCTCATTGCCATCGCGCCCATCGTGGTGGTGTGGGGGCGCACCGGCCTCGAAGTCCTGCCGTGGGAGTGGCAGGACTGGATGTCGGTGTCGCTGATCGCCACCTACCTCACGTTCTTCCCCGTCGCGGTGAACGGGTTGCGGGGACTCCAGTCGCCGTCACCGGAGGCCTCCGAGTTGATGCAGTCCTACGCTGCAAGCCGCCGCCAGGTGCTGCGGCGGCTGCAACTGCCGGCGTCGCTTCCGTACCTGTTCCCGGCCCTGCGCATCGCCGCCACGGCCAGCGTCGTCGGCGCCATCGTGGGAGAGATCTCCGCCGGCGTGCGCGGCGGCCTCGGCCGGCTGATCCTGGACTTTGCCGGCAAGTACATCACCGGCCCCGAGCGACTCTACGTGGCGATCATCGGTGCCTGCATCACCGGGCTGGTTGCGGTGGGGGTGGTGGCCGCGGCGGAGCGGCTGCTGCTGGCACGCCGCGGGATCGTGGCGCAGTGAACGCCGCGGAGCCACAGGAAGGAGCCGGACAGGTGGCACAGGATCTGGTTCTCGAGATCGCGGGCCTCGAGAAGACTTTCAACCCTGGCCGACCCAACGCCGTGACGGCCATCTCCGAGTTGGACCTGTCGGTGCGGCCCCGGGAGTTCGTGTCGATCATCGGACCTTCCGGCTGCGGGAAGAGCACGCTGCTGCGGCTGGTGGGCGGGCTGATCGAGCCCACCGCCGGTGAGCTGTCGGTCAACGGCCGCAGCGCGCAGGAGGCGCGCCTGGCGCGTGACTACGGGATGGTGTTCCAGGCGGCCGGATTGCTGGACTGGCGCTCGGCGGTCCGCAACGTGGAACTGCCGCTGGAGTTGATGGGCTGGTCGAAGTCCCGCCGGCGGTCGCGCGCCAACGAGATGCTGGACCTGGTGGACCTCGGCGGGTTCGTCTCCCACTACCCCGGCGAACTGTCGGGAGGCATGCAGCAGCGGGTCTCGATCGCCAGGGCGCTCAGCTTCGAGCCGGCGCTGCTGCTGATGGACGAGCCGTTCGGTGCGCTCGACGAGATGACCCGCGAGTACATGCAGACCGAGTTGCTGAAGATCTGGCGGGAGACGGCCACCACGGTCATCTTCATCACCCACTCCATTCCCGAAGCGGTGTTCCTGTCCAGCCGGGTGGCGGTGATGTCGCCCCGGCCCGCCCGCATCGCCGCCGAGATCCCCATTGAACTCCCCGATCGCACGCCGGCGGCGCGCGACACGGAGGAGTTCTTCCGCAGTGTCTCGCTGGTGCGGCGCACGCTGCGCTCGGTGGAACGCGAGGAGTCCCCGTGAAGCGTCTGCGCGGCGGCACCTGGCTCCCGCCCACCGTCTTCGGTGCGGCGGCGCTGGGGCTGTGGGAGTTGGTGCTGTGGGCGACCGACCCTGAGGGCTTCGTGCTGCCGCGACCCAGCGAGATCGCCATCGCGCTGGGCGAGAACATCTCCGACGTGTGGGTGGCCTCGCGGGTCACGGGATTCATCATCGGTAGCGGACTCGCCGGCGGTGTCGTGCTGGGCGCGGTGGCCGCGCTGATCGTCATCCGCTTCCGGACCGCCAACGAGACGCTGACCCCGCTGGCGGTGGCGATCAACGCCATCCCGATCATCGCCCTGGCACCGTTGTTCAACAACTGGCTGGGAATCACCTCGCCGCGCTCCAACCAGGCCGTGGTGGTGCTGCTGGTGTTCTTCCCGGTGTTCATCAACACCGCCCGCGGCCTCAGCGAGGTGGACGACGAGCAGGTCGAACTGATGCAGTCCTACGCCGCCAGCGACTGGCGCATCATGCGGACCGTTCGCATTCCGAACGCCCTGCCGTTCTTCTTCACGGCGCTGCGCCTCGTGGCCTCGCTGGCGGTGATCGCCGCGATCGTGGTGGAGTACTTCGGTGGCCGCCAGGACACCCTGGGCAACATCATCACGCAGAATGCCCAGTTCACGAGGTACGACGTGGCGTGGGCGGCGGTCGTAGCAGGGAGCATCATCGGGATCGCCCTCTATTTCGCGGCGTTGATACTCGAAAGACTCGTGACCGGCCGGTATGTCCGGGTGGCGACTGCCACTTGAGCGATCACAACAGAATCTCGGGGTGGGATCCTCGCACCCCGCCCACCGAGAAAAGGGGAAGACGTTAAACATGAAAGGGGAGACGATGAAGACTCCGAAGAAGACATTCGCATGGCGACTGCTGGCGGCTCTGCTGGCGGTGGCGCTGGTGGCCGCCGCCTGCGGCGGCGGCGAGGAGGCGGCGCCCGCGCCTGAGCCGGCGGCGCCCGCGCCTGAGCCGGCGCCTGAGCCGGCCGAGGAGGGCTGTGACGGGCTGACCGAGGTCACCGTGCAGCTGCAGTGGTTCACCCAGTCGCAGTTCGCCGGCTACTACGCCGCCAAGGATCAGGGCCTCTACGAGGACCTGTGCCTCGACGTGACCATCCTGGAGGGCGGCGTGGAGATCGTGCCGATCCCGGTGCTGGACTCCGGCGGGGCCGACTTCGCCGTGTCATGGGTGCCGCGGGGGCTGGTGCCCCGCGAGGAGGGCGCTGACGTGGTGAACATCGCCCAGATCTTCGAGCGCAGTGCCACGCTGCAGGTGTCCTGGGCCGATTCGGGCATCGAGAGCGTCGAGGACCTGGCCGGCAAGACCGTCGGCAACTGGGGCTTCGGCAACGAGTTCGAGCTGCTGGCCGGGCTGCGTCGCAACGGCATCGATCCCGACAGCGACGTGACCCTCGTGCAGCAGAACTTCGACATGTCGGCTCTGCTGAACCGGGAGATCGACGCCGCCCAGGCGATGATCTACAACGAGTACGCCCAGGTGCTGGAGGCCGTCAACCCCGACACCGGCGAGCTCTTCCAGCCTGAGAACCTGTCGGTCATCGACTGGAACGACGTGGGCACGGCCATGCTGCAGGACGCCATCTGGGCCGACGCCGGCCGCCTCGACAGCGACGCCGCCTACCGCGACACCGCCGTGCGGTTCGTGCAGGGCACGCTGGCCGGGTGGATCTGGTGCCGCGACAACCCCGACGCCTGCGTCGACGTGGTGCTCGACAACGCCCCGACGTTGGGCCGCTCGCACCAGACCTGGCAGCTGAATGAGATCAGCGCCCTGATCTGGCCGTCCAGCGGCGGCATCGGCGTCATGGACGAAGGCCTGTGGAACCAGACCGTCGACGTGGCCGTGGCCGAGGGCATCCTCTCGGCGGAGCCGGCGGGCGAGGCCTACCGCACCGACATCGTGTCCGAGGCCATCGCCAACCTCAACGCCGACGGTCTCGACACCGACGGCAGCGGCTGGAGCCGCGTCACCGTCGTCCTGAACGAGGGCGGCGAGTAGCCAAACCCCTCAGGGGGTCGCCGGCGGCCAACGCACGGCCACCGGCGACCCCCTCGCAACCTCCGTCATTGCGGCGCAGGCCGGAATCCATGCGTTTCTGGCCCGGGTACGGACGTCGCCGATGGCACTCTGGTGGCCTCTGCAATTGGCTGCCGCGCCGTACTGGGCTACAGATTCAGCCGTTCCAACAGTTCCTCGACACTCAGGTCGTGGTGGGCGGCGACGCTCTTCAGAATGCTCGACAGGGTCTTGGCCTTGATGGGGTTGTGACGAGGGATGACTTCGTGATGCTCTCCGTTGACCTGCGTCGTCACCCGCACGTGTGAGCCGCGCTGTCGGGTCGGTTTGTAGCCGAGCCGACCGAGGGCTCTCTCAAGATCAGTTCCGCGCACATCGCGCGGCAGCTTCACAGCGCCAGAACTTCGTCGCGCACGAAGTGCAGGCGAATCACCCTTGGGCGCGCCGCTGGCTCGTCGAAGTAGCACTCGACGGCCTCCCTGACATTGCCCCGAACCTCGTCGAGAGTCTCCCCCTCGGTGTGGATTCCATACCCCAGGGCGGTCGCGGAAAACCCGCCGTCGATCTCGTCCTCGCTGACCTCGAAGATGATCTCGGTGCTAGGTGGTGCCATGGCTGTCTCCTCCCACACGTCAATCGGGGAGCTCATTCGACCTGGGGTCGTTCCACCTTGACGATATCGCAGGCCTTCGTGCCCGCCCGCCAGAGCAGAATCTGCCTCCAACGCTGCCGGAGTCCGAACTCCAGCTCCCGTCGGTTAGCCGAGATCAGCGCTGAGCCACGCGGAGTCTTCCGAGGTCAGCTCGCAGTTGAGTTGGGCTCCCATGCGCTCCTGACTCAGGTGCCTTACTGCCAGCGCCACCGTCGCTCCCACGGTTGTGTCCAATGCTGTAGCCAGTCTTCTGAGTTCACGATAGGTCGCCAGGTCAATTCGGACGCTCGCCGGCTGCATGCGCTCACCACCTCGATGTAGCAGGTTTCGCGGTCTGAGATGCCATCACCCGCGGCCCATGGTGTAGAACTCGTCGTTGGGGCGCATGGCGGTGAGGTGGGCCATGCGGTTGGACATGGCGAACAGCGCCGTGATGGCGCCGATGTCCCAGATGTCCTCGTCGCTGAAGCCGTGGGCCCGCAGTTTGTCGTGGTCGGCGGGACCCACCGACCCCGGCTCGTTGCAGAGCTTCAGGGCGAATTCGATCATGGCGCGCTGGCGGTCGGTGATGTCGGCCTGGGCCGGGTCGATGGCGACCTGATCTGCCAGCAGGGGGTCCTTGGAGCGGATCCGCAGCACTGCTCCATGGGCGATGGTGCAGTAGAGGCAGTCGTTGGCGGCGCTGGTGGCCACCACGATCATCTCCCGCTCGGCGAGCGTCAGCCCGCCGTCGCCCGCCATGAGGGCGTCGTGGTACGCCAGGAAGGCCCGCAGTTCATCGGGCCGGTGGGCCATCGCCAGGAACACGTTGGGCACGAACCCGGTCTTCGCCGCCACCTCCTCGATGCGCTCCTGCAGGTCCTCGGGGATGTCGGCCAGATCGGGCACGGGAAATGCAGAGATGGGCTGCTCGCTCATGCTGCGAGCCTACCCACCGCCTCTCCGCGGGCTCCCCGGCGATCAGCGGGATATCATGCTGCCTTCACGGAGAGGTGGCCGAGTCCGGTTGAAGGCGCTCCCCTGCTAAGGGAGTAAGGGTCACAAGCCCTTCGTGGGTTCAAATCCCACCCTCTCCGCCACAAGTCTCCTTTGACGTGCCGCATTCTCATTCTGCCGGCCTTGGACGCGCGCCCGCTCCCAGCGGGTTTGGGAGCGACGACGCTTAGGCTCGCCCGCGATCATGTCTGAGGGCACCTCTCTTCCCGGACGCCGCCGCGTGTTCTCCACCGCCCAGGGCTCGAGGCTCGAGCCGTTCGGGTTGGTGGAGTGGGCGCTGCTGTGCGGGGTGGCCCTCATCTGGGGATCCTCGTTCCTGCTCATCGAGATCGGTCTGGAGTCGCTGGCGCCGACGGTCATCACCTGGGTCCGGGTCACGCTCGGCTTCCTGACCCTGGTCGTCGTCCCGGCCACGCGTGTGCCGCTGGACCGAGCCGACCACCGGCGTGTCATCCTGCTCGGACTCGTCTGGGTGGCCGTGCCGTCGCTCCTGTTCCCGATAGCCCAACAACACATCGACTCGGCCCTGGCGGGCATGCTGAACGCCGCGGTGCCGATCGTCAGCACATTGGTCGCCATCGTGCTGCTCCGTTCCTTGCCCCGTATCCGCCAAGCCGCCGGCGTGGCGCTCGGGTTCGTCGGAACCGTCGGCATCGGTCTGCCCGCGGCGCGGGGATCCTCCTCCGCCGCCTGGGGGGTTCTGCTCGTGGTGGCCGCCACCGTCTGCTACGGCATCGCCCTGAACCTGGCGGTCCCCCTCCAGCAGCGCTACGGGGCGCCGGCGGTTCTGATGAGGGCGCTCGGTGTGGCCGCCGTGGCGACCACGCCGTTCGGTCTGGCCGGCCTGGCCGGCTCGCGCTGGAGTGCCGGACCGGTCGTGGCGGTCGCAGTGTTGGGAGTCGTCAACACGGGCGTCGCGTTCGTGGTCATGGCGGCGCTGGTCGGCCGGGTGGGCGCAACCCGCGGCGGCGTGGCCGTCTACTTCATCCCGCTCGTCGCCATCGTGCTGGGCATCGTGTTCCGCTCCGAGGTCATCCTTCCGCTGCAGTGGGCCGGAATCGGCGTCGTGCTGTTCGGCGCCTGGCTCACCAGCGGCCGCGAGCCCAGAGTCGCCCACCGCCCACCCCTGGACTGACCGTCCCGCACCGTCGACGCACGGCAGCCAACTTCGGAAACCTCAACCCGGACAAACTCGCTCTCATCCCTGATGTCACCCACGATTGACTCCAGCGCATCCTCGAGGGTCGCGAGGCGCACCAGCACCTCCGCCAGCCATTCGAGGGTTCCGACCGCCGGCCGGGACGCCACGGAACTGGCAGACCTCGCCGAGCAGCTCGAACTCGACGCCCCGGCGCTGCGCGACGCGGTCGAAGACGTCGATCTGCCCAAGGTCGACGACTTCGGCGCGTTCATGGTCGTGGTGCTGCGCGCCCTCGGCGACGAATGGGGCGAGACCTACGAATTGGACTGCTTCTTGTCCGCGCGCCGGCTCATTCCCATCCGCGTCGGTCACCGGAACGCGGCGTCCCGGCGAACGTGAGGGGCGTCGGTAGCATCCGACCCCATCATCCCGGCCGCTGCTGGGTTGCGTCAGCGGTCTTTGAGCCGTTCGAGGAGCTTGATGAGCCCGTCGGGGTTGTCGAGGATCATTCCGACGATCCAGCCCAGCGCGGCCAAGCCGATCACGATGCCGACGGCCGCGCCGCCGAGCCCGACCCAGATGACCGCGATCACGACGCCGGCGAGCGCTCCCCACAGTGATCGTTTCTTGGTGAGCATGTCGATGTGCCTTTCTGCCTACCGCGTTCGTGGCGGGTTCGGGTGGTGAGTGACCAGGAGGTTGACGCCGAAGTCGGCGAGGCCCAGGTCGATCCAGAATTCGTGGTCCAGGCGCTCGCGCGCCTCGTTCTCGACGTCGGCGAGGTTGACGCGGTCGTCGATGCGGAGCGTGAGGTGGAGTCGCTTGGAACGGATCCGCCCGTCAACGCCGAGCACCCCTTCGATCGTCTCGGTCTCGTGGCGGGCGGCGCGGATGGCGGCTCGCCCCCGGATGCGGGTCTCGCCGTCGGCGGCGCGATAGACCTCGAACAGCCGGGTCAGGCCCTTTCTCGGCGGCGCCAGCTGCGCGGCGACCAGAGCCAGCCCGAGCAGTGCCAGGCCGGCGCCGACGAGGCCGGAGATCCAGAGACTCCAGCTGGGGAAGGCAGCCGTGCCGATGAAATCGGCGAGGCGGTTCCGCCACTCGCTGCCGATGATTCCGGTGATCTCGAGGACCAGCAGGAGACCGACGGCGCCGGCGGCGGCGACGCCCAGCAGGCTGGTGGTTCGGCGCAGCAGCGTCATGACTAGCGGACCTGGCGGCGACGCGTCATGCGCCTCGGCGTCGTGGCGGTGATGCGACCCGAACGGCACGGAAGTCCCCGCGCGGTGCAGTGCCCGTCGATGGCATCACGCATCTCCTGGATCGGCCCGATCGGCGACGGGTCGGGTGTGACGAGCCGCACGTTCACCTGGCCGTGCCGGGTGATGCGCACGCGAACGTCGTTGCGGCGGTCGATGGCCTCCAGCTGCCGCTCGAAGGCGTCCTCCAGGGTGATCCTGTCGAGCTTCGTCCAGCCGCGCCACCGACGCGTCGTCAGGACGCGGCCTCCGGTGCCGAGCGACCGGCCGAACTTCCACAGTCCACCGAGCGCCAGCAGCACGAGCGCGATCCCGACGAACAGCCCGGTGCCCGTCGAGGGGCTTCCCTGCACCCATCCGGTGAGATCGTCGACCGCGCCGCGTGAGAGCGGGGGGTCGATCTCGAAGGAGAGCATCAAGAGTTGCGCGGCCGCCAGCAGCACGATGCCGGCAACCACGGTGCCGATGACGCGCAGGCCGATCGCGGGTGCCTTCGAGGCGTTGTAAGTGCCCATCAGCGGGACTCCGGCGATGTTGTCGCCGCGAGCCGAACCGGCGATGTCCTATTCGACGCGGGTCGAGGGTTCGGACTCCTCGTCGAACTTGAGGTCGTCCACTTCGATGTTGACCTCCTTGACCACGAGGCCCGTGGTCGACTCGACGCGAGCGACCACGTTGTCGCGAACCTCCTTGGCGAGCGCCGGGATCGAGTAGCCGTACTGCACGACGATCACGACGTCGATGGCGGTCTCCTTCTTCCCGACCTCCACGTGGACGCCCTGGGAGAGCGGTTCCTCGCCGAGCCGGACACGACCCAGCAGGCGCCGGAACGTCGCCCCCATCCCGGCGACACCGGCGATCTCGCGGCAGGCGTGGCCGGCGAGCTTGGCCACGACCTCGTCCGCGATGTGGGTGACACCCCGGGCGGTCTCGAGTTCCAGACCCATTTCGGTTGGGGCGGCATCGCTCACGGCGGTCTTTGTTGCCATTGATTTCTCCTCGTTGGAGCGGCTTCACAGCCGCATTCGTTGTTGGATTTGTCGGTAGACGCACGAGCGAGCCGGAAGTTTCGCGGCCCCGCCCCAAGGGCCGGAGCAGTTCGATGCAACTTTCCTCCGTGTCGTGCGTCTGATGGTTGTGCAGGTTCGACGGTCTGCCGCGTGGTGCCGCCACGGGCGCCAACGTTCCGACACCTGACGACAAGGAGACCGCCGTGCGAGACGCAGCCCAGTTCGGTGATCGAGCAACCTACGATTCGCACCGATGAAGGTCGCGATCGTTTACAACCGGGACAGCCGGAATGTGATCAACCTGTTCGGTGCGCCGAATCAGGAGAAGATCGGCCTCAAGACGATCCGGCGGTTGGAGAATGCGCTGCGAGCCGGCGGGCACCAGGTGCAGGCCTTCGAGGCCGACAAGGCGCTCATAGACCGCCTCGAGGAGTTCATGCCACGGGTCGTGAAGGGCGAGCAGCCCGGCATGGTCTTCAACGTGTCCTACGGGCTGCAGGGCCAGGCGCGCTACACGCACGTGCCCAGCATCCTGGAGATGGTGGGGATCCCCTATGTGGCCTCGGGGCCGCTGGGGCACTCCTTGGCGCTGGACAAGGTGGTCACCAAGATGATCCTGCGCCAGCACGGCATCCCCACCCCGGAGTTCGCGGTGCTGGACAGCCCCGATGCGCCGATCCCGCCCGAGGTGATCTACCCGTCCATCGTCAAGCCCAAGAACGAGGCGGTGTCATTCGGCTTGAAGGTCGTCGCCGACGATGACGAGTTGCGTGACGGGGCGCGACTCATCTTCGAGAAATACGGCCAGCCGGTGCTCGTGGAGCGCTTCATCGAGGGGCGGGAGGTGAACGTCGGACTGCTGGGCAACAACCCCCCGGAGGCGTTCCCGCCGGTGGAGTTGTCCTTCGGTGCGGGCGGCCCGCAGATCTACACCTACGAGGACAAGACCGGCCGCAGCGGCCGCAGCATCGAACCGGTCTGCCCGGCGCCGATCGGCGACGAGCTGAACCAGCGGGCCCAGGAGTTGGCGATCGCGGCGTTCGGTGCGTTGGGCCTCTACGACTGCGCCCGCGTTGACTTCCGTCTCGACGACGAGGGGAACCTCTACATCCTGGAGGTGAACAGCCTGCCGAGCCTCGGCGAGCACGGCTCGTACCTGGTCGGCGCGGCGGAGGTGGGCCTGGACTTCCCGGGGTTCGTGAACCGGTTGCTGGAGGTCGCCCAGGCGCGCTACTTCGGGACGCCGAACCCGCCGGTGCTGGACGGGCGCAAGGCCGATCCCCGCCAGCATGCGGTGGCGTACGTGACCCAGCGCCGCGAGCGGATCGAGCGGCGTGTGCGGGACTGGGTGGAGCTATCCAGCCGCCACGGCGATCCGGTGGGCCTGCGCCGCGCCACCGACCGGGCGGACCGCCTCTTCGAGGAGTTGGCCATGGCGCCAGTAGCCGAGTTGACGCGGCGACCGCAGGTGGCCACGTGGCAGACGCGGGCCGGCTTGGACGGGGGGATTCTGTTCGTTGCCGGTCTCGACACTCCCGCGGACTCCTCGGCGCTGCGGCAGCCCTTCCGGCGTGACCCCGAGCGGCTGCACGGCGAGGCGGTCGGACAGCGAGCCGGACTCGTGTCGCTGGAGTACGCGCTGCGCAGCCTGCGCAACATCCGCCGGCTGCGGCGCCTGCCGCTGGGAGTGGTGCTCTGCTGTGACCAGAGCGTTGGATCGCCACAGAGCGCGGAGGTCGTGCGGGCTGCGGCGGCTCGCGCCGCCACGGTGCTGGTGCTCGAGCCGTCGGTGTCGTCGGAGGGCATCGTGCTGCGGCGCCGCGGGAACCGCCGCTACACCCTGACGGTCACAGGAGAGTCGATCCTGCCGGTGCGGACGACTCGCCGGCAAGCCACCGCGCGCTGGTCGATCGAGAAGCTGGAGCGCATAGCCCAGCTGACCTCGCGCAAGCGGGCCGTGTCGGTGTCGATCCTGGACGTCGCCACCGAGAGACACGCACTCCACCTGCCGCACCGACTGACAGCGGGCCTGCTGGCCACCTATCGCGACCTCGGGCAGGCCGCCGAACTGGAGGCGGAGATCAGGGCCATCCTGGGGCGGGGCGGCAGCCGCTGGGAACTGGAACTGGACTGGGACCGCCCGCCGATGCCCGAAACGCCGGAAGGGGCGAACCTGCTGGCGGCGCTGAATCACGCGGGCGAGTCGCATGGCGTGCAGTTCACGCGTGAGACCTCGAGCATCGCTTCACCGGCCGGTCTGGTCGGCGACGGCACGCCCTGTATCTGCGGCGTGGGGCCCGTGGCGCGCGATCGCGGAACACCCGGTGAGAACATCGAGCGGATCAACCTCATCGAGCGCACCGTCGTGCTGGCGGAGTTCCTGGCGCAGCAACTCGACGGGTGAACGGCGACGCCTCGGTCCGCCGCGCGGGCCGCCCGACGAGCGATACCGCTCGCCGCCACCGGACCGCCCGGTTGGGCGAGGACGAGTTCGACGTCCGCTCCCGCGGCTGGGAGCACGCCCCCCAGCGGCTCGCCACCTCGCGGCGGGGCATGGTCGCCACAGCGCACGCCGGGGCGACCGCGGCGGGTGTGGCGGCACTCGAGGCCGGCGGCAACGCCGTCGACGCCGCGGTGGCGGCGGCCCTGGCGCTGGGTGTCTGCGAACCGGCCGCCTCGGGACTGGGTGGCCAGACGATGATGGTGATGCACCTGGCGGGCGAGGGCCGCACGTTCGCCCTCGACGGATCGTCGCGTGCCCCGAACCTCGCCACCACCGGTGCTTTCGACAACTTCCGGAGGGAGCGTCGACGCGGACACCGCGCCACGACGGTGCCCTCTTCGCCGGCG
>CAZTZI010000014.1:0-6030 GCA_964618115.1 uncultured Acidimicrobiales bacterium
GCGTCACGCGCCTCGGAGGTCACGAACAGCAGCCGGAACTCGTCACCCGCACCCAGCCCCGCCGGCTTCAGCGCCCAACCGCTCGGCACCACCCACGGGCCGGTCTCGTCGTCGAGGATCGCGAAGCTCACCGGCGACCCCCTGGAGGCCGCCAGCACCAAGAACGTCTGGGGACCCGCCCACGGGGTCCGCGCCCCGGTCCCGAACCGCACCGACACCTGCGGCTGCTGACGGACCGAGTCGTCCACCGCGGTCAACCGCAGCACCGCAGAGGATGCCCCGGCCGCCAGCCGCACCGCCGGACTCTGTGCCGAATGCGGCGCTGCCGTCAACACCGTGACCCCGTCCTGCGATAACGGGTGCAGAGCTACCGTGAAATCGGTCGCCGCCGCCGCGCCCGCGAAGGTGAGAGGCACCATGACCACCTCTTGGCCGACTAAGCGCCGCCTCAGCCTGATCGTGATGTCCTTAGTGCCGCCCGCCTCATCCACGTCGCCCGGAGGCGCAGAGACACTTACCGACACCCCTTCGACCAGCGAGACTGTCTTCAGATTGGAGCTGAAGTTCACCTTGTCGAGACCCGTTGACATGTACGAGGCAGACAGCCCCACCGTCTCGCCGGTCTCATAGATAGCGTCAGAGATCGCGTTGAGCCGTATCACTGTGGCCGTGAACGCACGGTCCGCGTTCGTCGGGCCGGTGAAGGTCACCCGCGGATTCCCCGACGTCAACCGGTCGCACGCGATCCCCGACGGCAGCGGCGAGCTGCACGAAAACGAGTAATCAGTGCCCCGCGTCGCAGTGCCCGACGGCGTAAACGACACCGATACCGTCTCCCCCGCCACCAGCGGGCGACCCAAGGAAACCACAATCGGATGGAATGCTCCCTCCGCTAGACGGTCCCCGCCGTGTTCCACGTGTACCGTCGTCGCGTCGTCGTCGCTCACCGTCACCGACGCCGAGCCCGCCGAGCCCGACACCGCGTAGCGGGGCCCGTCCACCACCGTCACCGTCACCGGCCCCGACGGCTCGTCGGCGCTGTCGCCCTGAGTGGCGACGGTGTAGGACGCCGAGCGCGTCCCCGCCGCGATCACCACCGACTTGTCGCCCTCGCCCGCCGCGGCCACGAAATCCGCGCCCGCGCGGTCCGCCACCCTCAAAGACACCGTCAGGTCCGACGCCGGCGGCGGCGACGCCGACACCGTGAACGACGCCGCCGTGCCCTCGGTCACCCCCGGGCCCGCCGCGATCGATATCTCCGGCGCCACGAGCCTGAGAGGGGGCGAGATCCCGTAGAACGGGCGCCCGTCGGTGCGCGCCGCCGTCCGGGTCATATCCCACAGGGGACCGCGGGCCTCGTCCTCGTCCAGCGACCCAATGCCGACGTTGCCAGACGAGCCCAGCTCGAACCCCGACCGCTTTGCGCCAGTGTGGCGGGAGCCGGTGAAGTAACCACCCGAGTTCGGGGCCGCAACCGAGCCGGCCTCATCCCGCGGCGACTCTGAGTCCCAGGTGCCGTCGAGGAAGTCGAAGTAGGAGTCGGCGACCTTCGTCCCGCCGACCCAATAGACCGGGATGCCGTCACTGTCCTTGGTCCTCGAGATCGAGCCGTCGGCGAACCGTCTTGACCCGCTGTCGAACATGGCAATGTTCACCCTCGCGTCCACGGTCGCTGTGGAGCCGACGACCTTGACGAGGCCGCCGTAGGACTTCAGCGCACTGTGACCGCTGCGAGCCACCAGGGCGGACAGCCAGTCGTTGTAGTCGCGGATCGCAGTCGAGGACGCGTCACGCGACGCGGAGGTCACGAACAGCAACCGAAACGTGTCCCCCGTCGACAGGACGGCGGGCTTCAGCGGCCAGTCTGCGGGCACTTCGATGTCGCCGGACTCGTCGTCAGTGATGGCGAAGCCGATTTCGCCGGTGGGAGCTCCCACACCCCCGCCGACGCCGACGTGGGTGGGGGTTCCAGCGGAGATCACCACATAGGGCTGGGTTCGGTCGGGGTTGTTCACCGCAGTGAACCGCAGCGTGGCCGAAGCAGCCGAGCCGGCCGCGAAGCGCACCGCGGGATCCTGCACCGAATACGAACCCGAGGTGAGCAGCGTCACCCCGGTCTGGGATGTCGGCGAGAGCGCGAACGTGAAATCCTCGGAGACGCCGACCGTCGCGCCGTCCACCTCGAGGGGCACCGTGACGGTCTCGCCGCCGACCAGTACCCGCCCCAAGGTGACCGTAACGGTCTTGGTGCCGCCGTCCTCGTCGATGGCACCGGTCGGCGCCGCAATGACAACCGAGACCGGGTCGTTGAGCGTGTCTCCCATCACAGCGTTGGAGGGCGGTTTCTCCTCCTCTTCCTGCGCCCCCGCCTCGGGCGCGCCAACTCCCGGCACCCGCGGACCGACCGGCAACAACCCGCCCGCCAACGCCACGGCCAGCCCCGCCACCCCGAGCCGCCCCAGCCGATCGCGCCACAGCACTCGCCGCGTGCGCCGCCGCGCTCGTTCTGCCGGACAGCGCCCACTCACCACGGCGACGCTTCACCCAAGCCCGAGAGTCCCGACAAGAAATCTTCGCCCGAGGAGTTCTCGCGAACGCGAAATAGCCCCCCCCCGCGACTGCAGGTCGGCACGGCCGCTCCGGCGACGCACTTGGACGACACGCCACCAAGCCCGCCGGGACATCGCCAGATAGATCACCGACAGGAACGACACGCAGCGGCGTCCCAGCACATTCGGCACGGCTATCCCTCCACCAGCACCATGGCCTGTCTCAACTATTGTCGATCAAGTTTGCGCGTCGCCAGCCCGCAGCGGAGAAGCTCCGCACTTCTCTGTTCCGCAGAGTGGAACTGTGCCGCTGAACGGTACAGCAATGCGGTACTTTACGGGGACCACGGAGGAGTCGCTCAGTAGACGTTGGGTGTGCCGACGGCGGCTTGGGCCTGGTCGAACACCTCCTGGATGCGCTCGCGCAGCTCTTCGGTGGCCTCGCGGATTGCCCGGCGGGACACTCGCCCGCTCGCTCCTGGCGCCGGAGGGTCCATCGGCTCGCCGACCACGAACTTGATCCGGCGGGGATACATGAACTTGGCGCCCCGCGGCATGGCAGCCGCAGTCCCGCCGATCCCGACCGGCACGATCGGGACCTGCGCGCGCGCCGCCAGGTACACCGGGCCGTCCATCAGCGGCAGCACCCGAGGGCCGTCCTTGCGCTCGCCCTCGCCGAACATGACGACCGGGCCGTCGCCGAACTGCAGCGCATCCAGCGCGGTGCGCAGCGCTGCCCGATCCGGTGCGTCCCGATTCACCGGGAAGCAGCCGATCGTGGTGAACAGCCAGCCCGGGAAGCGGTACTTCCACATCGAGTCCTTGCCCATCACCCGCATCCGCGCAGGAATCGCGGCGTGGATGGGCGTGTCGATGTAACTGCGGTGGTTGGGCACCCACACGCACGGGCCGTCGGGCAGGTTCACCAGGCCGTCCACGGAGATGCGGTTCCAGGCCCGGAACACGCCCCAGATGGCGTACTTCATGATCTTGTAGACGGCCAGGTTGAGCGGCCCGCCGCGCAGCTCGGTTTCGGGCCTGTCCGGTCCGCTCATCGGCCCTCGAGATGGTTCACGCGAATCGGCTCCTGGGGCCCGTTGGCACGGCGGTAGAACGCGGTGATCGTCTCGACGGCCTCGTCCTCGGACAGCTCGCTCGTGTCGACGATGACCGCCCCGGGTGCCACCCGCAGCGGCGAATCGGCCCTGCCCGAATCGAGCCCGTCGCGCTCGCTCAGCTCGGTGGCAAGCGCTGCGACCGCTTCGTCATCGGGATTCGCACCATCCGCGCTGCCGGCTCCTGCAGCCTGCTGAACCAGCCGACGGCGGGCCCGCTCGCTCGCAGTGGCGGTAAGGAACACCTTCAGGATCGCATCGGGGAAGACCACGCTGCCGATATCGCGGCCCTCCATCACTCCCCCTCCCACGCGGTTGGCCCAGTCACGCTGGCGCCGGGTCAGCACCCAGCGCACCTGCGGGTTGGCAGCCACAACGCTGACGCTGCGATCCACCTCAGCGCTGCGTATCGCCGCCGTGGCATCGGCGCCGTCAACAATGACCTGCTGCGCGCCGCTCACGCTGGAGATCTCGATCTGCGCGGTGCGTGCAATCTTCGCCACCGCTGCGAGGTCATCGAGATCGATTCCGGTTTGCAGCGCCGCCCAGGCCACGGCCCGGTACATCGCGCCGGTGTCGAGATAGTCCATGCCGAGCTCGGCCGCCACCGCACGAGCCACGCTGGACTTGCCCGAGGCGGCAGGGCCGTCGATCGCGATCACCGGAATCTCCTGCGCCGATTGCACCTCCGGCCGGGCCCTGAGCGTCTCCAGCACGTCATAGAAGTCGGGAAACGTCTTGGCGACGCAGTCAGGATCGTCGATGTCGATCCCGGCCACGCGCAGACCGACGAGCGACATCGCCATCGCCATGCGATGGTCTCCATGGCAGTCCACCAAGCCCGCCCTCAGGCCGAATGGGTTGGCACGCACGGTGATGCCGCCGAGCTCGGCTGTCGCATCGACGCCACGCTTGGCGAGCTCGGTTGCCGTGTTGGCGATGCGATCGGTCTCCTTGCGGCGGATGAAGCCGATTCCCTCGATGCTGGTGGTGCCCTCGGCGAACGCCGCCACGGCCGCCAGGGTCTGGGCCGTGTCGGAGAAGTCGCGCAAGTCGAACGTTCCTGCCCGCAGAACCCCGTCCGGCGGCGCGCTGACGGTGATCGCATCCTCGTCGACGGCGACATCCGCCCCCATCTCACCGAGGACGTCTGCGAAGCGCACATCGCCTTGAATGCTGCGGCCGCCTAGCCCTTCGACCCTCACGCTGCCACCGCACAACGCTGCCGCGGCCCATACATAACTCGCGGCAGACGCATCGGGCTCGACCGTGTAACGAGCTGCGCGGTACCCGCCCTCGGTCACCACGTAACGATCGAGACTGGGCACGACGACGTTGGCGCCGAAGGCCGCCATGACCGCCACGGTCATGTCGATGTACGGCCGGCTCACGGTGTCGAACTCGGCGTCGATCTCGACATGGATGCCGCCGCGCAGCGGTCCCGCGAGCAGCAATCCGGTGGCGAACTGGCTGGAAACATCGGCACGGATGCGCACATGACGCAGCGGGGCCTTCTCGCCTGCACCAGCCGATATGACTTCGATCGGCAGGCAGCCGTGCTCGCCCAGCTCATGCACCGCGACGCCCAGCGAGCGCTGCGCCGCGAGCAGATCATCCAGCGGGCGCGCACGCAGCTGGGGGTCGCCGTCGAGCAGCCAGCGGCCGCCGAGCGCTGCGACGACGGGCAGGATGAAGCGCGCCGTCGTGCCCGACGACCGCGCGTGGACCACGATCGGCTCGTCGCCGGTGTCCCCGACAGCGTCATGGGATCCCGAAGGGCGGCCGCCGATGCCGTCGATGACGAGCCGGCGCTTGCCGCGGTTGACCCGCACCACCGCTCCCACGGCAGTGACCGCCTCGATCATCGCCTCGGTGTCGTCCGCGAACAGGACCCCGTCAAGCGTGCTGCGCCCCTGCGCCAGGGCGGCGCACAGCACCGCCCTGTTCGTGATGCTCTTGGAACCGGGCAGCAGCGCTGTGCCCGACGCGCCGTTGGTGAACGGGTCGATGACCCCGATGACCCGCCCTGCGCTCATGCCAGATCGCGCGTGGTGGGGTGGTATCCCTGCCCAGCCAGGGCCGCCAGAAAGCGCTGTGCCTCGGTGCGTGCCACCACGAGCACGAGCACGCCCTCGGCCCCCTCGGTCGAATGGGCAACCTCGATGTCGGCCACGTTCACGTCGCAGTCGGCGGCCAGCATGGTGATGGCCGCGATCTGTCCCTTGCGGTCCGGGATCGGCACTCGCACTTCCAGCAGCTCCTGCGGGCGCACATAGCGAGACGGCAGGTTGGTACGGGCGCGCCGCGCCTGGGTGAGCACGGCACGCAAGCCCTCACGGTCCGCTCCGGCCACAACGTTTCGCATC
>CAZTZI010000015.1:0-2926 GCA_964618115.1 uncultured Acidimicrobiales bacterium
GCCGGCCCAGTTCCTCGTGGCTGTACAGGTGGTCGTAGACGCGGCCCAGCCGGCGGTCCCGCAGCGTCTCGTAGACGTCGTCGAACCGGGTCAGCATCCACTGACCCGTCCGGGGGTTCCAGAAGATCGGCGTCGCCTCCCGCAGCCGCCCCAGTGCCGGGTAGGGATCGTCGATGAAGGCGGGATCGTAGAAGTCAAGTTCGTCGACCAGCCGCTCGACATCGCTCATCGTCCCACTGTACGTGACACCCAACGAGCGCCCGTCCGGTCCCCGCCCGCTGGCGGGAGTCGACCGGTAGCGGGCGAGAGATCGACGCGAGGAGTTCTGGATTCTTGAGTAGAGGTTGCTGAGCTTCGGGTCTCTCCGCGCTGTTCACGGTCTCCGGGTGGATGTCGGGTCAGCGCCTAACGTGCAGCCGCCAATCTCGCGGCGCTCTCAATTGAGGCGTCTCGGAGTCGCAGTCCCATCGAGCAGATGATTGACGGTTCTGTGGGGCCGGCATCCTCGGGTGGGACGCACAGGCGGTCGTCTCGCCAGAGTTCGACGAGGAGCGCGGCGACGTCGGTCGGGGATCGTTCCCGGATCGCGTTGGCGAACCGCTGCGTGGCGGACTCGAGCAGGGGGCGTTCGTTGATGGCGTCGTGGGCCTCGTCGAGGTCGCTGCGGGTGAACAGCAGGTTGTCGTCGAATGTGTCTCGGTGGTCGTAGATCAGCCGCCAAAGCTTGCCGCGGACGCCCTGCAGGGCGCCGGTGGCGTTGCCGGGCTGGTGGCGCAGCGGGCCGCCGATGGCCGCTGCTACCAGCCCGTGGTGATCGTTGAGCCGCGGCACCGCGGCCTCCTCCGGCTCGCACCGCGCTAGGCGCAGCGCCTCCTGGGGGGTGATCCGACGGGCCTCGCCGTCGGCTGCGGCCACGACGGCGAAGGCGTCGCTGCCGGTCACGGTGCGGGAGTGCACCACGACGCTGTCGGCGGGCGCCTCTGAGGGCGTCGAGCCGGCCGCGTGCCGTCCCGCAGAGGTAACGCCCGGCGCGACTGCTGCAGCGTCGGCTGCGAACTCGCTGCGGGTCTCCGGGAGCGTCGCGGCCTTGGTGGCGTGCACCACGTCTGGCAGGTCGGCGGCGGCCTCGGCCAGGTCCGGGTGGGTCTCCTTGGCGCGCCGCCAGATCTCATAGGCCATGGACACTGGGTCCACGTCCTCGACGGAGTCGGCCAGCTCGAAGTCGGAGTGCTCGTCGTACAGGGCGCTGAGGCTGCGCCGCTCGGTCGGGTCGCCGAAGAACTGCTCGTCGGAGCCCAAGAGCGCGGCCTGTTCGGCCAGCCGCTCGCGGATCCGCCCGCGGAGGCGGATTTCGTTCTCGATCGACCCCGTCGGCAGAAGCGAGTAGACGATGACCTCGGCGGACTGCTGGCCGATGCGGTCTACTCGCCCGGCGCGCTGCACCAGCCGCACCACCGCCCAAGGCAGGTCGTAGTTGACGACGATGCGGGCGTCCTGGAGATTCTGGCCCTCTGACAGCACGTCGGTGGAGACCAGCACCCGCAGCTCGTCGGCGCCGACCACCGAGGCCCGGCCGCTCCGCGGCGAGAAGCGCCGAGCCAGCTCGCTCGGGTTCTGCGAGCTGCCGGTGACGGCCGCGACGCCGCCGACGCCGCGCCGGGCCAGCTCGTCCGCCACGTAGTGGGCGGTGTCGGCCGCTTCGGTGAACACCAGCACCTTCTCTCCGCCGTGCTGTTCGGCGACGAGGCGCGCCAACGCGGCTGCCTTTCCGTCGCGGGTCGGGTCCCACGGGCCGAATCCTGTGAGCAGGGCGGAGATGGCCTCGGTGTCGTCGGCCAGCTCCGCCCGCAGGTCGTCCAGGAAGGCGTCGGCGGGCACCCAGCGCATCCGCCGCGACCTGGCGGCCACCAGGGCTTCGTAGGCTCGCTGGGCACCGGTCTCGTCCGACTCGAAGACTGCCTCGGCTGGCCCTCCGCCCGCCCGGACCCCGTCGCTGCCGTAGACGCCTTCATCGGCGTCGAGGGTGTCGCCCCGCCAGTCGGCCTCGGCTTCCCAGAGGGCGTTGTCCACCGGCCCCACCGGGATCGGCCGCCCGTGCTCGATGGCGTGCAGCGCCACCAGGTTGCGCAGCCGGTGGCGGTGCAGCGTGGCCAGGAAGGCCGGACCTGATGAGGAGAGGCGCTTGTACATCATGATCCGGGTGAAACCCGACAGGTTGCCTCGGCCGGCGTTGGCCAGGTCGTCCAGCAGCGCCTGTTCGTCGTCATCGGCGGATCGGTAGCCGTGCCTGAGGTACTCGCCGAGCTGGTAGCGAGGCAGGCGCAGCGCCTTGATGACGTCGAGGGTGGCGTCGGAGGTCATGGCGGCCGAGGCGTCGCCGGGCGGCAGGGCGATCTCCACCGGCACCGGGCGGCGGCGGGGGAAGTAGAAGTGCTCGCCGCTGCCGAAGGTGAGGTAGCGCCGGCCGGACTCGTCGGCGCGGGTGTAGTGCTCTTCGATGAAGCCGCGGGTGCGGCGCATGAGGTATTGGGAGAGCAGCGCTTGCCAGTCGGCCAGCTCGTCGGACTGCTTGAAGGCGGCCAGGCTGGTGAGCGGCACCCCCTTGCAGTCGTGCTGGTAGCCGGCGGCACCCTTGGGGTGCGCGGCGATGGCCCGCTCGGGCCGCAGGCCGAGGTCGGAGTCGGGGTTGATGAACAGCGCCATCTGAGCGGCCAGGTCGCCGAGCCCCTTGTTGTACGGCGTGGCTGTCAGGAGCAGCACCCGCGAGTCGTTGTCGGAGATGTACGCCCGCAGCGCTTTGTGGTCGCGGCGGCGCTCGTTGCGCAGGTTGTGCGCCTCGTCGATGATGACGAGGCGGTGGCGGCGGGCGTCGGGGAGCTCGCGGTGCACCATCGACAGCGACACTGCCCGGCCCCGCACCTCGTAG
>CAZTZI010000016.1:0-13998 GCA_964618115.1 uncultured Acidimicrobiales bacterium
GTTCATCAAGAAGCGCCGGGCCGAGATCCTCGACGACCTCACGCCGGTGCCGCCGGCTGGGATGGTCCACACCCCGCCCCCGACGTCGTCCACTCCGATGACCAGTTCGGTGCCGCTCGTGAACCGGGCGAGGGGCAGCACGACGGTCATTCCCTCCACGGAACCGTCGGGCTGCAGGCCCAGAAGGGTGATCGAGGCCGCCGGCTCGTCGAATCCCGCCGACTCCTCGGCGCTGGCGTGGCCCACGATTGCGCCCGCATCGTCGGTGGGCGCTTCGGTGCCGTTGAGCTCCAGGTACAGGATCTCTCCCTGCGCGAGGGGGTTCAGGCTCTCGGTGGAACCCCACGTGCTCTCGAAGCGAACCACCACTTCCAACCGGTCCGCCTCGACGCCCGGGGCGGCGGGGAAGTCGGGTGCGGGCCACTCCGGCGGCACCGGCGTGAGGTCGTCGAGGATCTCGGCCCGGCGCTTCTTGATGAACTGGCGCACCCGCTCGGCGTCGGCGGCCGCCTCGGCCCGGTCCTCCGGGAAGGCGTGCTCCTGCACGATGGCGGCCATCTCCTCGGCGCTCGCCAGCAGCGCCGCCTCGTCCCAGACGGTCTCCAGCAGGTGCTTCAGACGATCCACGTAGCGGGCCCGCCACTCGTCGTGGTTGTAGAGCCGATTGGGGATGGCGGTGAGTGCGAGCACCGAGGGCGGCGGGTCGCTGATGTTGTCGAACGGGTTGGGGTCGTCGAGCAGATGGAAGGTGTCGTCGGCGCCCCACGGAAGGAACACGAAGCGACCGCCGGGCTCACGGTAGAACCAGTAGTTGTTGCGGTCGCCGGCGTAGCCGTCCCAGTGGCCCACCAGCACCTCGGCGGCCCAGAACGTCAGGAACCGGTCGAGGTCCACGATCTCGCCCAGCGCCTCCAGGCCGGCGTCGGACCGGTCCTGCAGGGCCGCCACCACGGCGTCGACGTCCGACCAGTCGTCGGTGTCCTCGTTGGTCTTCTTCTCGATGGTGCCGCGGAACTCCGGCGTGAAGTCGCTGACGGTGCCCTCGTAGAGATTGCCCTCGGCGCTGTTGAAGTGGCGCTCCCGGAACGGGGCCTTGAACTCCTCGACGTGGACGTACAGCCCCAGGTTCTTCCCGTTCACCGAGACGGTGGCGAAGTTGCAGCGCGGGGCCGGGTGCCCCGCGGCTGTGAAGACACCGTAGGTGAGGCAGGTATTCAGCATCGAGGGGTCCTGGACGCTGTTGTTGAGAGTCATGCGCTGCATGATGCCGCCGAGCGACTGGTCGTCGACGTACTTGTCGTAGCGCAGCTTCAGAGCCGGCTTGGTGTCGCTCTGGGAACCGATGAAGCCCTTCTTGCGGACGCCGACTTCGGTGTGGGTCTCTCCGTCGACGGTCACCGTGGCCGGGAACCAGGTGTAGATGTCGGCGAACGGCCGGGAGAGTTCGTACTCGGCGATCTCGGCGAACAGGTCCTCGAAGGTGCGGGTCTGGTGGCGCAGGGTGTCCCAATCCTCGACGGCGATCTCGATGCTGATGTCCAGCACCCGGTCGAGGGCGAAGTAGGCGTCGCTGGGATGGGCTCCGGCGCTGCCCTCTGGCTCCGGAGCGGGCGCGGCGGCCGGAGCGGGTTCCGCCGCCGGCGGGGGACCGGCCGGTTCGACGCCCGCCGGGGCGGCTGTGGCGGGAGCCGGCTCCGATGCGGCGGAGGTCGGCGGCGCGGCGGCGGTCGTGGTAGCGGCCGCCTCGGCTGCTGTAGGCGCCGTGGGCGGGGGTCCGCCGTCGTCGCCGGTCTGACCTCCACACGCCGCTGTGAGGAGCACCAATACGGCGAGCAGCGCAGTCAGGCGCCAGTGCATGGCCAGAGGATATGGGGGCGGTCAAGACACCGATGGGCGGGAGTCGTCGCGACTCACCGGCTCGGCGCGTCCACTTCCCGGCGCCCTCGCCCGCACGCGCCCGGCGGTGACCAGCCGGAGCGGGTGGGCCGCAGGGTGGTGCGACGTACGCTGTCGCCCGTGCTGGACCTGAGCCGCGAGGTGTACGACCAGATGCTGGCGCACGCGGTGGCGGGGCTGCCGAACGAGGCCTGCGGACTGTTCGCCGCCCCCTTCGGGACCGGGAACGTGACTGCCTTCTACCCGATGACCAACGCCGCCGCCTCCGAGAGCATCTACGAGTTGGACGGCGCCGAGCACCTCGCCGTTGAGAAGCGGGCCGAGGACGCCGGCCTCAGCGTCGTCGGGGTCATGCACTCACACACCGCCAGCACCGCCTACCCGTCGCCGACCGACGTGGTCCAGGCGAGCCGCTTCGATCCCCTCGGCGTGTGGCATCACGTGATCGTCTCGTTGAAGCACCCCGCGCCGGCACTGCGCAGCTATCGCATCGTCGGCCGGATCATCGACGAGGAAGAGGTCCAGGTCCGCTCCTGAGGGCGGACCGAGGCAAGAACACCCACCGGTAGAATTACCAGCGATCCGGTCAACAATTCCCCTCGGCTCGCCATGCCCGTCCTCGCCTCGGTAATCGACTGCATCGGCAACACGCCGGTCGTGGACGTCAGCACCCTCAGTCCCAACCCGGCGGTGCGCATCCTCGCCAAGCTGGAGGGCCAGAACCCCGGCGGCTCGGTGAAGGATCGCGTCGCCCGGTCGATGATCGAGGCGGCCGAGGCCGACGGCACGCTGCGACCCGACACCACCATCCTGGAGCCGTCCTCGGGCAACACCGGCATCGCCCTGGCCTTCATCGCCCGGCTGCGGAGCCACCCCGTGAAGATCGTCCTGCCGGAGAACGTCTCCAGCGAGCGCCGCGACCTGCTGGAGATCTACGGCGCCGAGATCATCGACTCGCCGGGCGCCGAGGGGTCCAACGGTGCGGTGCGCCGGGCCGAACGCCTCGCCGCCGAGCACCCCGAATGGGCCTACCTCTGCCAGTACGCCAACGAGGCCAACCCCCGGGCCCACTACGACACGACCGGCCCGGAAATCCTTGCCGACTGCCCCGACATCACCCACTTCGTGGCCGGCCTCGGCACCGCCGGCACGCTCATGGGCTGCGGCCGCTACCTCAAGGAGCGCAAGCCCGGCGTGAAGATCTATGCCGTGGAGCCCCCGGCGGGAGAGAAGGTGGAAGGCCTGCGCAGCCTCGACGACGGCTACATCCCGCCGGTCTACGAGAACTGGGGCGGCAACGAGCTGCTGGACGGCAAGCGGATCGTGCGCACTCGCGAGGCGCTGGAGTACACGCGCCGCCTGGCGACCGAGGCGTCGATCTTCGCCGGAATCTCCAGCGGCGCGGCCCTGGCCGGGGCCTGCCGGGTGGCCGAGCGCATCACCTCGGGCGTGATCGTCTTCGTGGCCGCCGACGGCGGCTGGAAGTACCTCTCGACGCGGGCCTGGACCGACCCCATCGACGAGGTCGTCGAGCGCGCCGAGCGCATCATCTACTTCTGAAGGCGTGGGCGCCCGGTTGCGGGCGCCGACGAGACCGCACGTCTGGATTCCGGCCTTCGCCGGAATGACGGGAGGGCCGAGGCCGGCGGCACAAAGGGGCCGGCCCCGGGCCGGAACCCGGGGCCGGAACCTCTCAGATGTCGGGAAGGACTAGCCGGTGGGCTGCTCGGCGGGCGGACCCATGTCGTCCATCTCGCCGTCGTCCATCTCGCCGTCGTCCATGTCGCCGTCGTCCATCTCGTCCGCGGAGGAGTCGAGGATGGTGACGCGGCCTTCGCCGCCGGCGGGGTACTGCTCGGCCGTCACGACGCCGCCGAGAGCATCGGTGAGGTAGTCGGCCAGCGTGCGCTGGTCGTTGATGCCCAGCTTGGTGTGTGGCAGATCGGCAGCCGGGAAGCAGTCGCCGCCGCCGGCGAACCAACTCACCGTCGTCATCACGACCGGATCACCCGGCACCACCTCGCCGTCTTCGACGATGACCGTGCCGTCGTCCAGGACGATGCTGCGCACACGGGCACCCTCGTGGCCGATGTTGGAGCAGTCGCCCTCACGGTCGGTCTCCCGTGCCGGCATGCCGATGTCGATGACCAGGCTCATGCCCGCCACCTGCGAGTACTGCCCGCAGGTGCCCGGAATGCAGTCGTAGGAGACCTCCATTGCCTCCTTCAGCCGTTCGCGGGTCATCTCGAAGGTGACCATCACGTTGTTGAACGGCGAGATGTCGAAGGTCGTGGACTCGCTGAGGTCGCTGCCGGCGGGGATGATGGAGTCGTTGCGGATGCCGCCGCCGCCCTGGATGGCGATGTCCGGCGTCGCGGTGCCGTACTCATCGGCCCGCTCGGTGCCGACCCAGAGCGAGGCGTCGGCGACCAGGTTGCCCTGGTTGGTCTCGCGCGTGCGGACCTGCGAACGCCTGCCGTCGAGGTCCACCTCGGTGGTTGCCAGGACGTTGCTGTCCAGCGCTGCGACAGCCGCCGCCAGTGGCTCCTCCACCGACGCCAGGATGTCGGGGTCGGGGGTCTCGTCGAGGCTCACGCCCACCGAGCGGCCGGCCGCGGAGACCACGTTGCCGTCGGCGTCGAAGCTGACGACGAGCTCGCCGATGCAGCGGTAGCCGCCGGGTGCGGTGATGACCGGCACGGTGTTGCCGTCGGCGTCGGTGGCCTCCAGCGGGTACGGGCCGGCGGTCTCCTCCTCGGGCAGGCAGGTGCTGGTGTCGCTGCGCAGCATCTCGTCGCCACCGCCGCCGATGGCAACGTCCACGCCGGAGATGGAGGCGATCGCCTCCACGTCCTCGTCCACCTGCTGGAGGTGGCTGATGAGGACGATCTTGTTGACGCCGGCCTCGGTGAGGGCGGCGACCTCGGCGTTGACCGCCTCGGCGACGGCGGACACGACGGCGTTGCGCGGCGCGGAGATCGCCCCGAGCATCGGGGTGATGGCGCCGATGACGCCGATCCTCTCGCCGCCGGTCTCCACGATGGTGCTGCGGGCGAGGCGACCTTCCTCGACCATCGCCACGAGAGCCGGCTCGGCCGACACGTCCAGGTTGGCCGACAGGAAGACGACCGGCGGGTCGAAGCCCCCGAAGAACTCCGCCGCCACGTCGGGGCCGAAGTCCATGTCGTGGTTGCCGACCGCCATGGCGTCGTACAGGCCGCTCAGGGCGATGGAGTCGTAGAAGGGAGCGCCCCGTTCCAGGCTGACGTTCCACTCCTTGGACGCCAGGAAGTTGTCGCCGGCCGTGACGCTGAGGACCCCGTCGGTGGTGGCACCCTCCTGCAGGTTCCGCATCGCGGTCACGAAGCGGGCGATGCCGGGGAAGCCCCTGTCGGGGTTGTGCAGCAGCTTGGACTCACCGTCGTTGTTGTGCAGGATGGTGAGCGTGTAGGCCGCGTTGTCCTGCGCGTTGAGCGCGGTTGGCGCGAGCGCCGTGACCGAGACGAGCAGCCCGAGCGCCGCCAGCACCACGGCAGGCTTCCGCCAGTTGATTCGATGGTTCTTGCCCCTAGTGGGGAGGCGTTTTTGAGTCATGCCGGGACTATAGAACGATCGTTTGAACTTTGCTTGCGCGGCGGCGGGGCGAACCGGTGTCGAATCAATCTCGGAGACGACGCCGGTGCGGTGATCGTTGCGCCGGGGTTGCAGCCGCGAAGTCCGGCGTAGCCTTTGCGCCGATCGCCGATCGCCGAGCACCGAACGGAGGACGCGGCACGTGAGATCCGACGGACGCCGACCCGACGAGCTGCGACCCCTGTCGTTCACACGGGATTTCACCGAGATGGCCGACGGCTCGGCGCTCGTGACCCTCGGCCGGACTCGCGTGCTCTGCACCGCCTCGGTCAGCGACGATGTTCCGCGCTGGATGCGAGGCCGGGGGACCGGCTGGGTGACCGCGGAATACTCGATGCTGCCCGGCAGCTCGCCCGAGCGGGTCGACCGCGAGGCTCGCAGAGGACGCCAGTCGGGCCGTACCCAGGAGATCCAGCGGCTGGTCGGGCGCTCGCTGCGGGCCACCTGCGACATGGCCCGCCTCGGCGAACGGTCGGTGACGGTCGACTGCGACGTGCTGCAGGCCGACGGCGGCACGCGGGTGGCCTCGATCTGCGGCGGCTACGTCGCCCTGCACGACGCCCTCAGCCGGGCCGGGCTGGCCGGCGCCCACCCTCTCACCGACGCCTGTGCTGCCGTGTCGGTCGCCGTGCTCGACGGCCGGGCGGTGCTCGACCCGGACTACCGCGAGGACGTCAGCGCCGATGTCGACATGAACGTCGTGATGACGGGGACCGGCAACCTGATCGAGGTGCAGGGCACCGCTGAGGGGGCTCCGTTCGGGCGCTCCATGCTGGACGAACTGCTGGATCTCGCCACCAGTGGCATCGCCGAGATCGTCCACCGCCAGCGGGAGTCGTTGCGTGCCCCGCTGCCCGAGCGGCCGGGGCCGTGAGCGAACCGCCCACCTTTGTGGCCGCCACGGCCAACCCCAACAAGCTCATCGAGATGCAGGCCGCCCTGGAGGGGATCGCGATCCTGCGGGAGCGACCGGCCGATCTCGGTGAGGTGCCCGAGGACGGCGACACGCTGGAAGCCAACGCCCGGACCAAGGCCGTCGCCGTCGCCATCTTCGCCGGAGCGCCGGCGCTGGCCGACGACACCGGCCTGGAGGTGGACGCCCTCGAGGGCGCCCCCGGCGTCCGCTCGGCGCGCTATGCCGGCGCCGGTGCCGACGACGAGGCGAACGTGGCCAAGCTGCTGGCGGCGCTCGCCGGGGTGGCCCCGCCGCAGCGCACCGCCCGCTTCCGCACCGTCGTGGTGGCGCACTGGCCCGACGGGCGGGAGATGTTGGCGGAGGGGGTGGTGAAGGGCAGCATCGCCGAATCCCCGCGTGGCGGGCGCGGCTTCGGCTACGACCCGGTCTTCGTCCCGTCACCCGGCGAGTTGACGTTCGCGGAGATGAGCCTCGCAGCGAAGGGCGTCATCAGCCACCGGGGCCGCGCCCTGCGCGAACTGGCGCGGCTCCTCGCCGAGCAGTCCTGACCTTCCGAGCCCGCCCGCCGGGCCGGGGGCGACATGGTGCGCCAGGTGGGATTCGAACCCACACGAGCCGAAGCTCACAGGGACCTAAACCCTGCACGTCTGCCGGATTCCGTCACTGGCGCGGGGCGTGGCCCGCGATCAGATTATCGGTAGCCTGCGCGCAGGACGTCCGGGAGGTGTGCCGGTGGAACTGTCAGGTCTTTCTCTTCCGGGCGCGCCCGACGCTGCCCGCAACGAGGACGCCAACAAGCGCGACGGCTCCCAGGACATCTTCCAGCAGCTGCTGCGCCAGCGGATCGTGTTCCTGGGGCGCGCCGTTGACGATGAGCTGGCCAACTCCATCACCGCTCAACTGCTCTACCTCGAGGGTCAGGACCGCAACCGGGACATCTGGCTCTACATCAACTCGCCGGGTGGCTCGATCACCTCGGGCATGGCCATCTACGACACCATGCAGTTCGTCACCCCGGACGTCGGCACCATCTGCATGGGGCTCGGGGCCTCGATGGCGCAGTTCCTGCTGTGCGCCGGCGCCCCCGGCAAGCGCTACGCCCTGCCCCACGCCCGCATCCTCATGCACCAGCCCCACGGCGGGGTCCAGGGCCAGGCCTCCGACATCGCCATCCAGGCCGAGCAGATGACCTACATCAAGAAGATCCTGGCCGAGCGCATCTCCGAGCACACGGGCCAGCCGGTGCCCCAGATCGAGGCGGACTTCGACCGGGACCGCTGGTTCACCGCCGAGCAGGCCAAGGAGTACGGCATCATCGACGAGGTCATCGCCGGCCGCGGCGAGATCCGCTGACCCTCCCAGCCTGTCATCACGGACCTGCTGCTCATCGGGACCGAACTGCGGGTGGAAGATCCGCCGATTGTGGGGTTGCCGGTTCTCTCAGCAGGCTGATCAAGGCGGCCCGCGCACGATGCGCCGCCGGCTGTGCCAAGTAGTTCCAGACGTCGTGATTGCTGTCTGCGATGCCTGCGACGGTTCGTAGCCGTGAGCGGTCTGCGGGTGTGAGTTGTGTGGCCAGGATCGCGGGATCCTCAGCGAGGCTCAATAGGAAAGCCAGGTCGCGCTGGTGGGTCCCGACCGCTCGGCCGACAGACACAGCGGCGACCTTGCAGATGATGGCGCCGAGTAGCGAGGGTCGAGGCACGAGGCCGTGCCTGCCGGCGAAATCCACGGGCAGCAACTCGGTCCGCGCGAGCGCTTGGGTGCCCCCGGGGACTTGGATGGTTCGTCCAGGCGGTGTCGTGGTCAGATCGGTGTTGGGGCCGACGCCGTCGGGAGCGAGGACGTCGAGCGTTACGTCTCCCCGTTTGTACCGGTGGGCAATGCCGTCGGGTGAGGCGCCGACGAGGTCGAAGCCAAGGGACTCGATTGTCCTGACGAAACGCCCGACGGCACCCGAGACGACTCGCGTGTTCACGATGACATCAAGATCTGTCGAGACGCGCACTGGCTCTACGTCGCGTTCGAGAGCATGCAACAGGATCATCTGACCGCCTATCAGGCTCCAGTCATGCGCGCGCTTGGTGGTCAACTCAAGGAGTGCCGCCCAAAGCGCCTCGCTGTAGTCGCCGCTCACCGGCAAGGGCACAGGCGGCCGCTCAAGGCGAGGGGCGTTCATCGTGGTGTAGCAATTCAGCGCCGGCGCGTTTGACTCGCTCGTCTTCGGATTCCAGCGCGTCGACGGCGACAACAGCGCGGGGTGCGACCCTGGTGCCGGCAGGGAAGGGCCACATGTGATCGTCTACGACCCGCAGCAGGAGGTTCCAGTGGTCTGTCCGCTCCTCGGCTGACTCGTCGTCGATGAGTTTCTGGAGGTCGCTGCTGCGGATGTATGCCTCAAGGTCCGCCCCGCCGACGAGACCGAGACGGTGTTCTGCTGAGGCGCTCGCAGCGGTGCGCACGATGTCGGCCCGCGTGGTGATACGCGCGATCTCCGACGGGTGCACGTAGTACCGCCGCTTCTGCGCCCGAGACTCGAGCCGTCCGCGGATTTCGCCGAGTCCGCCGGCGAGGCGCCGCTGCGCCCGCGATCTTTCTACAGGTGTGCACACAATCTCGGCGCCGTCAGCGAGCTTGAGGACCGCCCATGCTGAGGATGGGTTCCAAGGCCTGTGCGCGCCGCGCCGGTCGCCGACGACAGTTCGAAGGGCGCGTCGCTCGATGACCCAGGTGCGGCCGACACGTTGACCCGGCAGGGTGCCGTCGGCCAGCATCTGCCGGACCCGTCGGGGACTCACGCCGAGTCGCCCGGCGGCGTCCGCGACCCCCATGAGGTCCATAACAAAAGACTACCGATATAAGTATTGTTTGGCAAGATCGCCATTGACTCGGCGGTCTCTCCAACACACCTGCCAAACTGGGCTCGGCTCGACGAAGGCCATGCATGGCCGCGCAAGGCGTCGCCATGAGAACCGTCCGGGTCATACGCACAATAGGTTGTCGAGACGAACCACCGCAGCCGTTACGGGTCGGGCTGCCGAGATCTACTAGTCCTCTCCAGCGCGGGCGGACTCGGCCCGCCGGCGCAGGTCGGCGACTGCGGCGGCGAGGCCTTCGGGGTGGCCGAAGACGGCGCTGCCGGCCACGAACACGTTCGCGCCGGCCGCGGCGGCACCGGTGACCGTGGCGGCGGAGATCCCGCCGTCCACCTCGAGGTCGATGTCCCGGCCGGAGCCGTCGATCATCATCCGCACCTCGGCGATCTTGGGTTCCATGGTGGCGATGTACTTCTGGCCGCCGAAGCCGGGGTTCACCGTCATCACCAGCACCATGTCGGCGAGGTCCAGTACCTGCGCCACGGCGGCGGCGGGCGTCGACGGGTTGAGCGCCACGCCGGCGGCCGCCCCCAATCCCTGGATCTGCTCGAGGGTGCGGTGCAGGTGCACGCACGCCTCGGCGTGCACGATGAGCAACTCGCATCCCGCGTCCACGTAGCGCGCTGCCAGCGCCTCGGGGCCCTCGACCATGAGGTGCACCTCGAACGGCAGCGACGTGTGCGGGCGCGAGGCGGCGATGACGTCGGGCCCGAAGGTGATGTTCGGCACGAAGGCGCCGTCCATCACGTCCCACTGGATGCGGTCGGCGCCGGCCGCCTCGAGCGCGGCGCAGTCCTCGCCGAGCCGGCTGAAGTCGGCGCTGAGGGTGGAGGGCACGATGTGGATCGGCGGGTTCGTCGTCATGGCGGGCCGGGAAGGGGACAGGGCGCCGTCAGGTTACTTCCCGCTCCCTCGCACACCGGGGAGCAGCGGGACGAAGGCCACCGGCAGCAGGCCGGCGGCGCGCCGGACCTCGCCGTCGGGCGTCGCGCCGCCGGGTTCGGGCTTCTCGTAGAGCGCCAGCTGCTGGTCCCGCGAGGCGGCGCCGACCGGCGCCACGAGCCGGCCCCCCGGAGCCAGCTGCTCGAACAGCGCACGCGGCACGGCGGGTGCGGCGGCGGAGAGGAAGACGGCGTCGTAGGGCGCGCCCGGGGGGTGGCCCTCGGACCCGTCGGCCCACACCACGGTGACGTTGCCGTAGCCCAGGGATTCCAGCCGTTCCCGAGCGCCGCTCGCCAGGCGCTCGATGCGCTCCACCGCCACCACCTCGGCGGCCAGCCGGCTCGCCACCGCCGCGGCGTATCCCGAGCCGGCGCCGATCTCCAGGACCCTGTCGCCGGCCGCCGGCCGCAACGCCTCCAGGGTGACGGCCACGACGTAGGGCTGCGACACGGTCTGGCCGAACCCGAGCGGCAGCGCCCGGTCGGCGTAGGCGCTGCGACGCTGGGTGGACGGGACGAACGCCTCCCGGGGCACCGAGCCCATCGCCGCCAGCACCCGCTGGTCGCGCACGCCGCGCCGGGCGAGGTCGCGGCGCACCATCTCCGCCCGGTGGGCGTCGAACGGCGGTTGTGGTCGGGCCTTCACGGCACGGGTGCTCCCCGGTGAGTCTCAGGACCGCAGCCTGCCGGTCTGCAGCCGAACACCTCGACCCGACCGTACCACCGGCCCCCTCGTCGCCATTCCGGCGGAGGCCGGAGTCCCGGGCCACGCCTGCGGTCGGCGCCGCGGCGGAGTTGCAGCCGGGCTTGCCGGGCACCGCCGATTCCCTACTGTGGGGCCATGCCCCGGTTGTTCGTCGCCGTTCGGCCGTCGAGGGAGGCGCTGGACGCTCTCGACGGATTGCCCCGTCCCGACCTGGTCGGCGTGCGCTGGACCGTCCCGGAGCGCCTGCACGTCACCATGCGGTTCCTGGGCGACTGCGACGAGGGCGAGGCCACCTCGGCGCTGTCCGGGTTGCGCCTGCCGAGCGCCGAGGTGGTCCTCGGCCCGGCCGTCGAGCGGCTGGGCCGGGCGGTCCTCGTGGTGCCGGCCCGTGGCCTCGACGACCTGGCGGCGGAGATCATCTCCGCAACCCGTCACGTCGGGCAGTCGCCGCCGGATCGGCCCTTCACGGGACACCTGACCGTCGCCCGCTGCAAGGGCAGGCCGCCGGACGGCTACGCGCCGCCGGTCCACGCCGCCTTCACGGCGACCGAGATCGCCCTCGTCCGCAGTGATCCGCCCGGCACCTACCGGAACGTGGCCAGTTTCGCCCTGCACTGAGCCGGTCCAACGCTCGGGGCGGCGACGCCGCAACCGTCACCCCTGGAGCGGCTGGCGGCTTTAGCATGGGATTTCGTGGCTGAGTCGATGCCAGAGCCGGGCGATGGGCTGCTCGATCGCTATGAGCCCGCTCGGGGGTTCGACGAAGCCTTCGAGTCCGACGGCTCGGCCCGCGCCGTCTATCGCAGGATCGTCGAGCGCTTCGGCGAGCTCGACGCCGGCGAGGCGCAGCGGCTCGAGCGTCTGGTCGCCGATGAGTTTCGCCGCCAGGGGATCACCTTCACCGTGTACAGCGAGGAGGAGGGCACCGAGCGGATCTGGCCGATGGACCTCTTCCCCCGGCTCATCTCGGCGCTCGAATGGGGCGAGTTGGAGCGGGGCCTCACCCAGCGGGTCGCCGCCCTCAACTGTTTCCTCGAGGACCTGTACTCCGGCGAGGGCGCGGCGATCGCCGACGGGGTCGTGCCCAGGTGGCTGGTGGTGTCGTCCCGCGGCTTCGAGCGCAACGCCATGGGGATCGAGGTCCCGCACGGGGCGCACTGCAACATCGCCGGTATCGATGTCGTGCGCGACGCCGGTGGCCGCTACCGGGTGCTGGAGGACAACCTGCGCAACCCCAGCGGCATCTCCTACGTGATCGAGAACCGGGCGGCCATGGCCAGGGCGTGCAGCTGGCTGTTCTACGACCACGCCGTGCAGCCCGTGGAGCAGTACGGGCGGATGCTGCGCTCCGCGCTGGAGTCGATGGCACCGGGCGGCCAGGAGTCCCCCCACGTGGTGGTGCTGACCCCCGGCATCTTCAACTCGGCCTACTTCGAGCACGCCTTCCTGGCGCGCTCGATGGGTGTCGAGTTGGTGGAGGGCCGTGACCTCGTGGTCGACGGCGGCACGGTGTATGCCCGGACCATCGAGGGGCTCATCGCCGTGGACGTGATCTACCGGCGCATCGACGACGACTTCCTGGATCCGGTCTCGTTCCGCCCCGACTCCACGCTGGGCGTGCCGGGATTGCTCGGGGCGCTCCGGGCCGGGCGAGTGACCGTCTGCAACGCCATCGGCAACGGCGCCGCCGACGACAAGGCCGTCTACCCGTACGTCCCCGATCTCATCAGGTACTACCTCGGCGACGAGCCCATCATCGACAACGTCGCCACCTACATGATGTGGGATCCTGACCAGCGGGCCGAGGCGCTGGGGCGACTCGACGAGTTGGTGGTCAAGCCGGTGGGGGAGTCGGGCGGCTACGGGGTGCTGATCGGGCCCCACGCGAGCGACGAGGAGTTGGAAGCCGCCCGCGCCGCCATCGACGCCGATCCCCGGAACTGGATCACCCAGGAGGTCGTGCAACTCTCGAGCCTGCCGTCGTTCACCCAGGAGCGCCTCGAGCCCCGTCACGTGGACCTGCGGCCCTTCGTGCTGACCGGCGAGCGGACCGAGGTGTTCCCCGGCGGGTTGACCCGTGTGGCGATGCGGCGCGGGTCGCTCATCGTGAACTCCTCCCAGGGCGGCGGCTCGAAGGACACCTGGGTGCTGACACCGGAGTACTCGTAGTGGCCTACCGGCGGTCCCGACCGTGATCCTGGCCCGTCACGCCGACGCCCTCTTCTGGGTTGGCCGCTACCTGGAGCGGACCGAGGCGACGGTTCGCTGCCTCGACTACGCCGCCAACTCGATCATCCACCTGCGCCCCGACGAGGCCCGCATCGAGGTGGAGCAGCTCGTCAAGACGCTCGGCCTCGAGTCGGTCGCGGCGCCGCTCGGCAGCCTCGGGGGGCGCCGGCAGCTGTTCGCCTTCCTGCTGTCCGACACCACCAACCCGGGCTCGGTGCTCTCGGCCGTCAGCGCCATCCGCGAGAGGCTGCGCTCGACGCGGGAGCGGATACCGATCGAACTCTGGGAAGAGGCCAACGGCCTGTACCTGCGGTTCCGGGAGTTCGGCGACATCGAACTGCCGCCGGAGCGGCTGCACGAGACCCTGCTGATGGTCCGTCGCGCCTGCCTGGCCATCAGCGGCGTGCTGAACGAGGGCATGCGGCGCGACGAGGGATACGAGTTCATCCTGATCGGACGGATGATCGAACGGTCGGTCTTCACCGTCGGACTCCTGATCGCCAGCTACACCGACCCCCGGGGCACTATGGACGCCACCAGGATGCTGCGGCTGACCAGTTCGCTGCAGGCGTACCATCGCCGGCACGGGCACGCGCCCGATCCCGAGGGCGTGGTGCGCTACCTGCTGGCGGGGACCGACCTACCGCGCTCTGTCCTGTCGTGCCTGCTGCGGGCCGAGGAGAGCCTGCGGGGCGTCGGTTCGGTCGCCGGTGCGCTCGACGGGCCGCGCCGCCGAGCGGGTCTGCTGCGCGCCCGCCTCGAGCTCGGCGAGATCACCGAGGCGATGGCGCAGGAGCCGCT
>CAZTZI010000017.1:0-20832 GCA_964618115.1 uncultured Acidimicrobiales bacterium
GCCCCGCGAAGTGCGCGCGCAAAGCGCCGTAGCTCAAGAAGCGCGCCGTCGAGTGCAGGTCGGTCTCAGGCACGCTGGGGGTGGCGGGGTACGCCACATCGGGGTCCAGTTCGGCCAGCACGCTCATCGTCGCCTCCCCTCCCGCGGCCCCGCCGCCGAGGCCTGCCATCTGATTCGCCGGCTCCGCTACGTCTGGTCGTTCAGTCGGGCGCGCAGGGCGGCAATCTCAGCCTCGGCGGCGCGGCGGGCGGCGGCCTCGGTGTCTCGCTCGCGGCGGGTCACGTCGAGCGTGCGTTGGGTCAGGTCGAGCGTGCGTCGGGTCTCGTTGAGCGTGCGGTGGGCTTCGTCGGGGTCGGGGAGCCAGCGGCCGGTCTGGGGGTCCCGGAACCGCAGGCGGCGATCTTCGGCGCACAAGTCCAGACCCAGGACGCGGCTGTGGCCGCACAGGCGCCCGTCGCCGCCGGCGCGCACCGCTAACGGCGCCCAGGCGCCGCCCGCCCGGCGGTCGCCCTGCAGGACGGGGGTGTAGAGGTCGCCGCCGGTGGGGTCGAGGCGCCAGTACTCACCGACGCCGATCTCGAGGTAGGTGGCGGGCTTGTCCTCCAGGTCGGCCTTGCAGGTGCCCTCGGAGGCGATCTCCAAGACGAAGGCGGGCGGCGCGCCGACGTCCCAGAGCCGGTAGCTGGCCGCCGTCCGGATGTGTCCGGGGTCGACGCCGAAGCAGACGAACACGTCGGGCGCCACGAAGGTGCGGTCGCCCCGCCGGTAGTAGACGTTGAGGTCCTGGCCCACGAAGCAGCCCGAGCGCCCCGCGAAGTGCGCGCGCAAAGCGCCGTAGCTCAAGAAGCGCGCCGTCGAGTGCAGGTCGGTCTCAGGCACGCTGGGAGTGGCGGGGTACGCCACATCGGGATCCAGTTCGGCCAGCACACTCATCGTCGCCTCCCCTCCCGCGGCCCCGCCGCCGAGGCCGCCGCTCCCACAATAGCCCGAACCTCTCGGCGTCGAGCGCCCCGCTTGCCATAGTAAGATAGGATACTAAGCAATATTTATCTATTACTAGTTAAACAGCAGATAATATGCTACAATATCGGGCGCCGGAGAACTGCGGCGCTTGGGCACCGCGGCCGCGGCTCCCCCACCCGCGCTGGAGCCGCGGCTACACGTCGAGCCAGTCGGGGCGGTCCGAGACTCCCTGGACGGTCCAGCCGCCGTCCACGACGATGCACTGCCCGGTGATGTAGGAAGCGTCGCTGCTCGCCAGGAAGACCGCGGGGCGGGCGATCTCGGCGGCGTCCGCGAGGCGGTCCAGAGGGACCTCCAGCAGCATCCAGTCCTCGGTCAGGGAGCCGTCGTCGAGGGCCTGCTGCACCAGCGGCGTGCGCGTGAAACCGGGGGCGATGGCGTTGACCCTGATGTTGTGCGGCGCCACCTCGGTGGCCAGCGAGCGGGTCAGGCCCAGAATCCCCGCCTTGGCCGCCGAATAGGGGGCGCGCCCGGGTATGCCCACGTAACCCGCCGCGCTGGAAATCGAGACGATGGCTCCGCCCCCGACCTTGCGCATCTCGAGGATCGCCGCGGCGCTGCACAGGAAGGCGCCGCGCAGGTGGACGCCCACCACCAGATCCCAGACCTCGGGATCCATCGTGTGCGTCGGCGCGGCCCGTTGGATGCCGGCGTTGTTGAACAACACGTCGACGCGGCCGAGACGGGCCACTGCCTCCGCGGTGGCGTCGCCCACGGCGGAGGCGTCGGCCACATCTACTTCCAGGTCCAGGACGCCGTCGCGGCTGTGGGCCGGGGCGGCGACGTCGAACGAGACGACCGCGGCCCCCCGCCGGACCATCTCGTGCACGATCGCGCCGCCGATGCCGCGCGACCCTCCCGTGACGATCGCCACCTTGCCCTCGAACTCGGCCGACATCACTGACTCCTCCCGTTGGGGAACTCGGGGCCCTCTTGATGGCCGGCACGCAGGGCGGCGGTGGCCTCGGTGTCGAGGATGAAGTCGTCGGCGCCGGCATCGTGGGTCGCCACGACGCCGTAGTCCCGCCGGGCGCCCTCAAGGGTGATGTAGCCGTCCCGCAGGTCGTCCAACACGTGCTCGATGCGGCGGGTGAGCGGATGGCCGTACCCTCCGCCGCCCGGTTGGAAGCAGTCCAGCATCTCCCCCCGGCGGATCGGCAGGTTGGTGCAGAACATGCCCACATTGACCTCATCGTCGGTACCGGGGGCATACATGAACTTGTTCGGCCGGGCGTCGGCGCCGCCGGCGAAGCCCCACGGACCGAACTTCTCGCCGTCCCCGAGGTCCGAGAGCACGCCGTCGCCGTGAGTCAGGTACCAACGGCGCGTGACCCCCAGGCCGCCCCGCGACCAGCCGGCCCCGGCGCTGTCGGTCTCCATGCGGTAGCAGTCGAAGAGCACCGGGAACAGCCGCTCCTGCAACTCCACGGGCTGGTTCATGGCGGTGGTGGCGAAGGTGGTCATGGCCGTGGCGTTGTCCTTTCGGGCGGCCCGGCCGCCCCAGCCGCCCTCCAGCCACAGGTACATGACGAACTCCCGGTCGTGGCCCGGCCGCGGGTCGTGGCCAGCCGTGATGGTGTTGATGAGTCCCGTGGGCCCGGCCATGGACCGCTCGGGCACGAGGTGCATGAACGCCTTCAGCACGAGATCGCACACCGCCGGGTAGACGCCGGCGGCGCAGCCCGACACGGGGGCGGGGAACTCCACGCTCAGCAGCAGCCCCGGCGGCAGCACGAAGTCGATCGCCCGGAACACGCCCTGGTTCATGGGTATGTGGGGGAAGATCATCTTCATCGTGACGACCGCGGCGGACAGCGTCACCGACCGCGTCGAGTTGACCGCTCCGAGCGCCGGAGGGCTCGAGCCCGAGAAGTCCATGGTGGCCCGATCTCCGTGCACGGTCAGAACCATGTGCGCCGACAGCGGCTCGTCGGAATCGCCGGCGGGGTCGCAGTCCAGCAGTGACTCCACGGTGACGGGACCGTCGGGCAGCTTGGCGAACTCGGCGCGCAGCAGGTCCTCGGAGTACTCGATGAACTCGTCCATGGCGGCCAGGATCATGTCGGTGCCGTAACGCCGGGCCAGCGCCTGCAGGCGCGACTCGCCGAGGCGGACCGCACCGATGGAGGTGAGCAGGTCGCCGCGGGCGGTGTCGGCCATCCGCACGTTGCGAAGGATGAGGTTCGAGACCTCCGGCTGGAAGACCCCCTCGCGCACCACGTGGATCGGCGGCACGGCGAGACCCTCGCCGTAGGAACTGCGGGAGTTGGAGTCGAAGGTGCCCGGCACGTGGCCGCCGATGTCGGTCCAGTGCATGGAGTTCTGCACGAAGCCGGCCAGCGAACCGTCGAAGTAGAAGGGCATGACGGCCCGCATGTCGTTGTGGTGGGTGCCGCCGATGTACGGGTCGTTGATCAGCACCACGTCACCGGGGCGGAAGTACTCCTCGGGGTCGGTGCCGATCCAGTCGAGCATGCCCTTGATGGTGAAGGGGTGCGTTCCCAGGTGCGCCGCCAGGTCGCGCACGCCCGAGGCGATCAGGTCGCCGTGGCGGTTGCTGATGGTGCCGGAGTAGTCGCCGCCCTCGCTGACCACCAGCGAGAAGGCGGCCCGCATCGTGAGCGCGCTCATCTCGTCCACGATGCTGCTGAAGGCGCTGTTGAGGACCTGGAAGAGGATCGGGTCTCGCTGGCGCAGCCCCTCCGATTCGGTGGGCGCGGTGTCCACGACTCGCAGGCTCATGGGGTTCCCTCCCTCATGTCGGTCCCTCTCTCATTCGGGCCCCTCCCTCATTCGGGCCGGGCCATCTGCAGGTTGCCGAGCTTGTCCACCTCCACCTCCCAGTGCGGCGGCACCCAGGTGGTGGAGTCCTCCTGCGTCAGGACGAGCGGCCCGGAGAGGCGGCTGCCGACGTGGAGGCGGCTGCGTTCGGCGACCCGGGCGGTGACTTCGCCGTCGCGGGTCAGCACCGGACGTTCGACGGTGTGCAACGGCGCTGTCGAACCGCTGAACGGGATGTGCGGGCGCTCGGAGCGGCGGACGCCGCGCACCCGGAGCGCCGAGATCTCCACACCGATGTCGACCGCCACCGAGTGGAACTGTCGCTCGTACTCCTCGAAGAACATCTCGCGGTACTCCTCGGTGAATCGTTCCGGCACCGTCCCGGTCTCCAACTCCACCGTCAGCGCCCGTACCTGGCCGAGGTAGCGCAGGTCGATGGAGTACTCGAGGCGCTGGCGCTCGTCGGCGACGCCGTCGTCGCTGAGTCGCTGCCGCATGGTCCCCGCCAGGCGGTCGAAGACCTCCTGCAGGCGGGCTCGGTCCGCATCGGTCAATTCGCTGATCAGCGCCTCGCCGATGTCGTGGGTGATGTCCACGTACAGACACCCCAGGCCGGATGTCACGCCCGGCGCAAGCGGCACGACGATCCTCCTGATCCCCAGCACGTCGGCCAACTCGGCGGCCATCAGCGGACCCGCGCCGCCGAAGGGGACGAGGGTGAAGTTGCGCGGGTCCAGTCCCCGCTCGACGGTCACGACGCGGATCGAGCGCGCCATGTTGTTGTTGGTGATGTCGATGATTCCCAGGGCCGCGTCGGTCACACTCAGCCCGAGTTGGTCGGCGAAGGATTCGACGGCCCGGTGCGCCGCGTCGGTGTCGAGACTGATGCCCCCGGCGAGCCCCACGTCGGCCACGAGGCGCCCGGCCACGAGGTTGGCGTCGGTCACGGTGGCGTCCGTGCCACCCAGCAGGTAGGCGGCCGGCCCCGGGTCGGCCCCGGCGCTCTGCGGCCCGACGTGCGGCAGGTGCCCGGCGTCGACCCAGGCGATCGAACCCCCACCGGCTCCGATGGTGACGAGGTCGATGGCCGGGAATCGTGCCGGCTGGCCGAACCGCGGCGAGAACTCGTGCACGATGTCCGCCCGGCCGCCCTGCACCACGGCGATGTCGGCGCTGGTGCCGCCGATGTCCAACGAGATGACCTCTTCCAGACCCTCCGAGGAGGCGAGCACGCCGGCCGCCACGACACCGCCGGCCACACCCGTGGAGGCGGCGACCCCCTCGGCGGCCTTGGCTCCGGCGGCCGGGCCCGAAGTGAGAAGCCGGGCGGGGAAGCGCGACGCGCTCTCCACGGTCAGCAGCCCGCCACCGGAGTGCATCACGTACAGGCGGCCGACGAAACCGGCCTCGCGCAGCCGGCTCTCCAGCGCCGCCAGGTAGTCGCTCACCACCGGGGCCAGGTAGGCGTTGAGCACGGCGGTGGAGGTGCGCTCGAACTCGGGGGGTTCCGCCAGCAGAGCCGCGGAGGTGCTGACGAACGCGCCGGGAACCTCGGATCGGACGATCTCCGCCGCCTCGTCCTCGTGGACCGGGTTGACATAGGAGTGGAGGAAGGCGATGGCGAAGGTGCCGATACCCCGCCGCGCCGCCAGGCGGGCCGCGGCCCGCACCTGCCCGGCGTCCAGGGGGATCACCACGTCGCCGGCGTAGTCCAGCCGCTCGGTGATCTCGAAACGGTTGCGGCGCGCCACGAGCGGCGGCGGCGGGTCCCACTGGATGTCGTAGGGATCGCCCCGGTTGTGGCGGCGCAGCTCCAGTACGTCCCGGAAGCCCGTCGTCGTCAGCAGCGCCGTCGGGGCGCCCCGCTGGGTTATCACCGCGTTCGTGGCGACCGTGGTGCCGTGGGCGATCATCTCGATATCGGGAACCTCGATGCCCGCCGCGGTGATCGAGTCCAGCACCCCCTGGTCGAATGCCGAGGGGGTTGACGGAACCTTGGCGATGCGCTGCTCGTCCCCGCGCACCGCCACCAGGTCGGTGAACGTCCCGCCCGTGTCGATCCCGACCTGCCACCCGCCTTGCATGCTTCGAGCCTCCCTGTGGTGCGCTGCACCACGCCCGGCGTCAGCGTGAACCTACAACACCGCCGCGGCCTGCTCGAAGTCCGGCATCAGGACTCGGCGGCCGATTCCTCCAAGCGGCGCAGCCGGTGGAAGAGACGCTCGCAGGTCTCGTCGCAACAGCGCCGGGGCTCGCCGCCGTCGGGCTCGACGAAGCTCCAGTAGCGGGCGATGAGGAGGTTCCCGCACACGTCGCAGTAGTCGACGGTGGTGTCGTGCCAGTTCTTGTTCAACTCATGCCACGCCATCGCGCAGGCTCCTCCTCAACGCGTCGGTGGCAGGCTCGTCGACGACCAGGCCGTCGTGCGCGGTGCCGTCGATCACCACGCCGTAGGTCGCCTCGGCGGACTCCCGGCTCACGAAGCCCAACTCGACGTCGGCGAGGACCTTGGCAGGATCGCGCTCCAGCGGGTCGCCGTACCCGCCCCCCGAGGGAGACGTGATCCGCACCCGGTCTCCCCGGCGCAGGCGGATGTTGGTGAACTTCGAGGGTGAGATCAGTCCGAAGGCGTCCTGGAAGGTCTCGTAGCCGTCACTGCCCGCCGGAGCGACCTCCAAGGCGGTCCGGCTGCCGTGGTGGCCCCCGAACAGCCCCCAGGGGGAGCGCTTCATTCGCTCCGAGAGGGCGCTCACGGTGATCACGTCGCCCGCCACTTCCATGACCCGCACCACGCCGAGCCCGCCCCGGTGCCGCCCGGCGCCGCCGGTGTCGTCGTTGAGGCTGTATTCCTCGTGCACCCAGGGCCACTTGGTCTCGAAGATCTCCACCGGGGTGTTCCGGCAGTTGGCGTGCGGCACGATCTGGGCGCTGTTGCCGTCGCTGCCGGCCCGGCCGCCCCAGCCCATCCCCTCGAAGTGATAGTGCGCGTAGTACTCGCCGTTACGGGGGTCGACCCCGCCGAACAGGAAGTTGAGCGACGTGTTGCCGCTGGCGGCGGCGGCCCTCTCGGGCAGGATCTGGCTGAGGATCTGACCCAGCACCAGTTCCATGATGCGCGGCTGGAACTCCGTCTGGCCGCCGACGCACGGCCCGGGCAGGCGCACGCACGTGATGGTCCCCGCCGGGGCCACCACCTTGACGGGTCGCACGATGCCGGCGTTGACCGGCACGTCGCGGGCCAGGACGTACAGCAGGCCGTTCAGCGAGGCCGACAACGTCACGACGTAGGGGGCGTTGATGGGCCCGATGGCCTGCTCATCGGACTTCGAGTAGTCGAAGATCAACTCGTCGCCCTCCACGATGATCCGCGAGCGGATCCAGTAGGAACGGTCCGATATACCGTCGTCCTCCATGCAGTCCTCGCCGGTGTAGATGCCGTCGGGGAGGCCGGCGATCTCCGAGCGCATGTACGCCTCGGCGTAGTCGAGGATCTGCTCGAAGGCCTCGTTCAGCCCGTCGACGCCCCGCTCGGCGATGAGGCCGCCGACCCGCCGCGCCCCCACCCGCAGCGAGCCGACCATGGCGTGCAGATCGCCCCAGGAGTTGTCCGGCGTGCGGTGGTTGGCGAGCATGATCCGCCAGATGTCCCGCACCGGCTCGCCCCGGTCGAAGAGCTTCGTGGGCGGGATGCGGAGGCCCTCCTGGAAGATGTCGGTTGCCGTCGCCGCGAACGAACCGGGCGCCATCCCGCCGATCTCGGCGAGGTGGGCGATGTTGCCGACGAACGCGGCCAGCTCGCCGTCGCGATAGACGGGCGCGACCATCATGTGCTCGGGCAGGTGCGAGCCACCCCGGTACGGATCGTTGTGCACGAAGATGTCGCCGTCGGCGAAGTTCTCCGGGCCCACCTCGCGGATGATCCACGTGGCGGCGTAGAGCGAGGCACCCAGCATCGCCGGGTTGATCCCCGCCGTGGCGATCAGCCGGCCCTTCCGGTCCAGCACCAGGGTCGAGAAGTCGAGCCCCTCGGAGAAGATCGGCGAGTAGGCGGTGCGCATCATGGCGAAGGCCATCTCGTCGCAGATGTTCCGCACCCGCTTGTACAGCAGGGTGAGACCCACCCGGTCGATGCCGGCGAAGGGCGGGGGCGATGTGGCGGTCATGGTCGGGCCTCGGCGTCGCTGCGGGCGATGATCAGGCACTGGCTCTCATGCACCGTGGCACGGAACCCGGGCGGGACCCAGGTCGTGGAGTCCGCCTCCTCGATGACCGCGGGACCGTCGAGCGTCTCGCCGGTCGCCAGCGTGTCGCGATTGACGATGAGCGCATCGGTCCACTGCCCGGCCGCCGCCAGGACGCGCCGGGTCACCGGCGTCGTGCCGTCGTCACCGCCGGCGTAGGGCCGGATGAGCACCTCCGGCGCCTCCGAGAGAGCCGTGGCACCCAGGTAGACCGACTGGATGGGCTGGTCGCGCATCTCGTAGCCGTAGGCGGCTTCGTGGGTGGTGTGGTAGCCGTCGGCGAGTCGCGCCACGAAACCGGCCGCCTCGGGGCCGATCGGAACGGCGAGTTCGAAGCTGCGGTCCACGTGGCCGAACTCGGTGCGGATCTCCTGCTCGTAGTTCTGGCCGAGGTAGCGGCAGGCCACGTAGGTCGTGACATCGACGGGCGCGTCCGGCCGCCGCAGCTGCGACCGCAACTCCGCGACGGTCTCATCGGCGAGACGGCCCAGGGCGCCCGGCAGATCCTCGGATTCCGCGTGGTCCAACCGGCGCACGAGCGTGATGCGCCGGTCCACGCGCTGGTCGGCGATCACGGTGCCGTAGGCGGAGACGAGTCCGGGATTCGGCGGCACGATGACGCGGTTCATCCCCATCCGCCGGGCGATCTCGGCAGCGTGCAGCGGTCCGGCGCCGCCGTAGGCCACGAGGTCGAACTCCCGGTAGTCGAGCCCCCGGTCCACCGTGACGAGGCGCATGGCGCCGTCCATGTTCTCGATGGAGACCGACACGATGGCCTCGGCGGTGTCCTCGGGCGTCAGCCCGAGACGATCCGCGACGGCGTCGATGGCGCTGCGGGCCTTGCCGGCGTCGAGGTTCATGCGCCCGCCGAGGAAGTAGCCGGGGTTCAGGCGCCCCATCACGACGTTGGCGTCGGTCACCGTCGGCGCCTCCCCGCCGAGGCCGTAGCACGCCGGTCCGGGTTCGGCTCCGGCGCTCTCGGGCCCGACCTTCAGGAGGCCGCCGGAGTCGATGGAGGCGATCGACCCTCCGCCGGCGCCGATCGTCGTCACGTCCAGGATCGGCAGCGCCAGCGGCAGCCCGAACTCCACCTCGAACAGCCCGGAGAACTGCAACTCGCCGTCGACGATGACGCCCACGTCGGCGCTGGTGCCGCCCATGTCCAGCGTGACCGCCTTGGCGGTGTCCACCGCGCGGGCGAAGTGGGCGCCGGCGATCATCCCCGCGGCGAGACCCGAGAGCACGATCTCCACGGGCTTGGCGGTGGCGTCGGGAATCGCCACGTGGCCGCCGTTGGACCGCAGCAGGCCGTGCCAGCCGCCCATCTCGAGTGCGTCCAGTTCCCTGAGGAGGTCGCCGGCGAAGTTGGCGACGATCGGCTTGACGTAGGCGTCCATGGCGGTGGTGTTGGACCGCTCGTACTCGCGCCAGATGGGCGCCACCTCGCTCGAGATCGAGACGGGCAAAACAGGCAGCGCTTCCTGCAGGGCCGCCGCCAGCTCCCGCTCGTGCGTGGGGTTCACGTAGGAGAAGAGCAGGGAAACCGCCACCGCCGGCCTGTGGTCATCCGCCGTGATCCGGCGCACCTCGTCGATGACGCGATCCAACTCCTCGGCGGCGAGCGGCGTGCGCACCGAACCGTCGGCGAGGATCCGCTCGTTGACGCCGACGACCCGGTCGCGCGGCACGTAGGGCTCGGCCTTGATCCACTGCAGGTCGTACAGGCCCTGGCGGTCGATGCGCTGGATGTAGAGGACGTCCTCGAATCCGGCGGTCGTGATGAGCACCGTCGGCGCGCCGCGCCGCTGGATGAGGGCGTTCGTGGCGATGGTCGTCCCCATGATGAAGGAGTCGACCTCGCCCCGCGGATCGACCCCGGACCGCTTCAGGGCCTCGAAGGTTGCCCTTGCCGGCTCGGCCGGCGTGGAGGCGACCTTCTGGAGGCGCACCTCGCCGCCGGGCCCGACGGCGACCAGGTCCGTGAACGTCCCTCCGGTGTCGACGCCGATCCGCCAGGCGCCGTTCGGGCTCCCGGTCACGCCCGCCCCCGGCCGGCGGCGCTCATTCGCCCTAGTGCTCCGGGATGGCGGCCCGAGCGTGCAGCCCGCCGTCCACCGAGATGACCGTGCCGCTCACGAACGTGGAGTCGCGCGAGCAGAGGAAGGAGACCACCCCGGCGACCTCCTCGGGCGTCCCGACCCGCTCGAGGGCGTGCGAGCGCCCGAGCAGCACCTGGCGCTCGGGCGGGTGCGACGTCTCGAACATGTCGGTGCGGATGTAGCCCGGCGCGATCGCGTTGACCCGGACCCCCGCCGAGCCCAACTCGAGGGCCAGCCCGCGGGTGAGGTGGTTGAGCGCGCCCTTGGCGGCCAGGTAGCTGATGATGGTCTTGCAGGCGACAAGCCCCATGACCGAACTCACGTTGACCACCGAGGCGTCGCCACCGGGGGCGCCGGCCGCCGCCCGGAGTGCCGGCTCGAGGGCGCGCACCAACTCGAAGGCGGCGCGCACGTTGATCTCCATGACGTCGTCCCAGTCAGCGCCGCCGAAGTCGGCGATGTCGCCGACGCGCACGATGCCGGCGTTGTTGACCAGCGCATGTATCGCCGGGTGGGCCGCAGCCAAGTCCGCACAGACCGCCGCCAGCTGCTCACGATCCGTGAGGTCGCAGACGACGACCTCCGCCTCCCCGCCCCCGGCACGGATCTCGTCGCGAATGCCACCGAGCAGGTCCGCCTTCGTCGCCAACAGTGAGACACCGAACCCGTCGGCTGCCAGACGGCGGGCGACGGCGGCGCCGATCCCCCGGCTCGCCCCCGTCACGACGGCCCAGCGTTGATCGCTTCGCACCGCTTCCCTCCCCCGAGTCGACCCCACAGGCCGCGAAGATCGTAGCGGCAGGCCGCTGGTGCGCCGAAGTGGGCGAACCAACGAGCCACCGCGGCCGCAATACCACGTCCGGGACGGCACGTGTTGCAGGTCCTGTGGAAATTGTCCCCAAGTTGGAAACAAGTGGTGGACAATCTGCGATTCTGTATCGGATGCGAAACCAGTCAGCCGTTGCGCCGCGGAAAAATCGATAATCTTCCGCCCGTGCCCGAGTCGCTCGACACTCTCGTGCTCGGACAGCGGATCCGGTACGAGCGGCGCCGGAAAGGGCTGACTCTCGCAGCGCTGGGCGAACTCGTGGGCCGCCCCGCTCCCTATCTCTCGCAACTCGAGAACGGCCGGATCGAGCCGCGCCTGTCGCTGCTGGGTGACCTGGCCGAGGCCCTGGGGTGCAGCGCGGGCGACCTGCTGAACGGCGAGGCGCCGACCCGGCGAGCCGACTTGGAGGTCCGGCTCGCCCGCATCCAGCAGACCGACGCATACCGATCGCTGCGGCTGCCCGAGCTGAAGGCCACGGCCCGGCTCCCCGACGCCGCCCTCGAGCATCTCCTGGCACTGCACGACGCCTGGCGAGACCGCTCGGAGGGCCGCTCCGCCGGCACCGGAGTCCCCGCGGCGGATCCGGTGCGGCGGGCGAACATCGTGCTGCGGGCTCAGATGCGCGCCCGCGACAACTACTACGGGGAGATCGAGGAGGTTGCGAACGCAGTCCTCAGGGCCGCCTCCTACCCCGGTACCGGCCCGGTGTCCGAGCGCATCCTGCTGGACCTCGCCGACCATCTGGGCTACCGGATCGACCGGGTGCGCGACATCCCCCGCTCGACCAGGTCGGTCACCGACCTGCGCCGCCGGGTGATCTACATCCCCCAGCGCGACGAGTTGCCGACGCGCGCCGCCCGGTCGGTGGTGCTGTCCACCCTCGGCCATTTCGCGCTCGACCACTCCGACCCCGAGACCATCGAGGACTACCTGCGCCAGCGGGTGGAGTCCAACTACTTCGCCGGTGCGGTGCTGGCGCCCCAGAGCCCGGCGGTTTCACTGCTTCAGGAGGCCGCCGGCGAGGGCGACATCGCCGTGCAGGACCTCAAGGACGTCTTCTACGTGTCCTACGAGATGGCCGCCCACCGGCTCACGAACCTCGCCACCGAGCATCTCGGAATCCCGATGCACTTCATGCGGGCCGATGAGGAGGGGCTCATCTCCAAGGCCTACGAGAACGACAACGTGCCCTTCCCGACCGCACCGGACGGGAGCCTCGAGGGTGTGCGTGTCCCGACCTCGTGGGCGCCGCGCCAGGTGTTCCACTCCGCCGACACCTACGCCACGTACGCCCAGTACACCGAGACCGACGCCGGCGACTACTTCTGCGTAACCCAGGTGGACACCACCCGCGATCACGGCCACACCGTGACCGTCGGCACGACCGCAGCCCATGCCGGGCGCTTCCGGGGCAGCGGCACCGCGCGCCGCATCGTCTCTCCGCAGGCGACCCGCACCCCCGGCCCCGGAGCCGGCGAGGGGCCCCCGCGGGATCGCAGGGTGTGGGCCTCGGCGCGCGACCGCGAGTTCGTTCTGGGCCCGCTGACCTCGCCCGACGGCGCCCTGGCACCGTCACCCGGCGTGTCCATGAGCGAGGTCCACGCCTTCCTGGACCGCCACGGCGGCGACGCGTAGCCCGCTTCGCCGGTTGTGAGACTTGAAACTCAGTTGTAAGAGCGTTAGCGGATAGGCGATCACCAGCGACGAACAATCCCAATCAAGGTGCCCTCTTGACTCTCTTACCAGCGGAAATAGATGCACCGGTAGAACCGCAAATCCCCTGTTCAGAGCCTATCCGCGCGCGCTCTAAGTCTCACAACGGCCGGTTGAATGTCTCAGTGCCGGGCCTCAGACCGCTCACTGCCCTGCCGGCCGCTCATCTGCGGGGCTCAACGCCAGCGATTGCAGCACGGCCGCCTGCCGCCGACTGGCTCGGGGTCTCCTCAGGCCGGTCCCGAGGCCCAGCCGGCCCCGGACCGCGCGCACGCCACACGGGCCAGGCTTGATCCCGCGCCGCGAACCGTCGGCGCAATGCTGCCCCCGCGACCCGATCAAGGCATCGGCCGACCCAACGGTGGCCGATAGATCGCGACCCCGACCCCGTCCTATGACACGACCCGACAAACTCGAACAGGCCTTCGCGGAGGTGGAACAAGCGGCCGCTTCGGCCCTCGCCTCGACCAAGACGCTCCAGAGCCTGCTCCGAAGGCTCGAGAAGAGCGCCCGCGAAGGCAGTGTGGCGGCGCTGAAACGAGAGCAGGGGAAGCTCGTCGCGGCGTCGGACGCATTGACCCGCGACGTCGAGGCCGCCGCCGGTTCGTGGTCGCCAGAAGACGGCTGGGTGGAGGGTTACCTCAGAGATGGCTACGCCGTCGAGTTGCAGCGTGCGGCAGCCGATGCGGGGCTGTCGATCCATGAACGCGACGGGCAACTGGTCTCCCATCCCTCCATCCTGCGTATCCTCGCAGGTGACAGGGCAGTCCGCATCGACAGAAAGAAGGTCTCCTCGATCCGTCCGGCCCACCTCGTCCGGGTCCTTCTGAAGAACCAGGAAAGACCCCCACGGTCCCGCCCGGAGCCGTTCCTGAAGGCCATCCACGACATCTACACCGAGCTGACCCGGGACACATCCGCTCCCCGGGGCGGGACCGTGATTCCTCTCGAGCGGATCTACAACCTCCTGACCTCACTGCCCGGAACCAGGCGGGACTACACAAGGACGGACTTCGCCCGCGACCTCTATCAACTCGAAACCGCCAACATAACCGAGACAAGGTCGGGTGCAAAGGTCCACTTCCCTGCCTCCACAACGGCCCGCAGCGCCAAGAACCTGTTCACATTCGTCGGAGCAGACGGACGCGAGGTCACGTATTCGGCCATCCGCTTCGAGAACCCGGCGGACCGATGACGAATACGATCGACATCGAGCACTGGTTGAGGGTGATCGACTCGGAGTACCTGTCGTCATTCATCCCCGCAGGCGGATCCTCTGTCAAGTTCGTCGTCGCGCCGGAGCACTTGATACCGACTCTTCACACCCGACTCGAGGATCGCTGCCGAGAACTGGGCTGCCTCATGCTGGAGCTCGACGCGAAGGACAAGCGCGCCCACATGCCCCAGGATGTCTTCTCCTCGCTGGCGCGACAGGTCGACTGGAGGACACTGGCGCGGCGCTTTATTCTCAAACTCGCCTCCCGGAAGGGATATGAGGTGACAGGAATCCCCCCGGAGGCACCCGGCGTCTACGAGGCGATCGCGGAGGGCAATGAGGTATCACCCCGTGCGGTGCTTGCCGAACTGCGACCCGATATAGAACGCAAGGTACTCCGCGATTCCAGCTTGGCCAGGGATTTCCGCGTCTGCATGAGCCATCTCTGCTGGCGCGAGTCCGATGTTCACGACTACACCGCACAACCTCTTCTCGACTGGCTGACGGGTGAGAACACACGTATCGGTGCGGTTCGCCCGTTCTCGATAGCCGGTGGCATCAACCGCACCACCGCCCGGTATTTCATCGAATCGTCGCTCAGCTGGATCCAGAACGCGGGGTTCGCCGGCACGGTGATCCTGTTCGACAACCGCAGGGTCACGCTGTCCCGCAACCCCAAGGACGGGTACCGATATTACACGAGGGCCATGGCTCTGGAGCACTACGAGATGCTGAGGGAGTTCATAGACGGCGCGGACCGTCTGAGTAACACCCTGATGATCATCGTCACGAGCAACGAGTTTCTAGATACCTCCCCGGACCGCCGATCGCGCGGCTACGGGATCTATCCCGCACTCCAGACCCGCGTCATGGACGACGTGCGCGACTCGCACAGGGCGAATCCGGTGGCGTCGCTCGTGGTGCTGTCGTAGCGGTGTCCGCCATGCCGCCCGGTGCCGCCGACCGCGGGCCGCTCGAATGCCGCCGCGCCCTCGAGGCTCTCCGCAACGGAGTGCCGAACAGGGACGCGGTCGCGATGCTCGGATGCAACCAGCCGGCGATCCAGCAGCGCTTCGAGGAGATGTTGGCCTCTGCCGCCGGTACGGGCGATCCGACTGGCAACGGCCTCGGAATGCTCGTCTCCGGCGACTTCGGTTCAGGGAAGTCACACCTCCTCGCCCACTTGGAACACCTCGCGCTGAGCCAGGGATTCGTCTGCAGCACCGTAGCCATCAGCAAGGAGACCCCGTTCTACAGACTTGACAAGGTGTTCGAGTCGGCGCTGGTGAACTGTCGCATCCCCGGACGCAGCGGGCGCCCGATCGAGGAACTGGGCTTGGCGCTCGACACGCGCTCGGACACCTACGGCGACTTCTTCCGGTGGTCGGACGATGCCGCCGCCAGCGGTCTGAGCCCGATGTTCCCGGCGAGCCTGCTCGTCCACGAACGCCTCGACGACCCGGAGCTGAACAGGCAGATCGAGGACTTCTGGGCCGGGGGCTCGCTCAGAAAGGCGCAGATCAACAGTGGCCTGAGGGGAATCGGCCAACTCGCCAACTACTCCTTCAGGGCACCGAAAGTTGCGGAACTTCCCCCGCAGCGCCTGCGGTTCATGACCCGGCTGATCAGGGCCGCCGGGCACAAGGGCTGGGTTGTTCTGCTAGACGAGATCGAACTGATCGCCCAGTATTCGATCCTGCAGCGGGCTCGCTCATACTCGGAGCTGCCTCGCTGGTTCGGGCGCGTACCGGGCGGCTCGGATCCTGGACTCGTGGTTGTGGCGACCGTCACCGGGGACTTCGCTCTGGAGATCCTCAGCCCCGACGGCACCAAGAAGGATCGTGACTACGTCGCCGCGAGGCTGGCCAACCGGCATCAGCACTTGACCGACCTGGCTGAGACCGGCATGGGAATCCTCGAACGTGAAGCCATGCCTCTCGCCGAACCGAGCGATCACGACGTAGCGGGAACCCTCGAGGAGCTGCGGCGAATCTACGGCGAGGCATACCGATGGGAGACCCCCGAACTGCCGATTGCGCCCCGCGGGGCTGGCTACCAGAACCGGATGCGCTACAGGGTTCGCGCCGCCATCAACGAATGGGATCTGCGAAGACTCGATCCCCACTACAGCCCGGAGATCGTAGAGGAGGAGTTCCGGCACAGCTACGAGGAGAATATGGACTTGGAACGCGAGTCGCCGGAGGTCGAAGAGGGCAGTCCCGTGGGTACCGACGGTGACAAGGAGAACGTCGATCCGGCGCGCGGGTCGCAGTCCGTCGTCGCCGCCCCGGAGGCCGGTGACTGACTCCGGGTCCGACTGCACCTCCCGGCGTACGAGCAGTTCCCCTCTGATCCACCCCGTCTTGGCGACCCCGTTCGACGCCCCCGCCCGGGCCGGCAGGCCCTGCGATGCCGTCGCCTGGCTCCGTGTTCTCCCTACTGATGCAGGCGATGGTGTGGTCGCCGCGATCTTCGAGACTTCCGTCGAGGGTGAGCCCCTCGGTTTCCGCTTCACGCGCGGCGGCCTCGGGGAGACCGGTAGCGCCGGATACTCCAGCGCGATCCGCGCCGTCGTGGAGGCGCTGCTCCGGGTCGCCTGGCCGTCGCCGGCGGTACTCGTGGGGCTGGCGGCGGAGATCCCCGCAACACCGGTCGACGCGGTCGATGGTGGCCGCGTCCCGTTCTGCATCCTGGGTCCGGCGGGGCGAGCGCAAGCCCCCGACGACGCCGGAACCGGCCGCACTCGCCATACCTGGATGGCGAGTGCGGCCCCACATGATGGCTCCGATGCACGCAGAATCCTCGAGACGATCGTGGCGTCGGCCGACCCGCTCGAGCCTTCGGAACGGGCCGCCAAGGGTCTGCGGGAGGCGTTCAAAGACCCGCATGTGCAGGCCATGGCGGCATCGCCGGGGCTGGCGACAGTGGTCAGCCTCCTCCCGGCCGCTGAAGGCCGGCAACCTCGCTCGCAGCCAGCCCTCGCCACCGGGCGGGCACCGGCTCACGACCATCAACGCGAGGACGGCAAACCGGCGCATTTCGATCCCCTCGCGAGGTCGCAGACGGCGCTGGCAGACCGTCTTTGGGACATCCTGCGGGCACCAGCGGTGTCCAATGGTCGCCTTGAACATCTGGACTGGGACGGCGCACTGATGCCGTTTCAACGTGACGGGGTTCAAGCGCTCCTGGAGAACCCCCGTCTCCTGCTGGCCGATGACATGGGTCTCGGCAAGACGGTTCAGGCCATCGCGGCGATCCGCATCCTCTACGCGGGCAGCCGTATCGGCTCCTGCCTGGTCGCCGCCCCGGCGAGCGTGCTGGACCAGTGGCGCCGCGAGATCGCCCGCTGGGCGCCGGAACTCTCCGCCATGATCATCCGGGGTTCGGCGGCCGACAGGGAATGGCAGTGGGCCGCGCGCCGCGACGTGACCCTCGTGGGGTATGAGAGCCTGCGGGCCGACTTCGACGGTCCGCTGAGCCGGCGGAACTGGGACGTCGTCATTGCGGACGAGGCCCAGCGCATCAAGAACCGCAACGCCACCAGCGACGTCCTGAAGAGCCTGCAGCGCCGCCGCTCCTGGGCCTTGACCGGAACGCCGATCGAGAACGACGAGGAGGAACTGGCTTCGATCCTGGAGTTCGTGGACCACGACGAGGACGAGGACCGGCGTCGGTACCGACCGGGCCGCCAACTCCGGGAACGCCACCGGGAACTGCAACTCCGCCGCAAGAAGGGCGACGTACTGGAGGACCTGCCCCCCAAACTGGTGACGAAGATTCCCATCTCTCTCACACCGGCCCAACGCCGCAGCTACGAGAAGGCCGAACAGGACGGGATCGTCTACCTGAGGTCTCTCGGTGCCGAGGTGGGGGTCCAGCATGTGCTCGAACTCATCACACGACTCAAGCAGATCTGCAATGCCGATCCTAGAACCGGCGAGTCGGCCAAGCTCGCCGACATTCAGGAGCGCATGGATCAACTCACCGCACAGGGCCACAAGGCCCTGATCTTCTCCCAGTACACGAGCGACTCGTTCGGTGTTGAATTCGCGGCACGGCGGCTGCGTGACCATGGCCCACTGGTCATCTCCGGGAACGTGCCGCAGGAGGACCGCGCAGGCATCATCGAACGGTTCAGGACCCGTCCCGAGCACAGGGCACTGATTCTGTCGCTGCGGGTGGGAGGCCTCGGCCTGAACCTGCAGAGTGCCTCGTATGTGTTTCACCTCGACCGATGGTGGAACCCGGCAACCGAACGTCAAGCCGAGGACAGGACACACCGCCTGGGTCAGACAGTCAAGGTCAACGTCATCAAGTACTCCTGCGCCAACACCATCGAGGAGCGCATTGACCGGATCCTCGAATCCAAGCAACAGCTGTTCGCCCAGCTGGTCGACGACGTGTCCCTGGATCTGTCAACCCGCCTCAATTCCGAGGAACTCTTCGGGCTGTTCGACTTGTGAAGCGCCGGGGCTGTGGCCCGCTGCAGGCTCTTCGGAGCCGGCAGCGCTGTGGGATCCGGTGGGTCAGTTCAGGCAGGGGCCGGCGCCCCCCAGATCGTCAGGTGCAACTCGCTGTCGTCCACCAGCGTGTACGCCGGTAGCCGGCCCGATAGTTCATGGCTCTCGTCCAGGATTATCGGCACTCCGTCACCCCGTCGCTCCATCATGTGGGTGCGGGCGATCCCCGCCGACTCGCTCACCCTGCACCTGGCGAGCAGTGAGACGATGAGTTGATTCCTGCTGTACTGGCGCAGACGCATGCTGTCAGCAGTCAGGGTATTGGCCAAGCCTCCGGGCACAGACAACTCGATACGGTCGGGAAACATATGCAATCGAATCTGCGCTCCGGCCATCGAGTAGTCCCGGTGCGCCACGGCGTTCACCAGTGCCTCGAAGACGGCCCGCGCACTGTACTGGGGAGTCTCAAGACGTGCCATCGGTTTCGTGGCGCTGATCCTCATGTTGCGACGCACGAAGTGGAGCGCGTCGAGCACCTGCGTATCCAACGGACCGGTGATGTCGCGCGCATCGAGTTGATAAGCGGTGTCGGTTCGCTCTCCCGCATAGCTGACAGCCTGGATCGTGGCGTGGCGCAACCAGATCTCGGGCTCGTGGGTGCACAGGAGCGTACCCGCCACGGTCAGACGCTCGGTTCCGTCCTCGTCAGCAGCGGTTATCCGCAGCTTGCGTCGATACTCCTCGAGCGCCGCGGAACCCTCGGGCAGGAATCTTCTCAGCAGGACGTCATCCAGATCGCTGACCCGAGTCCGGGGAACGGGCAACTCATCGAAGCGGATCGCCCTGGTCTCACTGCGGTCTAGGAATAGGCGCGCCAAGACCTCGGGGGTCATGACTCGCTTCGAACTCCCGACTCGCCGGTAGTAACCCCCCGGGCTGCGATGCACGAAGATGCTTCTGGGAATCTCGATCCGAATGATCGCGACAGGTGCTCCCTGCGAGTCCTGCATCCGGAGCCTGTGGATCGAAGCATCCAGTGGAGGATCAATGGAATCATTGCATATCTGGTGAGCCCAGCTTTCGACGATATCCAGACAGTCCGGAGGGATGCCCAGCACATCTCTGGTCGAGTCATCAACACCCAGCACCACGACGCCACCCGAAGCGTTCGCCATAGCAGCCAACTCATCGGCGAAACCCGAGCGCTCCGGACCGGTTACACGGTTTCCCGACAGTACGATTCTTTTCAGTTCTAACGTCGCGTCCTCGCCCAGCTGGATACGCTCGGCGAGGCCGTCGGGGTTCATTGCCACAGCCCGGGTTCCGGTCTCCGCCGGCACGACGCGACGCAGACACGTTGCATCACCTGGCGCGTTCCTACAGGTCGAACTCGTCGTTCAGGGGCGAGTCCACGATCATGATGTCGCGCAGGAAGTTCGGTGGCCGGGTGGGGTCGAAGACCTTGATCCGCACGGCGCTCGTGGGTCGGCGGTTCTCGGGCGTGCCGTAGACGTAGTTCTCGGCGGCGAGGCCGTCGAGTTCCACCTCGCCGAGCTGCGCCAGGGCGTTGCGGATGCCCTCGCGGCTGAAGTCGCCCAGCTCGGCGGCCTTCTCCAGCAGCGCGTGCACGGCGATCTGCAGGAAGTAGCCCGAGAGCACGAACGTGCTGATGCTGCCGCTGCCGTAGCGCTCGAACCGCTCGATGAACTTGGCGATCCCCGGAACCGACGTGTCGGTGAGTTCGGGGGTGTCGAGGGCGACGTAGAACTTGGCGTACAGGTCGGGGGCGCCGGCCGCGAAGAGGTTCAGGTACGACGGCAGCAGGCCCAGCCAGACCGGATCGAGCCCCTGGCTGCTGGCCTCGGCGAGGATGGCGTGCTGCTCGGAGGGAGACGTGATGGCGAAGATCGCCGTGCAGCCGGCGTCGGCGAAGGCCGCGACCTGCGCCGTGAACGCCCGGTCGCCCCTGTTGATGGTCTGGGCCTCGGCCACGGTGAACCCGAGGCGCTCGGCGGCGAACTCCACGCCTCGCATTGAGTCCCTGCCGTACTTGTCATTGATGTAGACAGCGCAGTACACGTCCGACGGGCCGGCCAGCCCGGAGAGGTTGACGTACCACTCCGCCAGGTTGATGGCCTCGAACTCGTAGGCGGCGGCGGTCGGCAGCAGGAGTGGCTCGCGAGCCCATGATCCCGCCAGGGAGCCCGGCACCGCGACGATGCCGTCCTCGTTCAGGAACTCCAGCAGCGCTTGGACCGGCGGTGTGGACAGCACCTCGGCGAACAGCACCACGTCGTCCTTGAGCCGCTGGTACTCCTGCACCGTGGCGCCCTCGGAGTCCTTGGTGTCGCCCACCGTCAACTCCACCCGGTACTTGCCGGCGACACCGCCCAGCTCGTCGTTGACCCAGTCCCAGTAGAGCTGCGAGCCGGCCAGCAATGGGCCGCCGACGATGGCCAGCGACCCGGAC
>CAZTZI010000018.1:0-4481 GCA_964618115.1 uncultured Acidimicrobiales bacterium
GGCGGTGACGGATCCCCTGCTGGAGGTGGCGGGGCCGGGGGATCGCCGGGCGCCGGTGGCGGTGACGGGTCCCCTGCTGGAGGTGGCGGGGCCGGTGGGTCGCCGGGCGCGGGCGGCGGGGCCGGATCGGTGCCGGCAGGCGCGGCGGGAGCCGGAGGCGCTGCCGCCGGGGTGTCGCCTTCGCCTCCGCCGCAGGCGGCGGCGACCAGCAGGACGGCCATGGCCGTACCGAGCAGGTGGCGGAATTGCCGGGTGCGGGTGGTTCGCATCTGGTTGGCCGCCATTGTCTCCCCCTTCGGCTTTGCCGCGGTGCGCCGGGCGGCCAGGACGCTGGGCCGATGGTCCCGGAAGACCGCGGTCGTGCCGATGCTAGTGATCGGCTCCGGCGCCCGCCGGTCGTCCCCGATCGGCTCTCGACCGGTGCCCGGCGGGAGCAATCGGCCGGTCGCGGCGCTCCGCCGCCAAGTGCGTCACCGGTGCGCGGGCGGTGGCCGGGGCTGTCCCGACCGTCCCACGATGCGTCACTCCTCGCCCGGGCCGTCGTCGGTGCGGTGGGTGCTCAGCGCAGCGCCGCGCCCGCTGAGTTCGCTCCGTACGACCTTCCCCGTGGGGTTCCGGGGGATCTCCTCGATGGAGTGGAAGCGTTTCGGGACCTTGAAGCCGCTCAGCTGCCGGCGACACCAGCGGCGCAGTTCGTCCTCCGTGAATCCCCGGGCGCTGACCACGAACGCGGTGACCTCCTCGCCCCATCTCTTCGACGGCACACCGACGACGGCGACGGCATCGACCGTCGAGTGATGCGCCAGCACCTCCTCCACTTCCCGTGGGTGGACGTTCATGCCTCCGGTGATGATGATGTCCTTGCTGCGTCCTGTGATCGTGACCGCGCCGGTTGTCGGGTCGAACTCGGCCAGGTCACCGGTTGGGAACCAGTCGTCCTCGGCGCGCGGCGTCCCACCGGCGTAGCCGGCGAAGACCTGCGGTCCTCGCACGGAGAGCTCGCCGGACTTCTGGTCGATGGAGATCTCGACGCCCGGCAGCGGATATCCCACGCCCCCGGGTTGCCGGGGACCGTCGTAGAGGTTCGAGAGGTTCAGCCCCGACTCGGTCGTCCCGTACCGCTCCAACGGGGGTTGGCCGAAGACGTCGCTGATCCGCTCGAACAGGGTTGCCGGCAACGGGGCCGAGCCCGATATGAGCAGGCGCAACCGGGGCGCATCCACGGCCGAGTAGGCGTTGACGATGCGTTCCCACATGGCGGGGACGGCGAAGATGACCGAGGCGCGGCGGTGCTCGGCCTCGTCGATGAGCCGCTCGGGGTCGAATCGGGAGAGGCAGTGGAGCGACGAGCCGCTCAGGACGGCGGCGTGGAGGGCGCTGAGCCCGTGCTGGTGATACATCGGCAGCGCATGGACCAGGACGTCGTCGCGACGCCAGCGCCAAGCGGTCATGGCGCTACGGATGGACGCCTCGATGTCTCCGTGGCGCAGCGGGGTCAACTTCGGGGCGCCCGTCGTGCCCGAGGTGAACGCGCAGACGGCCACGTCGGCCGAGCGGGGAAGGCCCGCGTGCGGCAGCGGGCCGCCGTCGCCGGCGCCCAGTCCCTCGATCGGCCAGTGTGCCCGCAACTCTCCTGCTGCGAGGCCGGCGAGCGTGTCGGTGGCCTCGCCGCCGGTGATCGCCACCGACACCGACGCGGCGGCGATCTGCGCCTCGAGTTCCCGTGCCGTGGCGGACGGGTTGGCGAGCACGACGGGGGAGCGCACGGTCAGCAGCGCCAGGTAGCACCTGATGAAGTCCAGCGACGTGGGGGCCGCCAGCAGCGTGGGGCGGGACCGGTCCACGCCATTGCGGGCGAGTGTCACCGCGAGGGCGTCCACCTGCCCGTGCAACTCCCGGAGCCCGACGTGCTCGCCATCCACCCCGATCCTCGTGTTCCTCGCTCCCGCCAGGGCCCGCCGCCGCAATGCCCGCGGGATCGAGTCGCGCCGGAGCCGGCGGGAGAGTTGCCGGCGGTCGGGCGCCGGCGGGAGGGTCGGATCGTGCATCCGCCAGGCGCGCGCCGTGGCGCTGGCGACAGGATCCGTCTGCGTCATTCCGGCGAAGGCCGGAATCCATGGTCCGGCGATCCGACACGGACTACCGGTGGACGACTCAGCACATCCCTAGCGGCGCAGCCCCTCGATGCTGCCTGTCCAGTTCTCACGATTCCCGGTCCGCTCGGTGTGCAGCGGCTCGCGCACTTCGGCGGTCAGGAGTTGTTTCAGGCGCCGGCGAGCAGCGGGGTCCGTCCGCGCGATCTCCGCCACGAGCTCGTCGCGCCGGGGTGTCGCCAGTCCCAGCCGCACGGCCTCGGCGGCGTCCACCTTGCGCATCGTCAGGCACATGTCGGCTGCCGCGTGGCGCCCGACGGCGTTCACCAGCCCCCACGCGGCGACGGCCAACCCGTGGCCGACCCCCGCGAAACGGAACCAGGCTTCGGGTGTGACCATGCAGACGTCGGCAGCGAGGCAGAGTTGGGCGCCCCCGCCCACGGCGGCGCCGGCGACGTCGGCCACGAAGATGACAGGCGAGCCGAGCATCCGCTGGTAGATGGCATAGAGGCGATCCGACACGTCGGCCCGCTCGGCGTCGGGGAGGGTGAGGTCAGCGCCCGAACAGAACACGTGCGGGAGCGACGAGCGCAGCACGAGAACTGCGCAGTCGCGGTCCTCCGCGTCGTCGATCGCTCGGTCCAACCCGTCCAGGAAGGCGTGGTCGACCGCGTTGCGGCGCGGCTCGGATGACATCAGGAACTCGGCGATCTCGTCGCGCCGGTTCGGTCGGTTGCGCCCGTCGGTCACGTGGTTCACCATAGATGACCTGCCAGTGGTGCCCGACGACGGGGGTGATGGATGTGAAAGCTGCCTCGGAGACGTCTGCGCAGGTGGTTACGACCTCCGACGGCGTGACCCTGCACACCGAGTCGGTGGGCAGTGGCGATCCGATCCTGTTCATCCACGAGTTCGCCGGCGACCATCGCACCTGGGAGCCGCAGATGCGGCGATTCTCGCGGAGCCACCGCTGCATCACCTACGGCGCCCGCGGCTACCTGCCGTCGCAGGTCCCCGCCGATCCCGCTGCGTACTCCCAGCAGCACGCAGTCGACGACGCCGTCGCCGTGCTCGAAGCGCACGACCTGCCGTCGGCGCACGTCATCGGGATCTCCATGGGAGGCTTCTGCGGGCTGCACCTCGCCATGCAACATCCGCGGCGCGTCCGGTCGCTGGTCGCGGCCGGCACGGGCTACGGAGCACGCCCGCATGAGGTGGAACGATTCCGCGGCGAGTGTGATGCCATCGCCGAGGTTATCGAGACCGCGGGAATCGCCGCCTTTGCCCGGCAGTACATGTCCGGGCCGTCGCGCGTGCAACTGCAGAACAAGGACCGCCGCGCCTGGCAGGAATACACAGGATGGGTGAGCGAGCATTCGGCGGAGGGCTCGGCCGCCACGATGCGCGGCGTGCAGCGGGAAAGGCCGTCGCTCTACGCCCTGCAGGCTGAACTCGCGGCGATCGCGGCCCCGGTGCTCGTTCTCGCCGGCGACGAGGACGACGGCTGCCTGGAGACGAGCGTGTGGCTGAAGAGGGTGATCCCGACGGCGGGACTGGCCGTGCTTCCGAAGTCGGGCCACACGCTGAACATCGAGGAGCCCGACCTCGTCAACACCCTCATCGCCGACTTCCTGAGCCAGGTCGCGGCGGGCGCCTGGGGACCGCGGGACCCGCGCGCCGACCCGGGAGCCATCACCGGCTTCTCCTAGCGACCTCCGGGGCGTCTGTGACATGATTTCAGTTCCGGTTCCGAGCGACGGGAGATGGCCGTGGATATGCGACTGACCGGTAAGGCCGCCATCGTGACCGGCGGCAGCATGGGCATCGGCAAGGCGGTCGCCGAGGGTCTGGCCGCGGAAGGCTGCGACGTCGCCATCGTGGCGAGGGGGCGGGAACTGCTGGAGGAGGTGGCGGCGGGAATCTCCGAGGCCAGCGGGCGGCGCTGCATCCCCCTGGTGGGTGACATGCGCAGCAGCGAGGACGCCGACCGTGCCGTGAACGCGGCCGCCGAGGCCTTCGGGGGACTCGACATCTGCGTGCCCAACGCCGGCAGCTCGCCCGGCGGGCTGCTCGAGGAGTTGACCGACGATCAGTGGCACCAGAGCCTGCAACTCAAGTTCATGGGCCACGTGCGGACGGTGCGCGCCGCGGTGCCGCACCTGCGGGCCCGGGGCGGCGGCTCCATCGTCATGGTCGTCGGGAACGACGGCCTGAAACCCTCCTACTGGGAGATGACGGCGGGTGCCGCCAACGCCGCCGACATCAACTTCGCCTCCTCGGTGGCCGAGCAGTACGGCCGCATCGGCATCCGCTGCAACACGGTGAACCCCGGGCCGGTGGCGACCACGCGCTGGGACTACCTCGAGGAGGCCATGGCCCGCGACAAGA
>CAZTZI010000019.1:0-4191 GCA_964618115.1 uncultured Acidimicrobiales bacterium
CGCGTAGCAGCAGCTTCAGCCGGTTCTGCAGGATGTCGATCACGTCGGCGGACAGCGACCGGTACGGCTTGCGCCCCAGGTTGGCGACGTTGACGGCGATCCGCCCGCCGGGCTCCAGTTTGCGCACGCATTCCGCGAAGACGTCGTGCAGCATCTCCAGGTAGTCCACATAGCTGGCGGGAATGTGGCCTTCGCCGACGGCCTCCTCGTACTCCTTGCCGGCGTAGTACGGCGGTGAGGTGACGACCAGCGCCACCGAGGAGTCCGCGATGTCGCTGTGACGGTCCATGTCTCGGGCGTCGCCCACCCACAGCCGGTCGACGGAGTTGGGTTGGACCACATCGGAATCCCCGCTGATCTCTGGGACGGGAAAGCGGCTGTAGAAGGCCGAGGCGTCGTGCCCCTCGCGCCGTCCCACGCCGAAGTTGGACGTCGAGGTGGCGCCGCGCCGCTGCCCTGATCTGCTCATGCGTCCTCCGACTAGCTCGGAAAGTCACTCGTCACGACGGCGCGTGACGAAAAACTCCCGGCCAACACCTGTTTGTAACCTATACCAGCGGTAAGACAGAGCGTTGGATCCAGAGCGGGTTGGAGTCGGGCCGTCTCGACGTTGATGATCTAGAGAGGTCTGATTCAACCGGCTATGGGTGATCGGACTGCTACCGCACTCCTGCGTTGGCTCGGTGCTATTCGTTGACGCTCTCCGGGTCGGGCGTTACCGTCGCCGGGTCGGCTGCCGGGTGGTTCCTGCGGCGGCAGTGTCCTTTTCGGCACAGATGCAAGGGGAGATCCCATGAGTGAGATCCGGCTGGTGCTGTGTGGTGTTGGCGGTGTGGGGCGGAACGTCGCCCGCTTGGTCCTCGGCCGGAACGGTGGGGACGTCGTGGCGGCCTGCAGCCGCAATCCCGATCTGCGGGGTTCCGACATCGGTGAGCTGGCGACCGGGGAGCCGAACGGCGTGACGGTCACCGACCGGGACACCGCGCTGGCCACGCCCGCCGACGTGCTGCTGATCGCCACGACCTCGTTCATCGCCGAGGTCGCCGACGACATCGCCGCCGGGGTGGCCGCCGGGCTGAACGTCATGTGCACCGCCGAGGAGATGGGCTACGCCTGGGCCATCGATCCCGAGTTCTCCGCCGACATCGACGCCAAGGCCCGCGCCGCCGGCGTCACCGTCATGGGTGCCGGCGCTAACCCCGGCTACATCTACGAGGTGCTGGGTCTGGCGCTCACCGGTGCCGCCTGCCGGGTGGACCGCATAGAGGTGCGCCGGGTGGTCGACCTGTCGCGTTTCAGCCACACGGTCCAGCGCCGCCTCGGCCTGGGCTTCGACCCCGACGAGCACGCCGCCGGCGTGGCGGCCGGGCGCATCTATGGCCACATCGGCTACCCCCACACCATGCGCACCTTCGCCCGGCGCTTCGGCACCAGCGTGGAGCGCTTCACCGAGACCATCGACCCCATCCCGGCGCCGGAGGCCATCGACACCGTTGCGGTGCCGATAGCGCCCGGCCAGTCGGCCGGGTTCAAGCAGGTCACCTCCGGCTACACCGGCGACGGCGACGAGCCGTGGTTCCAGGCCACCTTCCTCGGCCACGTCGACCTGGCCTCCATCGACCTGGCTCCCGAGGACTCCTACAACGTCATCGGCGACCCGAACCTGCACGCCGTCGTCCGCCCCGGCTTCAACCCCCAGGCCACCACCATGGCGGTACTGGTGAACGCGATCCCGCACGTCGTCGCCGCGCCGGCCGGCCTGCTGTCCATCACCGACCTGCCCATCCCGGCCCCCTGGGGCTGACGGTCTCAGCTGTGCCCGCAGAGTGCGGCGTTGAAGACCACCCCCTCATCAACCGGTCGAAACAGCGCGATGCTCCACTGACAGGAAGTGCCTTTCGACCCGGGCCAACAGCCGTCGTCAGACTCGGCCATCCTCACAGGTCAGGAAGGAACTTCGCAGAATTTGAGCACTCTGTCGGAGAGGTAGATCTTGTAGGGCAGCTCTCTGAGCTGCTCGGCCGTGACAGACAGCCCCCGTTCGGCGGCCAAGGTGGCCAGCCACTCCCATGGATGGGGTTCTGGATTCAGAGAATCCTCGTCGGGGAGCACGACGTTCTCGACCGACGAGAGGACTTCGTCGATGCTGGACCGCCAATACCCGCCGACGCAGCCTTCGGTCCAGCCGAGGTTGCGAAGCAGTACGAGATCACCGCTTTCGAGTTGCGCCATTTCCGCCACTTCGAACCGGTCTTCGGTCGGCGACGGCGGTTGATCGTCGCTGAGATCGCACGAGGCGATCAGGCCTGTGACCCTTGAGCCAGTCATCATCTCAGGCCGGCCAACAGTTGAAGTCCAACTTTTTCGAGTACGTGAGTCCGGGCGGGTCGTTTTGGCCGATGAGGTCGATGTCCACTGCGCCTCGGTAGGCAACCAGTCTGGAATCGCTGCATCCGTTACGGGCATTTCCGCGCCTGCCGCTACCTCCTCCGGCTCTCACGTCGCGGCTGTCCGATGCAATCGTCACGAAAGAGCAGCCGAACGGGTTGCACCATTTCGCCTGGAGATATGTGTCGACGTTCGCGTACGTTGGACAGGAGGGGCTTCAGTGGCCGCGAACGCGGTCGTTTCGACGTTGACGAGCGTCAGAGCCACAACGGCGACCAGCAGGTGCACAAATCGTTTGCGAATCATGACTACCTCCCCCTTAGGTAGAGCTAACGATGACTACCTCCTTCGTGGTTGGAACCATTGGAATAATTACAAGTCTGAGGGCAGCAGTGTAAAGGTGCTGTCAAGGAACCTGCTTGCCAATGAACCTTCGCGGCTCAAGCTCAGTTTCGAGTTCGGCCTCACGCGCCGCTGGCGGTGCCCGCCGAGCCCCAACCGGTCACGGCCCCCCGGAGAACGCCTTCTTCCAGTCGTGCACAGTCTCCGAGACCCTGGGGCGGCGGGTTCGCTCGGACAGCACTTGGGAGGCCCGCGCCGTCGCCACGTACCCTTGGGCGATCGAGGCTGGCTGATCTCAGCAGGAGGAAACCATGAGCAACTCGAACGCACCTGAGCGGGTCGCGCTCCTGACGGGGGGTGGCGGGGGTCTGGCCGGCGCCGCGGCCCGCATCCTGGCCGAGCGGGGCGGCTACCGGCTGGCCCTGGTGGACAATCGCACCGACGCCCTGGAGGAAACGCTGAGCGATGTGCGGGCACTGGGCGCCGAGGCGCACGGCATCGTTGTGGACCTGGGTGACGCCGAGCAGGTGGAGTCCGTGGTGCCGCAGGCGGTCGCGCACTTCGGGCGGGTGGACGCCCTGGTGAACGCCGCCGCCGTGCTGTTCCGCACGCCGCTGGAGGAGATCACCGCCGAGCGGTTCGACTTCGTCTACCACATCAACGCCCGGGCGCCGCTGCTGCTGTGCCGCGCCGCCATGGCCGACATGGCCGCCCGCGGCTGGGGGCGGGTCGTGAACGTCACCTCCACCGGGGTCTACGAGGGGGGATTCACGACCACCTCGCTGCTGTACGAGACCACCAAGGGGGCCGTGGCGGTGATGACCAAGATGTTCGCCAACTTCGGGGCGGCCGACGGGATCCTCGTCAACACGGTCTGTCCCGGTGCCATGCGCACCCGCATGCTCACCGAGCAGACCGACCCGGCGCTGATCGCCAAGGCCGAGCGCGAGATGATCCCGCTGGGACGCCTCGGCGAGCCCACCGAGGTGGCCGAGATCATCGTCTGGCTGCTCAGCGACGCCAGCAGCTACGCCACGGGAGCGGAGTTCGACATCACCGGCGGCATCGCCCTGCACTGAGCCGGGCGAGGCCGGGCGGTCCGCTGCGCTCGGCGGCCGGAGTCGGGTAGGGGCAGGGACCTCCGACTGATCGGATACGGTCGCGGGTCGCGATCGGGAGGGGTTGATGCGCAGGTTCGAGGGCAAAGTGGCGCTGGTCAGCGGCGCCGAAGGGGGCATCGGCGGCGCCACGGTGGCGCGGCTGGCCGCCGAGGGGGCCACGGTCTGGGCCGCCGTGCTGCCGGGTCTGGAGCCACCGGCCGGCCACCCGGCCGTCGAGGTGGACGTGACCGTCGAGGAGCACTGGACGGCCGCCCTGCAGACTGTTGCGGAGACCTCCGGGCGCCTCGACGTGCTCGTCAACAGCGCCGGGATCCTGGGCGTCGGGACCGCCGAGGACACG
>CAZTZI010000020.1:0-5579 GCA_964618115.1 uncultured Acidimicrobiales bacterium
GCCAGCTCGAACAGCTCGGCGATACTCAGGCCCATCCCGCCCATCGCCGCGTAGTAGCAGAACATGGGGTGCGCCAGATCGTCGCCGCGCTGCGGCGAGCCGATCACGTCGTTGGTGAGCCAGTTGCGATAGTGCTCCAGGTCGAACTTCCCGCCGGGGAGTTTCCGGCCGACGAGCCCGCGGACAGCCTCGACGGGGATCACGACCGCGTCCCCGCACCACCGTCCTCGGGGTGGCTCACCCCAGCGCCCGGTCCAAGTCGGCCAGCAGGTCGTCGACGGTCTCGATGCCCACCGACAGGCGCAGCAGACCGGGATCCACTGCCAGCGGGCTGTCGGCCACCGAGAGGTGGGTCATGGTGGCGGGCTGCTCGATGAGCGACTCCACCGCACCGAGGGACTCGGCCAGGCGGAACACCCTGGTGGCACGCACGGCGGCCACAGCGGCGGCCTCGCCCCCCGCCAGCACGGCCGACACCATCCCGCCGCCCCGGCGCATCTGCCGGACGGCCACGTCGTGGCCCCGATGGCTCGCCAGGCCCGGGTACAGCACCTGCGCCACGGCCGGGTGACCGTCGAGGAAGGTCGCCACCGCCTCGGCGTTGTCGCAGTGGCGATCCATGCGGACACCCAAGGTCTTGACGCCGCGCAGCAGCAGGTAGCAGTCGAACGGGGCGGGCACGGCCCCCGCCGCGTTCTGCACGAACGCCAGCCGCTCGGCCAGATCACCGTCGTTCACCGCCACGAACCCGCCCACCACGTCCGAATGGCCGCCCAAGTACTTGGTCGCCGAATGCAGCACCACGTCGGCCCCCAGCGCCAGGGGATTCTGCAGGTACGGCGTGGCGAAGGTGTTGTCCGCCACGACGACGGCCCCGGCGGCGTGTGCGACCTCGGCCGCCGCGGCGATGTCGACGACCGTGAGCAGGGGATTGGTGGGGGTCTCCAGCCACACCTGGCGAGTCGCGGGCCCGACGGCGGCGGCCAGCGCCCGCTCGTCGGTCATGTCGACCGCGGTCCAGCCGATGCCTCGCTCGCCGTAGACCGCGGTGATGAGCCGGTAGGTGCCGCCGTAGCCGTCGGCGCCCAGCACCACGTGGTCGCCGGGGCGCAGCAGCCGGAGCACCGCGTCCTCCGCGGCCATGCCGCTGGCGAAGGCGAGACCGTGCGCCGCCCCCTCCAGCCCGGCCACGCATCTCTCCAGCGCGGCCCGCGTGGGGTTGCCGGTGCGCGAGTACTCGAAACCCAGGTGCTCACCCGGCGCCGGCTGCACGAACGTGGTGGCCAGGTGGATAGGCACGGTGATGGCTCCGGTGGCCTCGTCGGGCTCCTGGCCGACGTGGATCGAGCGGGTCTCGAAACCCCAGCCGTCCGGGCCGCTCCTCACGTCACCCCCATCTCGGTCGTCCCCGCCGCTCATGACGGGGTGCCGTTGCCGATGCTCTGCGACAGGTCGCCGGCGGCCGGCGAGGTGGGCTGCGGGCGACCCGCGGACAGGAACCCGAGCACGTCGGCGCGGGACACCACCGCCCGCGGGCGGCCGCCGTCGAGCACCAGCAGCGCCGGCGACCGCTCCAGTTTCGTCACCGCCAGCGCCACCGACTCCCCCACGCCGATCTGCTCCAGCGGTCTGCTCATCACCTGCTCCACGGGGCGTCCCAACAGGTCGCCGTCGAAGGCGAGCGCCACGAGCTGCAGTTCGTCGACCGATCCCACGACCTCGGCGGCGGTCAGGGGCATGTCACCCTTGGCGACGGGGAGCTGGCTCACGCCGTAGTCGCGCATCCGGCTCACGGCGAGGCGCACCGGGTCCCCGGGGTGGACGTACACCAGCGGGGGCACGGCGCCTGCGCGGGCGTCGAGCACGTCCTTGACGCACGGGCTCTCGCCGATCAGGAAGCCGTGTGACGCCATCCAGGAGTCGTTGAACACCTTCGACAGGTAGCCCCGACCGGCGTCGGGCAGCAACAGCACGACGACGTCGTCGGGTCCGCAGGCACGGGCCACCTCCCGGGCGGCGCACACCACGGTGCCCCCGGAGCCGCCGATGAGCAGGCCCTCGCGGCGCGACACCGCCCGGGCCATGTCGAAGGAGTCCCGGTCGGAGATGGGGATCACGCGGTCTACGACCGACCGGTCGTAGGTCTCGGGCCAGAAGTCCTCGCCGATGCCCTCCACCAGGTAGGGCCGGCCCGAACCGCCGCTGAAGACCGACCCCTCGGGGTCGGCGCCGATCACCTGCACCGCCGGGTTCTGCCGCTTGAGATAGCGGCCAACGCCGCCGAGGGTGCCCCCAGTGCCCGCTCCCGCAACGAAGTGCGTGATGCGCCCGCCGGTCTGGCGCCACAGTTCGGGTCCGGTGGTCCGCTCGTGGGCCAGCGGGTTGACCTGGTTGAAGTACTGGTTGGGCCGGTAGGCGCCGGGGATCTCGGCCGCCAGGCGCGCCGCGGTGGAGTAGTACGAGTCGGGATCGTCGGGGGCGACCGCCACCGGGCAGATCACCACCTCGGCGCCGTAGGCCCGCAGGAGCTGCACCTTCTCCTCGCTGACCTTGTCGGTCATGACGAAGATGCAGCGATAGTCCCGCTGCGCCGCCACCATGGCCAGCCCCACGCCGGTATTGCCCGATGTGGGCTCGATGATGGTGCCGCCGGGAGCCAGCAGACCCTCCCTCTCGGCAGCGTCGATCATGGCCACGGCGGGCCGATCCTTCACGCTGCCGCCGGGATTGAGCATCTCCAGCTTGGCCAGCACTTCACACGGGAGCCCGGCCAGCACCCGCCGCATCCGCACCAGCGGGGTGTTCCCGATGAGGCCGAGGATCGAGTCTGCGACCTCCACGCCCTCACGCTACCCACGCCGGGCGGCGACCCGGACCCCGGGGCGGCGGTGAGGGTGCCGCGGCGCACGGCCTCCGGACAGCGCTCCGCGCGGAGGACGGCGTCGGCGCGCCGCTCAGATCTCGTCGGTGCCGGCCAGGGCTGCGTCGGGGCTGTGGCCGTAGCAGTGCTCCAGCAGCCGGGCCTCGGTGATGTCGTCGCCGGTGACCTCGCCGACGACGGCACCCTCGCGCATGGCGATGACCCGGTGGCAGACCCCCACGAGCTCCCCGAACTCCGAGGAGATGAACACGACGGCCTTGCCCTCGGCGGCGAGCTGCTCCATGAGGCTGTAGACCTCCTCCTTGGCGCCGACGTCGATGCCGTGGGTGGGCTCGTCGAAGATCAGCACCGAGGCGCCCGAGCGCAGCCAGCGGGCGAGGACCAGCTTCTGCTGGTTCCCTCCCGACAGCCAGGCGGCAGGCGTGAGATCCGACGGCGTCTTGATATCGAGGTCGCGCACCGCCGCCAGGGAGGCCTCGCGCTCCTTGGGACCCGACGGCATCGGCAGGTGGCGCGCCATGCGGAACCTGCTGAGAGTGCCCAGCGTGATGTTGCGTCGCACGTTGAAGTCGCGGATGAGGCCCTGGTTGCGCCGGTCCTCGGGCAGCAGCACCATCCCGGCGGCGATGGCGTCGGCCGGGCGCCGGATGTTGACCTCGCTTCCGTGCAGGCGGATCGTGCCCCCCGAGCGGTGATCGGCGCCGAACACGGCACGCATCAGCTCGGTGCGTCCGGCGCCCACCAGGCCGGCCACCCCGAGGATCTCACCCTCGCGGATGCTGAAGGAGGCATGGTGAATCTGCCCGGCCACCTCCACGTCGCTCACCTCGAGCACCACCGGAGCATCGGGCGGCCCGCCGATGCCGTGAGTGCGGCGGCGCTGCAACGCGGTCTCGCTGGCGTCCTCGCCGGTGATCTCCTCGATGAGCGTGCGGGTCTCGAACAACTCGGTGGGCCTGTCGTCCACGACGGTTCCGTCACGCATCACGACGACGCGGTCGGTGATGCTCAGGATCTCCTCGAGGCGATGTGACACGTACACGACCGCCACGCCCGAGGCCGACAGGTCACGGATGACGGCGAACAGATGATTGGTCTCCTCATCGGTGAGCGACCCCGTCGGCTCGTCCAGCACGACCAGCCGTGCCTGGGTCACGAGGGCACGGGCGATCATCACCAGCCGCTGTTGCGCGACCGGCAGCGTGCGAATGGCCACGTCGGGCTCGATGCCGCCGCCCAGGCGCGCCAGGACCTCGCGGGACTGCCGGCGCAGCTTGCCGAAGTCCACCAGCACGCCCGCCCGGCGGGGATAGCCCAGACCGAGTTCCACGTTCTCGGCAACCGAGAGGTCGGACACCACCGAGAGCTCCTGATGCACGAACGACAGCCCCAGCAGGGTGGCGTCGTGGGGGTTGTGCAGGTGGATCTCGGTACCGTCCAGCAGGATCCGCCCCTCGTCGGGGGCGATGGCACCGGCCAGGATCTTGATGACGGTGCTCTTGCCGGCACCGTTCTTGCCGACCAGGCCGACGACCTCTCCTGACCGGATGGCGAGGGAGACATGATCGGCGGCGCGCACGCCGGGGTAATCCTTGACCAGCCCCTGGACCTCCAGGAACACGTCGCCGGTGGCCGTGGCGGGGGCCGTTGCGGTGGCGCTCACGTCGCCGGTCCCGTCACTTGCGGCGCAGCATGATCTGGCTGACCAGCACGCCGAAGATCAGGATCACGCCCTTGGCGATGTTGATCCAGGCGTTGGAGATCTGCAGCGCCAGCAGGCCCACCTCGATGACACGCAGGAACAACGCCCCCACGATCGTGCCCGGGATGCTGAACTGCCCCGGTCTGAATACCGCCGCCCCGAGGAAGACGGCCGCATAGGCATCCAGCAGGAAGGCGTCGCCCAGGTTCAGGCGGATGCCCGAAATCCCGGCCGTGAGCAGGATCCCGATCAGCGAGGCCAGCAGCGCCACGATCACGAACCCCAGCAGGCGCACCCGCGCGACCGGGATGCCCGCCAAACGCGCCGCCTCGGTGTTGCCGCCGATGGCGTACATGTAGCGCCCGACCTCGGTGCGGTCCATGATGATCCAGGCCGCCGCAACGATGCCGAACGCGATGAACACGGGGCGTCGCAGATCCCAGAACTCCACATTCCGAGCCAGATCGACGTAGAAGGGTTGGACTCCCACCGGGATGGTGATCGAGCGATTGCTCGTCCAGAGCTGTTCGATGCCCTTCAGGCCCACCAATCCCGCCAGCGTGATGACGAACGACGACGCGCCGACATACGAGATCAGGAAGCCGTTGAACAAGCCCACGGCGGCTCCCACGCCCAGGGCTGCCAGCATCGCCACCCACACGGGTTGCTCGAAGTTGACCATGAGCGCCACGGCGGTGGCGCCCGACAGACCGACCATGCTGCCGAAGGACAGATCGAAGTCACCCATCGACAGCACGAACGTGAGCGCCGTGGCGAGTACCAGCAGTGGAACGAACGACGACGGCAGGAACAGCACGTTCTGCACGTGGTTCTGCGTGAGGAAGACCTCGGGATCCAGCGCCTTGAAGATCACCACGACGACCGCGAAGACCACCAGCAGCCCATAGCGGGCGAAGAAGTCCCGCACACCGGTCCCCCTCGAGCGGCTGCCGGTTGCGTGGGTCGCCTCGCTCACGGGAGCGCTCGAGCCGGCCT
>CAZTZI010000021.1:0-4953 GCA_964618115.1 uncultured Acidimicrobiales bacterium
GTTCCTGTCCAACGACCCGATGATCGGCACCCACCACCAGAGCGACGTCTTCGTGCTCTGCCCGGTGTTCTGGGAGGGCGAGCTGTTCGCCTGGACGGCCAACGCCCTGCACCAGTACGACATCGGCGGCAACACCCCGGGGAGCTTCTGCGTCGACGCCACCGACGTGTTCGACGAGCCCACGCCGATACCGCCGATCAAGGTGGTGGAGGGCGGCGAGCTGCGCGCCGACGTGGTCGACATGTACCTGCGGCACAGCCGCCTTCCCCGGATCATGGGCCTCGACCTGCGCGCCCAGATCGCCGGCAACAACGTGGCCCGCGAGGGGCTGTACCGGCTGATCAACCGCTACGGTCCGAAGGTCGTCAAGGGGGTCATGCGCAAGATCCTCGACGACGCCGAGCGGGCCTTCCTGGCCAAGCTGGACGTCATCCCCGACGGCACCTGGAAGGCCCGGGGCTACCTGGAGACCGCCCATCCGGGTGACCGCGAGGTCTACGAGGGCCGCATGCGCGTCCGCAAGCAGGGCCACACGCTCACCTTCGACAACGAGGGCAGCCATCCCCAGACCGGGTCGCTCAACACGAGCTTCGCGGGCTGGCGGGGCGGCATCCTGGCGGTACTCAACTCGTTCCTGTGCTTCGACATGCTCTTCGCCGTGGGCGGGGCGCTGCGCCATCTCCGCTTCGAGCCGGCCGCCGGCACCATCCTCTCGGTGGAGCACCCCGGCGCCACGAGTTGCGCGCCCGCCTTCGCCACGCAGATGGCCATCGATCTGGCGCATGAGTGCCTGGTGAAGATGGTGAGCGCGGCGCCGTCGCTGCGGGCCGGGGTCGTCGCGCCGGGCGGTCACTCCCAGACCGCCATCGTCACCCTTCACGGGATCGATCAGCGCGGCACGGCGTTCGGCACGATCCTGACCGACCATCTGCTGGGATCGGTGGGCGCCTTCTCCACGCGTGACGGCGTGTCGACCGGTGGTCTCTACTGGGACCCGTTCTCGGTGGCCCCCAACGTGGAGTTCAACGAGCAGAGCTACCCGATCCTCACCCTGTATCGAATGGAGACCCCCGACAGCGGCGGCGCCGGCGCCCACCGGGGAGGCAACGCCGCCTCGATGGCGTTCATCCCGCACCGCACCGGCGAGGTGAACCACGTGCTGATCGGGGCGGGCGTGGCGGTGCCCAGCGCCAGCGGCGTGGGCGGGGGACTGCCCGGCGGCACCAGTTGGTACCGCTACCGCGACGGCACCGACATCGCCGAGATGCTCGGCGGCGGGCGCATCCCGGCGAGCCTCGACGACCTGGCCGGCGGCGACACCGCGCCCCCGCCCAAGACCGAACTCGTCCAGTCGGCCGTCGACGTGTTCGAGTTCGGCTTCACCGCGTCCGGCGGCTACGGGGATCCCATCGAACGGCTCCCGACCGATGTGGCGGCCGACATCGAGGCGGGTGCCGTCACCGAGGACGCCGCCCGGGCGGTGTACCTCGTGGCCCCCGGCGACCCGGCGGAGACCGAGCGCCTCCGGGCGGACGAACGCGACCGCCGCCTGGCGCTGGGGTCGAACGGCGCCGGCGTCGTCGAGGGGCCGACGCTCGTGGAGCTCTCCGAGCATCTGGCGATCGTCGGGACGTCGAACGGCGGCGTGATCGTCTGCGCTCGCTGCCGGACGGCGCTGGCGTCCGCCGGCGATGACTACAAGTCCGGCTGCATCCGCGAGGATCTGCCCCTCACGCGTGCCGGGCCGCGGGTCGGCAACACCGAGGACTTCATCGAGTCGCCCATGCAGTTCCGCTGCTTCTACTGCCCGACCTGCGCGCGGCGCCTCGCCACCGAGGTCGCCCGGGCGGGCGACGACGTGCTCGACGACGTTCGGCTGGTGATGCCATGAAGCAGATCGTGATGCCGCGGATGGGGCTCACCCAGGAGACCGGCACCATCATCGACTGGCGCAAGGGCGTCGGCGACCGCATAACCAAGGGTGAGATCGTGCTCATCATCGAGACCGACAAGGTGGAGACCGAGGTGATGGCCGAATACGACGGAACCATCACCGAGATCCACATCCCCGAGGGCATCGAGGTGCCGGTGTTCACGCCGCTGGCGACCCTCAGCGAGGACTGACGCGTGGATTTCGCCATCCCCGACGAGTTGGCGATGCTCGTCGACAGCGTGCGGCGGTTCCGCGAGCGCGAGCTGATGCCGCTGGAGCGCCAGTTCCTCCACGACGGCTGCCTGACCTCGGAGACCCGCACCGCCCTGGAGCTGAAGGCCCGCGACCAGGGGTTCTGGGCGCTGGAGGTTCCCGAGGAGTACGGCGGCGGCGGGCTCTCTCACCTGGGGGCCGCTCTCGTGGCCGAGGAGCTCTACAAGCACCCCGCCATGTTCGACTTCGGCGGCGAGCCCGAGCCGGCCCTGTACCACTGCAGCGACGAGCAGAAGGAGAAGTGGTTCTTCCCGATCATCGCGGGGTCCAAGCGCTGCGCCTATGCCTTCACGGAGGCGGGAGCGGGCTCCGACATCGCCGGGCTGGCCACGACGGCGACGCCCGACGGCGACAGCTGGATCATCAACGGGTCGAAGCTGTTCATCTCCTTCGTGCCCCGCGCCGACTTCATCATCCTCTTCGCCACCGTGGACCGCGCCGCCGGCGCCAGGGGGGTGACGTGCTTCCTGGTCGAGAAGGGCACGCCGGGCTTCGAGGTCGCCCGGTCCATCCCCACCATGGGCGACGACTGGGAACCGCACGAACTCGTCTTCACCGACTGCGTTGTGCCCGATGCCGACCGGCTCGGCGAGGTGGGTGGCGGCTGGCAGATCACCTACGACCAGCTGACCCACGGGCGGGTCAAGATCGCCGCCTACCAGCTCGGCATCGCCCAGCGGTCCATCGACATCGCCATCGAGTGGGCCCGCGAGCGCTCCACCTGGGGCAAGAGGATCGCCTCCCGCCAGGCCGTCCAGTGGATGATCGCCGACTCGCTGGTGGAGCTGGAGGCCGCCCGGATGCTGACCTACCGGGCCGCGGTGGCCCACGACGACGGCGAGCCCAACCAGACGCACGCCTTCATGGCCAAGCTGTACGCCACCGAGATGGCGCAGCGGGTCACCGACCGCTGTCTGCAGATCCTCGGCGGCCTCGGCTACAGCAAGGAACTCCCCGTGCAGAGCTTCTACCGGCAGGTCCGGGTGTGGCGCATCGGTCACGGCACCTCGGAGATCCACCGCTGGATGATCGCCCGCGACGCCCTCGGCTCCGCCGCCAAGGACTGAGGAGACCTCTGGGCGATGCTTCGACCCGCTCCTCCGTCATTCCGGCGAAGCCCTCCCGTCATGCCCGCGAAGGCCGGAATCCATTGTCCAGCGGCCCTGCTTGTGCCCGTCCCGGACTTCTCGGCAAACTCCTAGGAATCCTGGTAATGAGCGACCGGGTCGGCGACCGCACCCTGCGGGATCTGCTGGACGAGCGGGCGTCCCGGCGCCCCGACCATCCGTTCCTGGTGTTCGAGGACGCCGGGGGGGCTGTGCGGCAGTACAGCTACACCGAGTTCACCGCGGCCGTCGACGCCGCGGCGGCGGGGCTCGCCGACTTGGGGGTGGTGCCCGGCACCAAGGTCACGCTCCACCTCCGCAACTGCCCGGAGTTCCTGTTCGCCTGGTTCGGCCTCGCGACCATCGGCGGCGTCGCCGTGCCGTCGAACGTGGCCAACACTGCCGACGAGTTGCGCTACGTGCTCGACTACTCCGACTCGGAGATGCTGATCACCGAGCCGCTGCTGCTGGAGACCGCGCAGGCCGCGGCCGGCGGCGTCGCCGCGGTGCGCCACGTCCTGCGCACCGACGAGTCCGAAGCGTGGATGCCGGCCGGGGGAGAGCCTCCCCGGCCCTCGCTCGGCTCGGAGGATCCCGGCGAGATCCTGTTCACGTCGGGCACCACGTCACGGCCCAAGGGCGTGGTGCTGACCCACGCCAACTGCCTTTGGTCCGGCGAGCGGGTCGCCGCCGCGATGACCCTCGGCGACGACGCTCGCTGCCTCACCTCGTTGCCGACCTTCCACGTGAACGCCCAGTCGGTCACGGTCCTGTCGGCGCTCACCGCGGCCGGCACGTGCATCCTGCTGCAGGAGTTCAGCGCCAGCCGCTTCTGGGGCCAGATGCGCGCCCACCGGGCGACCCAGACCAGCCTCGTGGCCATGCAGCTGCGGACCCTGCTGGCACAGCCGCCGGCACCGACCGACAGCGACCACAGCCTCGAGCGGGTCTTCTACGCCATCAACGTCACCGACGACGAGAAGAAGCGCTTCGAGGATCGCTTCTGCGTCGAACTGATCAACGGCTACGGGCTCTCGGAGGCCATGACGTTGGTGACCATGGCCCCGGTCTTCGGCGACAAACGCTGGCCCTCGATCGGCCTGCCGCTGTACGACCGGGAGGTGCGCATAGCCGGCGACGAGGGTGCCCCGCTGGCGGCCGGCGAGATCGGCGAGATCGTGGTCTCCGGGGTGCCCGGGCGGACGCTGTTCAAGGAGTACTACAAGGACCCCGGCGCCACGGCCGCCGCGCTGGTGGACGGCTGGCTGCACACCGGCGACAACGGCTGGCTCGACGAGGACGGCTACGTGTTCTTCCTCGACCGCAAGAAGGACGTCATCAAGCGGGCGGGGGAGAACATCTCCGCCGGCGAGGTCGAGCGGGTCCTGGTGGAGCACCCGGCCATCGAGGACGTCGCCGTCATCGGCGTGCACGATCCGATCCGCGACGAGGCGGTGAAGGCCTTCGTCGTGCTGCGTGCGGGCGATGCCGTCACCGCCGAGGACATCGCCGCGTTCTGTGCCACCCGCCTCGCCGGCTTCAAGGTGCCGACCGTCTTCGAGTTCCGGGAGTCGCTGCCCAAGACGTCGGTCGGCAAGATCGAGAAGAAGGCGCTCCGGGCGTGAATCCCGAGCACTGCGT
>CAZTZI010000022.1:0-9187 GCA_964618115.1 uncultured Acidimicrobiales bacterium
CCTCCGGGACGTTGGCCGACGGCACCAGCACCGCGCCGAGGCCCGCCGCCGCCAGCCGGACTGCCGCCTGCACCTGCGAGGTGAGTACCGCCTTTCGGGGGCGGAAGCCGGCAAGGGCGCACGCCGTGGCGACGTAGTCGGATAGGCCCTGTGAGGGTTCGTAGAGGATCCAGTTGCGATCCGCCAGTTCGCGCAGCGCCACCGGGCCCTCCCCGTTGGCGAGTGGGTCGTTCGGTGGGAGCACAACCACGAACTGCTCCCACCCGAGGGACACGACCGGTCCGGGCCAGTTCGGCGGCCGAACACCGATGGCGAGGTCACCGACCCCCATCGCCACCGAATCGTTCATCGTCGCCTGCAGCGCGAACTCGTGGAGCTGGATGGCCACCTGTGGGTGCTCCTCCTGCCAAAGGCGGAGCGGGTCGATCAGCATCGAGTCCACCAGCGTGGGCAGCGTCGCCACCTCCAGGACGCCCACGTCGAACCCGGCGATGGTCCTGGCCTGCCGGGTGAGCCGGTCGGCCGCGGCCAGTGCCCCGCGGGCATCGCCCAGCAGGGCGCGGCCCAGCGGCGTGGGCTGCACGCCCCGGCGCAGTCGCTCGAGCAGGCGGCTCCCGAAGAACCCCTCCAGTGCCCGCAGCTGCTGGGACAGCGCGGGCTGCGAGACGCCGAGCCGCCGCGCCCCCGCGGTCACGGACCCCTCGTCGACGACCGTCACCCAAGCCCGGAGATGCCGGAGGTTGACGGCCTCGGTACCCGGCTGCTCTGCTATTAGGGTTTGCTTATCGTTCATATCGGGATTGTGTCCTTGAATAATGTCACTGTCAAGCATACGCTTCACCCAGGACCGCATCCGATGACGAGGAGGGGGCCACATGTGTGGCGTGAACGACACTGCACTCGCTGAGCAGATCGCGGGCCTCGAGGTAGATCTCGACGCCGTCGACGAGACCGTGGACATCGAGTTGCAGCCCGAGCCGCTGTTCGAGAAGAACGGCCACAAAGTCTCCAAGAGTCCGTGGGGACCGGACGACGAGATCGGGCGGCTCAACTGGGTGACACCCGATTCCGTGGGGGCGATCATGTCTCGGCTCAACGGCACCAAGGTCTTCGACCTATCCGTGGAGTACTGGTCGGGCATGCCGTCATGGACCGAGGCGGGCGATCCGCCTTTCAGCATCTGGATGACCCACACGCCCAGCGGGTCGATCCTCGACGGGCGCTCCGGCTACGGGCCCGAGATCCACAAGGAGTACGCCTACTCGGGCGACTCCATCTCGATGTACACCCACTGCGGCACCCACATCGACACGCTCAACCACATGGGGTATTACGAGACGTTCTGGAACGGCTGGACCCAGGACGAGCACCTGGGCTCCATGGTGTGGACCAAGGGGGGCACCGACCGCTACCCGCCGATCATCGCTCGGGGCGTCCTGCTCGACGTGGCCGCCATGCACGGCGTGGACATCCTCGAGCCCCACTACGAGATCGACTCGAAGGACATCCAGGAGACCGCCCGCAGGCAGGGCACCGAGTTGCGCAAGGGCGACGTGGTGCTGCTGCGCACCGGGCGCATGAACATGTGGCCCTCGATCGACTACCTGTCGGCCTCGCCGGGGATCAACGTCGACGGTGCCCGCTGGCTCTGCGAGGAGGCCGGGGCCATGTGCATCGCCGGCGACAACATCGGCCTCGAGCCCCAGCCCTACTACGGCCAGTACGCCCCGGTGCACTGCTACATGTTCGCTACCGCAGGCGCTCAGATCATCGAGGTCTGCAACATGCAGGAGATCGCCGCGGAGCAGGTCTACGAGTTCGCCTTCCTGGGGTTCCCGATGCACATCCGCGGCGCCACGGGCGCCCCCATGCCGTCGGTCGCCGTGCCGCTGCGCTGAGGCCATGCTCAAACTCAAGCGCCTCGACAACATGGACATCGTCGTCAACGACTTCACGACGATGGTCGACTTCTACCGGAACGTGCTGGGCCTGCCCCTGCACCCGCACGGCTACGAGCCCGAGAAGGGCTGGGCCATGTTCATGTGCGGCGACGTGGACCTGGTACTGCTCTCGGTGCCCCACGCCGACCGTGGCGAGCGCCAACGCACCGCCAACTACAACGAGGACCCGGCCGGCGTGCACTCCTTCGCCGCGGAGGTCGACGACATCGACGAGGCCATCGCCGCGCTCGACGAGCACGGCATCACCTGGGCGGGCGACACGAACATCTACGGCGCCGGCGCGTTCCTCGAGGAGATCCCCGGCGATGACTTCGACGGGATCTGGTACCGGTTCCGCTCCTTCTACGACCCGGAGGGAAACGTGATGCACATCTGCGAGGTGCACCCCCCCGCCGGGTTCGACCGCTCCGCCGCCGGGAGGTCGTGACGTGGCCGGGCTGCCACGCCTGACCTTCTGCCTCACGGTCGGGATGGATGCCCTGTCGCTGTGGATCACCTCGTTCAAGAGCACCAACGCCAGCATGATCTCGCGCGGCGAGATGGAGATCCCCGGCACCCACCGGGTGCTGGAACTCCTCGACCGCTACGAGATCCGCTCGACGTTCCTGGTGCCGGGGCACACAGCGCTGGCCTACCCGGACCTGATCCGGGAGATCGTGGACCGGGGTCACGAACTCGCCTACCACGGCTGGATGCACGAGGACGCCCGCGACTTCGACGTGGCCGGCCAGCGCCTCATCATCGAGCGCGGCCTGGAGGCGCTCGACCTGGTTGCCGGTGTGCGCCCGCGCGGTCACGTGTCGCCGGCCTGGAACATGAGCGAGCACACCATCGAGCTCATCGAGGAGTTCGGCTTCGACTTCGACGGGAGCCGCATGTCGACCGACATGATGCCGGTGTACGTGCGCAAGGGGGACCGCTGGCTCACCGACGGTGCCTACCAGTTCGGGGAGCTGACCGACATCGTGGGCATCCCTGTGGCTTGGCCGATGGACGACGTGCCGATCTTCGAGTTCGTGTGGGGTCAGATCCCCGGCCTGGCACCCCCGTCGGTGGCCGAGGAGATGTGGACCGGCGAGTTCGACTACGCCTACGACCACTGTCCCGGCGGCGTCTACAACCTCACGATCCACCCGCAGGTCATCGGGCGGGGCTCGCGGCTGAGGATGCTGGAGCGGGTGCTGCGGCGGGCGGCTGAGCACTCCGACGTGGTCTTCTCGCGCCAGTCCGAGTACGTCGACGCCTGGCGTGCCCTCAACCCCCGCGAACAATGGCGGGCGCAAAACCCCGAACTCGCCGGTGACGGCTCGATCAGAGTGCTCCCGTCGATGGCCGACACCCAGGAGTGAGCGCGGCGACCACCCGCCGGGTCCTCGTCACCGGCGGGACCGGCGCCATCGGGGGAGCCGTCGTCGAGCGGCTCCGAGACGAAGGCGCCGAAGTGGCGTTCAGCGGCCGGAACCTGAGCCGCGGCGGGGAGCTGGCCGGCCGGACAGGCGCGACATTCGTTCCGGGCGACGTCGGGGAGTCCGGCGCAGTGGCCGCGATCGTCACTGAGGCGCTCGGGGTGCTCGGTGGCCTCGACGGGTTGGTGCTGGCCGCCGGCGTGCTCCACCGGTCGCCGCTGTCGGAGACGACCGACGCCGCCTGGGACGCGCTGATCGAGACGAACGTCGTCGCCCCCTTCCTGTTCGCCCGCGCCTGCCTTGATGCCCTCAGTGACGGCGGCGGAGCGATCGTTGCGATCGTCTCGGGTGCCGCCGACTGGCCCGAAGCCGAACTCGGCGCGTATTCGGTGTCCAAGAGGGCGCTGCTGTGGATGACGCGGATGCTCGCCGTGGAGGGAGCGACCCGCAGCGTCAGGGCCAACGCGGTCAGTCCGGGTCACACGGCCGCCGGCATGGGATCGATCGTCGACGGCGCCGCTCCCGGGGACGGCACGTCGCCCCCCATGCCACCGTCCGGAACCCACACCACCGCAACCGAGGTCGCCGAGGCGGTTGCCTACCTGCTCTCCGATGCCGCCGCCGGCAGCACCGGAGCGGCCCTGTCGGTCGACGGGGGGATGCTGGCTGCGTTGCGCGCCGTGCGGGTGCGGCAATGAGCGCCGAGCTGCGCGGCAGGACCGCACTCGTCACCGGCGGCACCTCCGGGATCGGCCGGGCCGTCGTCGAGCACCTCGCCGAGGTCGGGATGCAGATCGCCTTCTGCGGCCGTGACACCGAGCGAGGCGCGTCGGTGGCCGCCGCCAGCGGGGCCTCGTTCATCCGCAGCGACGCCGCCGACCGCGCCGACGGCGACAGCAGCGTGGAGCAGGCCATCTCGCTCCTCGGAGGGCGCCTGGACCTGTTCGTGGGATGCGCCGCCATGATCTTCGCCGCTCCTCTGGGTGCCACACCCGAATCCACCTTCCGTGAACTCGTCGAGGTGAACCTCACGGCCACGTTCCGGTACTCCCGCGCCTGCTTCGAGGTAATGCGCGGGCAGCGAAGCGGTGTGATCACCCACGTCGTCTCCGACGCGGCGCTGCGCGGGATCCATCACATACCCACCTACTCCGTCACGAAGGCCGGTGTCCTGGCGCTCTCGGAGACGCTCGCTGCCGAGGCCGCGCCGCACGGCGTCCGGGTGAACGCCGTCTGCCCCGGAGCGGTCTTCCCGGGTATGCAGACGACACCGGCGGGTTACGAGCACCATGCCGAGGACGCCTTCACGTGGGGGCCCGCGCCGTCGGGCCGTCATGGGACGGGCAGGGACGTCAGCAACGCCGTCCTCTGGCTTGCGAGCGACGCGGCGGCGCACGTCAGCGGCGCGACGCTCCGGCTCGACGGAGCCGCCGGCGTGGCGACACGGGGCGTCTCCCGTGCCTGAATCGGCCGGCGACCGGCTCGCCGCGGCGCTTAGTCGGTTGGAGGAGACCGAGCCGCTGGTCCACGCGTACGTCCACGTGGACCGCGCCGGGGCCGCCGCAGCGGCGCGGGCGGTCGAGGACGGCGAGGTGAGCGGACCTCTGGCCGGCCGGCCGTTCGCGGTGAAGGAGGTCATCTCGGTCGCCGGCCTTCCCGCGGCCGGGGGGTCGCGGGCGTTCGCCGCGCACGTCGCCGACTGCGACGCGACCGTTGTGGAGCGGCTGCGGCGCGCCGGGGCGATCCTCCTCGGCACGCAGGTGTCCCACGAACTCACCTGCGGGCTCGACGAGCCCCCCACGCGCAACCCCTGGGCGCTGGACAGTTACCCCGGCGGATCCAGCGCCGGCGGCGGCGCTTCGGTGGCCGTGGGCTCGGCAGAGTTCGCGCTGGGCACCGATGCTGCCGGGTCGGTTCGCATCCCCGCGGCGATGACCGGTGTCGTCGGCCTGAAGCCGACAGCCGGGCTCGTCAGCGCCCACGGCGTCGTGCGCCACGCCACGGCGCCGTCGATCGACAACGTGGGAATCCTCGCCCGATCCGTCGCTGATGTCTCGGCCGTGCTGGCGGTGGTCGCCGGTCCCGACCCCGCGGACGCGGCGACGCTCTGGCGGCCCGGTGGCATCCGGGCGATCCCGCCGACCGGGACGCACGAACAACTCGGCGGCATGCGGCTCGGCACGCTCGGCAATGCCACGCGAGTGTCGTTGGACGCCCGCACGCCGCCGGAATCCGACGTGTGGCGTGTGTTCGACACTGCGTGCGACGACCTCCGGCGCCTGGGATTCGAGATCGTCCCGGTGGAGATCCCCGCTTTGGCGTCAGCGCCCGATGCCGTCGTTACATTCTTCTCCACGGAGTTGGCTGCGGCGCACCGTCAGCACGTGGAGGATCGCCCCGCCGACTACCACCCGACAGTCCTCGGGATGCTCCTGCAGGCGCTGTCGACCCCGCTGAGCCAGGTCGCCGAGGCGGTCAGCTTCCGCGGCGGTTTGCGATCCGAGGTTCTGGGGGCATTCGCCGAAGCCCGCCTCGATGCGCTGGTCATGCCCACGACGCCCCGGGTGGCCATGCCGCTGGCCTCCTTCGATCCCGCCACCGAACTGGCGACGCTCATTCCCTACACCTGCCCGTTCAACCTGACGGGTCATCCAGCGGTGAGCGCGCCGTGCGGCTTCACGGCCGCGGGGCTGCCCATCGGGATGCAGCTGGTGGGTGCGCCATTCGAAGATGCCGCGCTGTTGGAGGTGGCGGCGATGTACGAACAGGCCACGATGTGGCACACCTATGAACCGGAGGTTCCGTGATGCCCCCCGACACTGGACAACTGAGCCCGGCCGACGAGCGCCTACTGCGGCGGGCGATCGAACTCTCAGCACAGGCCCTGGACAAGGGGAATCTGCCGTTCGGAGCGCTGTTCGCCGACGAGGACGGCAACATCCTCCTCGAGGCGGAGACGACTGGCGTCAGTGACGGCAACGTGCTTTACCACGCCGAGACCAATCTGATGCACGATGCGGTGGGTGCCTTGACGGACGAGGAGCGGGCGTCCGGCACCCTCTACTCGAGTTGTGAGCCCTGCCCGATGTGCGCCGGCACCATCTACTGGGGCGGCGTCACGCGGGTCGTATTCGGGTTAGGCGAGCGTCAGCTGTACGAGATCGCCAGCGCGCAGACCACGACGCCAGTGGCCATCTTCGGCGGTTGCCGGCTGATTCTCGAAGGTGGCACCCGAGACATCGAGGTCATCGGACCGTGTCTCGTCACCGAGGCACAAGCGCCCCACGAAGGTGTCTGGGTCGACTGGTGAGGCCGTCTCCGGCCGCGAGCGTCGCGACCTTCGACGTGCCTGGGACCAGAACGACGCCCCCGCTGCCGCCCGGATAGTCCTGGCTCGGCCGGCGGACCGCGTCGAGGTGGGTGCTCAGGCGGTGACGTTGATGGTGTGCCAGCCGGTTGCGCCGTCGGGTGCGGGTGGGCGGACCTCGGAGGTCTGCGTATAGCCCGTGCCGTCGGTGGCGCGGCAGCGGATGCGGTGCCTGCCGGGGGTTGCGTCCCAGGCGTAGACCCACTGCCGCCACGAGTTGATCGACATGTTCTTGCTCAACTCTGCGGCGACCCAGGGACCGTCGTCCACCTGAACCTCGACCCGCTCGATGCTGCGCGTCGGTGCCCAGGCGATGCCGGCGACGGCCACGCGCCCTGCTCGGACGCGGGAGTCGCGCCGCGGGACGTCGATGCGGGACTGCGTCTTGATGGGTCCCCGCTTGGCCCAGCCGCGCGGCACCCAGTAGGAATCGAAGCCTTCCCAGGTTGTGAGGCGGATCTCCTCGAGCCACTTGGTGGCCGACACGTAGCCGTAGAGACCGGCGATGACCAGCCGCGCCGGGAACCCGTGCTCGGCCGGCAGCGGATCGCCGTTCATGGCCACAGCCACGAGTGCGGTGCGCCCGTCGAAAGCCAGTTCGGTGGGGAAGCCGGAGTTCCAGTTGTCGACCGAGCGCCCCACGATCTGTGTGGCGCCGCGCTGCACACCGGCGCGGTTCAGCACGTCGGCCAGCGGTACACCGCGCCACACGGCGTTGTCCACCAGGTGCCCGCCCACCTTGTTGGAGACACAACTCAGGGTGACCGGGGTCTCCACGAGTCCCATGCCGATCAGCTCACTGAAATCCATTGTGTAGGGACTGTCGACCATGCCGGAGATGGACAGCGTCCAGTCGTTCACGTCCACCGAGGGGACCACGATGGCGGTGTCGATCCGGTAGAAGTCCGAGTTGGGCGTCACGATGGGCGAGATGCCGGTGACCGTGTTGTCGTAGTAGCCCGCCCGGTTCCTCGCCGGCGGCGGCGCGACGGCCCGGGTCGTCGGCGGCGGGGCCTGGGTCGTCGGCGGCGGCGCCTGGGTGGTGGTCGTCGTGGGTCGCTGGCCCGGGTCGCCGACCGGCGGTGCGTTGCCGCCACCGGCGGGCTGTGTCGTGCCGGGAGTGGATGCGTCGGCCGGCGCGGCCGGCGGTTGCGTTGTCGGGACCGAACCGTCGCCCCCCTCGACGGGCGGTGCGGCGACCTCGGCGCCGTCGGCGGCCACCGTCGCCGGCGTGGTCTCCCCGGGGGCCGTGGTGGCCGGAGTGGTCCCGGCGACGGTGTCGCCGGTCGGTGCCTCGTCTGCCACCACCGTGTCGATGGTCTCGCCGCCGGCTCCGCTGGTCGGCTTGGTCGTCCCGGCGTCCGCCGGCGGGGGAGCGGCGTTGCCGCCAACCGTGGTCGGGGTCGTGCCGCCGGCGATCGTCGTGGTGGGCGCGTCGGTTGCGCTCGCAGCCCCGGTATCGGTGCGCACCTCCGCGGTCTCGAGTAGATCCGCCACGCTGGCCCGGCCGGCCTCCACGTCGCCGCGGCGTCCCAGGAGGTAGCGCCCGACGCCGCTGGCCACCAGGGCGCCGACCGCGGTGGTCCCCGCGGCGGTCAGGAACCAGCGCCGCCCGGTCTCGTTCAGGTATGGGTGCGGCTGGCGGGGCTTCACCCCGGCCGGCGCCGTGGCGGCGACCGGGGAGATCAGACGCAGCATGCCCCACAGCGACCCGGCACCCGCAACCACGGCGAGCGCTGCCGTCAGCGCGGCCATGCCGGTCGTGGCGGTGGCGCTGACGGCCGCGGCGAGGCCGCCGATCGTTCCGAAGGCGGCGTAGACGACGACGATCACCCAGCGGTGGCGTCGAGCCACGATGCCGGTGAGCGCTCCGAGGGCGAGCGTCGCCCCCAGCACGCCGTAGAACAGCAGCGGTTTCTGGGCCGAGCCGAACGTGTCGATGCTCCACCGGATGACGGCACCCGGCACGAACCGGCTGTCCACGATGGCGTCGGAAACCCCCAGAATCAGCGACGGCGTCCTGTCGGTGATGCCGGAGATCAACTCGCCGACGGAGACCGCGGCCCCGGCGCTCAGCAGGCCGGCCCCCGCCGCCCAGGGCACGGCAGATCCGGGCCGGGGCTTCAGGCGGGCCAACCCGCCGATGATTCCTCCCCGCCTTCGGGATGTTCCGGCGGGTTCGGTGGAGTGGGAGGGACCGGACGACATGGTTCCACCTCTCACTTTCGTGTTGATGTTCGTCTCCTAGTCTGGCAGGGAAGGGTCCGCGAAAGCGTGCAGGTATCTTTCGTTTTCCCGCGCCGAAAGGAAGGATCTTCCTTGGAATCCAACAGGCAGGGCACTCAGGGTGACGCCTCGGGGTGAGCCGCGCCGGTGGCTGTGACCGGAACCGGACCGGCCGGCCTCGAGCGCTACGGGTGGGACGCCCGCTGGGAGCAGGTGCGTGCGCAGGT
>CAZTZI010000023.1:0-6838 GCA_964618115.1 uncultured Acidimicrobiales bacterium
CTCAGAACGGCTTGTTTACCTCGCGCGTGAACACGTAGCTTGCCACGGCGGCCATGCCCGCCACGAACGCCGATATGACGGCCAGGCTGAGCGCCGCGGACACCCCCTCGGCGACTCCCGTCATAAGCTCCCTGACCAGCAGCACGGTGTACGTCACCGGGTTCAGCTTGGCGGCGAACGCCAGCCAGTCGGGCAGCAGCTCCAGCGGGAACAGCGCCGGGCTGAGCATGAACAGCGGCATGCCGAGGAAGTTTATCGTCCCCCAGAAGGTCTCCTGCGACCTGGCGGTGGCCGCCACCGTCACCGATATTCCGGAGAACCCCAGCGAGAAGAGCACCACTATGGCCATTATCGGGGGTATTGCCAGCAGGTCGAACCCGACGCCTATCGCCAGCGCGATGCCGATTATGAGGCTTGCCTGCAGCGCGGCTATCAGCGATATGGCGAGCATCTTGCCCAGCGCTATCGACGCGCGCGAGGCCGGAGACGTCAGGACCTTGTTCATGAACCCGTAGCGCCGGTCCCAGAGCGTGTTGACGCCGCCGAAGATGCTCGTGAATATGGCCGTCAGTATGACCACCCCCGGCGCCATGAACTCGATGTACTCGCCGTCAAAGCCGACCGACTGTATGAGCGGCTGCGTGCCGGCGAATATGTTGCCGACTACTATTATCCAGACGGCCGGCTGGATGAGGCGTATGAGCACCCCGCTCCTGGACTTGCGGTAGCGCTTGAGCTCGCGCCAGAACACGTTGTACGTGTCGCGCGCTATCACGCCGGCCCCCTCCGCGGCCCGCGGCGCCTGGGCCGGGCGGGCGGCCCCCCATCGCGCAGCTCGCGCCCCGTGTGCGATATGAAGACGTCGTCGAGTGTCGGCTGCTTTAGCGATATCGAGCTTATCCGCAGGCCCATGCCGGCGGCCATGGCGAACACGCGCGGTATGGCCTCCTCCCCGCCTGAGACGTACGCCGTTATCCGGCCGCCCTTCTCGGAGGCCTCGCGCACACCGCCCATGCCGGCCAGCGCGCCGGCCAGCCTGCCGGCCCCGCCGCCGGCCAGCTCCAGCGTGATGACCTCGCCGCCGAGGGCGGCCTTCATCTCGGAGGGCCTGCCCACCGCCCGTATGCGGCCCCCGTCTATTATGCCGACCCTGCCGCACAGGGCGTCGGCCTCCTCCATGTAGTGGGTGGAGACGAATATCGTCATGCCGTACTCGCGGTGTATCCTGGCGACGTGATCCCATATCTTGCGCCGCGCCTGTATGTCCAGGCCGACCGTCGGCTCGTCTAGGAACAGCACGCGCGGCATGTGCAGCAGGCCGCCGGCTATGTCGAGGCGCTTGCGCATGCCGCCCGAGTACGCCAGCGCCGCGTCGTGCTGCCTGCCCTCCAGCTCTACGAGCGAGAGCATCTCGTCTATGCGGCCGGCTATTCTGCCGCGCGGTATGCGGCTGAGCCTGGCCTGGAAGAGCAGGTTCTCGCGCCCGGTGAGGAACTCGTCGACCGCCGACTCCTGCTGCACGTACCCGATGGACTCGCGCACGCGGGCCGGCTGCCCCGCCACGTCGAACCCGGCCACCAGCGCCCGGCCAGACGTCGGCCTGAGCAGCGTCGTGAGGATCATCATGGTGGTGCTCTTGCCGGCCCCGTTGGGCCCCAGGAAGCCGTACACCTCCCCGGGGGCAACCTCGAGGTCCACCCCGTCGACGGCCCGCACCTCGCCGAAGTGCCGGGTGAGCCCCCGGGCCACGATGCTGGCATCACCGTTGGGCGGGACACCCCTGGGTGCGTGATCCGGGACGGCTTCCGGATGATCAGATGCAACCATGATCCTCGGCACGATATCCAGGGCGCACCGATCCCCGGTCCGGCGCCGCGGGGTGCCAACGTCCCCGGACCGTCATCCCGGCGAAGGCCGGGATCCGCTCCCGCAGCCGGCGCACTTCTCTCTGCCGATGCCCGGCCCACGCGACACCATCCGCCAGAAGATGCAACCCGCGCGAGCGCGGGCAAACTACGGTCCCGGAGGTCCCGCCCGTCGAGGGGGAACGGAGCGGGCCGGGGCGCGCCGACACGAAGGGGAGCAGCCGGGTGGACAACCAGCAACTCGATATCCGGAGGGTCGGGGTCGTGGGCGGCGGGACGATGGGCTCGGGCATCGCCGAGGTGTGCGCCCGCAGCGGCCTCGACACCACCGTCGTCGAGATCGACGCCGCCGCCGTCGAGCAGGTGCAGCGCCGCATCGGCGCCTCGCTCGGCAAGGCTCAGGCGCGGGGCCGCATCACCGCCGAGGTCCACGACGCCGCCGGTGCCAACCTGGCGTACAGCCACGACCTCGCCGACCTGGCCGGCTGCGACCTGGTCATCGAGGCCGTCATCGAGAACCTCGACGAGAAGCGCCGCATCTTCGGGCTGCTGGACACCATCACCCCGCCGCACGCGGTGCTGGTCTCCAACACCTCCTCCATCGCCATCATCGACCTGGCGACCGCCACGCAGCGCCCCCAGCAGGTGGTGGGCATGCACTTCTTCAATCCCGCCCCGGTGCAGCCGCTGGTGGAGGTGGTCCGCTCGGTGGCCGCCGGCAGCGAGGTCATCGAGGCCGTGGTCGCCTTCGGTACCGAGCGCCTGGGCAAGCACGTCATCCGCTGCGAGGACCGGGCCGGCTTCGTGGTGAACCGCCTGCTGGTGCCCTACCTGCTGGCCGCCATCGAACTGGCCGACTCCGGCCAGGCCACCGTCGCCGACATCGACGCCGGCATGAAGTACGGCTGCGCCCACCCCATGGGCCCCCTCGAGCTGTGCGACCTCATCGGCCTGGACGTCATCGAGGCCGTCGCCGAGGTGATGCACGCCGAGTACGCCGAGCGGCTCTACGCCCCGCCGCCGCTGCTGCGCCGGATGGTGGCCGCCGGCCGCCTCGGCCGCAAGACGGGCGCCGGCTTCTACGACTACAACTAGCGACCGCAACCAGCGACGGCGGCCCGATGCAGCGGACCGACCGGCAGGGACGGACAGGAGGGGTGGAACCATGAGCGAGCGGCGGGAGGTCATGACCTGGGATACCTACGGCGTGGGCGCCCGGAAGTTGGCGCAGATGGTGGTGGAGTCGGATTTCCGGCCCGACGTGATCCTGTCGATCGCCCGGGGCGGCCTGTTCATCGCCGGCTCGCTGGGCTACGCCCTCAGCACCAAGAACATCTTCGTGATGAACGTCGAGTACTACACCGACGTCGACGAGCGCCACGAGGTGCCGATCGTGCTGCCGCCCTACCTAGAGCTGGTGGACCTGGACGACGCCAGGATGCTCATCGCCGACGACGTGGCCGACACCGGCCACACCCTCGAGATGGTGCGCGACTTCTGCGCCGCCGAGGTCGGCGAGGTGCGCACCGCCGTGCTTTACGAGAAGCCCATCTCGGTGGTCCAATGCGACTACGTCTGGCGCCGCACCGACCTCTGGATCGACTTCCCGTGGTCCTGCGAGCCCCCGCTGCTCGGCGGCATCGCCCACTGATGCCGACCCTTGCCACCTGCCGGAGCCGGCGGGATGCGAACCCCACGACCGGTGAGGCCCCGGGGTAGCCGAGAGCGGCCCGAACGATCCTCCGACCACCCCTTTTGGGGCCGATCCGGCGGGCTCGCGAGACACCAAACCGCCGTTTGACTGGCCCGACGGCCCGGTGTTAGAGGCCGCGCGGGTAGGTGGCCATCCACCAGTTGAGGTTCTGTCTCGAGTTTTCTTTCGAGTGGCATCGTCGCCTACAACTGGTGGAGGCAGTCGTATTATGCGCGCGCTCGAATCTGAAGTGGCTGATGCGGTGTGGGTCGCGGTGGAGGCGCTGTTGCCGTCTCGTGCCGATACCCACCCGCTTCCGTTCCTGGGGCCTCTACATGGGCGACCTCAACCCCCTCGCCCGCACGAACGTGGCCCCCGAGGACTTCCCGCCCGGCGTCGTCTCCCTGCAGGCCTTCTCCTACACGGCGCCCGCCGGGGCGGCCGCCCCGCTGACCTTCGTCGTGGCCGGCGCCGGCGAGCTGCGGGAGGCGGCCCTGGACGAGGACACCATCGTCCGCAAGGGCGAGTCGGGCCCCGACGCCATGCGCGAGAAGGCCCGCCATGTGGCCGGCATCATGGAGGAGCGCCTGGTTGGCCTGGGCGCCGGCTGGGGCCAGGTCACCACCACCGACGTCTACACGGTCCACCTGCTGGAGGGCCTCCTGGAGGACGCCGTGCTACCCACGGTCGGCGAGGCCGCACGCCACGGCCTCCGCTGGATCAACTCCCGCCCCCCGGTCCGCGAGATCGAGTTCGAAATGGACCTCCGCGGCATCCGAACCGAGCTCACCCTCTAGCGTCACCCGCTCCACCGGTCAGTCCCGCCGAGCAACACCGGCCCGACCGCCGGAGCGCAGCGAGGTGGCGCAGGAGTGACCTCCACACCGCCGGAGATTCCGCCGACGGCAGCGCCGAGGCGCCGGACTCGCGCCTTCACCGCCGCCACGATGCCGGCGGGACTGTCGCGGGCACACGTCACCACGGTCTGGGCGGAGCTGGTGGTGCTTGCAGGCTCGGTGCTGTTCGTCGAGGAGGATGCGCGGCGGCGGATCCGGGCGAGACCTGGGGATCGTGTCCTGATCGTTCCCGGCACCTATCACCACGTGGAGCCGTCGGAGGACGCCGAGTTCTACGTGCAGTTCTACGACGTCTAGGACCAGGATTCGGGCCAGGGTTTGACGGCCACGATGCCGATGGCGGCGAGGTGGTCGGCGTGGCGGCGGAAGGTCTTGCGCATCGTGATGATCCGCTTGCGGGCCTTCGGGCTGCGCAGGACGTTGCAGACGACCTTGGCGGCGCGCAGCGGTCCTTCGTCCTGGATGAGCCGTCGCGGTTCCAGGAGCCTCTGGGCGACGGTGGACTCGTGGCGGATCTCGAAGCCGGCCTCCTCCAGCAGGGCGCGCCAGTCCGGTGAGGTCATCGGTCGGGCGCCCACGCGGATCGCCCGGGAGAGGTCGCCCCGAACCTGGTCCTGGATCTCGGTGTCGAGGTCCGCGGGCTTCAGGCAGAGTTCGTGGATGCCGTAGCGGCCGCCCGGTCGCAGGATCCGGTAGGCCTCGTCGATGATGCGCCTCTTGTTGTCGTCGGACTGCATGGACAGCATCGCCTCGCCCATCACGACGTTGGCCGAGCCGTCGCCCAGGTTGGAGTCCTGGGCGCTGCTCACGATGCAGCGGTAGCGACTGTCGACGATGCGGGCCTTGAACGCCGCGGCGGCCTGCTCGTCGCGTTCCACCCCCACATAGCCGGCGGGGCGGCTCTGGAAGATCAATTGGGCGGTGGCGCCCAATCCGGGGGCGAACTCCACGACGTGATCGGCGGAGGTGATGTTCAGCCCGCCGAGCACCTCCCTCGTCAGTTCGCGACCGCCGGGTCGCAGCACGCGCTTGCCCATGCGCGCCAGCAGCACGTACCCCGGCATCTTCTCGACGTTCGTGCCGGCGTAGGCCGCTGTGCCGGTTCCTGCATCGGATGTCATGGTGGCGCTCCTCTTGTTGCGGGTGTGGTCGGGATCGGTTCGGGTCGGTATGGGTCCGGTCGGTTCTGGCGGTTCTGGCGGTTCCGGGCGTTCAGGTGGTGGTCGCCCGCCACCGCAGGAGGTGGTTTGTGAACGGCCGCAGGATGGCGAGTTCGATGACCAGCACGACGGCGATGAGCACGAGCGTCCAGGCGAAGACGTCGGCTGTCTCGAGGTTCGCCCGGGCGCGGGCGATGGTGGCGCCGACCCCGTCGGTGGCGGAGAGCAACTCGGCCATGACGGCGACGCGCAATGCCTGCCCGACGGTGACCGAGGCGGCGGCCAGCACCGGGGAGGTGATCGCCGGGATGACGATGTGGCGGGCGGGCCGTCGAGGCTGGCGAAGGGCTCGTCGACCAGGACCACCGGCGCGTCGTACGCCAGCGCCCGGGCCACCGCCACCCGCTGGCGCATACCTCCCGAGAGTGCTGCCGGGAAGAGATCCGCGTCGCCGGCGAGCCCGACCCGGCCCAGCCAGTCACGCGCCCGGTGCTTGCCTGCCGGCTCGCAGACCAGTTCCACGTTCTCCAGCGCGGTGCGCCACGGCAACAGCCGCGGGTCCTGGAAGACGACCGCCACTCGATCACCGGGCCGCTCGATGGTTCCCGAGTCCGGAGCCGCCAGCCCGGCCACGGTGCGCAGGAGCGTCGTCTTCCCCGCCCCCGACGGACCCATCACGGCGACCACCTCGCCCGGATCCACCCGCAGCCAGAGCTCGTTCAGCAGGCTGCGCCCACGGCGCCGCAGCGTCACGCCCTCCACAGCCAACGCCCCGCCGATCCGGCCGTTCCACACAGACTGTTAGGCTACCCTAATTAGGTATACCTAACAACAGCCTTGCGGCGGTCTCGCCCGCGGCGGCCCACTTCTCCGCCGCGCTGCTATGGCAGCCGGTCTGCTACCAGGGCCGGCGGATCTCGATTCGGTCGCTGGACACCTCGTCGGAGGCGGTGAACAGGGGCAGCCCCAGCTGCTCGGCCAGTACCAGTGCCGACCACGAATCCAGCGCATCGACCGCACCGAGTCCGGCGCGGTCGAGAGTTGTGGCCACAATGGTGCGGACAGGGAACCACTCGTCGACCACCGCCAGAGCCAGCCCGATCTCCGCTTCAATCCTGGCCTGGTTGCCCTCGTGGCGGGCCGCCAGGAAGCGGCCGACCGTCACCGCCGACCAGTCGAGCGCCAGGAATTCAGCGTCGGCGGGCACGGTCCCGGCGAGCGCGCCCGAGGCGGCGAGCACGCCCCCGGCGTCACAGACGACGC
>CAZTZI010000024.1:0-22160 GCA_964618115.1 uncultured Acidimicrobiales bacterium
GGCTGATGCGGTGGTACCTGCTGGTGCTGGCGCCGACCGCCGCGATCAACCTCGCCGGGCAGCCGTGCCCGCTGACGGTGTGGGAGAAGCACTTCTGGCGCCTGGCGGGCGAGACGCCGTACCGAGGAGGCTTCGTCTCCCACTATTTCGTGAAGCCTTTCCATGCCCCCGGTCTGCGGCCCGGCGACGAGACCGTCCTGCTGATCGCCGTGGTGGCGTGGTGCCTGGTGTGGCTCCTGTATGCCGCAGTGCGGCGCCTGCGACTGCGGAGCGCCCCGATCCGTCGATCGACTGAGCCACCCGGCGAGGTCCCTCCAGGTCCTGCCGTCAGCGCGAGGCGCCGTCGCGGATGCGAGACTCGGCCGATGGGTCTCACCGCCACGTCGGGCGCCAGGGAGACGACTTGAACCCGCCCCTGCTGGAGGGGCTGGTGGCGGTCGTCAAGCGCGACTGCCCGACGTGCGAGCTTGTGGTCCCGGTGCTGGAGGACCTGCGGGAGCGAGCGGGACTGACGGTCGTAACGCAGGACGACCCGGCGTTCCCCGCAGAAGCCTCCTGGGTGCTCCACGACGATGACCTGGCCCTCTCCTGGGGCAACGGCATCGAGACGGTTCCCACGCTGCTGCGGGTCACGGGCGGCGCCGAGACCGGACGCACCGAAGGCTGGTCACGCGAGGACTGGGAGCGACTGTCGGGCATCGACGGCTTGGGCGACGGCCTTCCCGCCCATCGCGCGGGCTGCGGCTCCCTGAGCGTCGACCCGGCGCACGCGGACCGGTTGGCGGCACGCTTCGGCGGTTCGGGACTGCGCAGCCGACGCGTCGAGTTGGCCGCCCTCGAGGACGAGTGGGAGGCGATGTGGGACCGGGGCTGGTCCGACGGGCTGCCCGTCGTGCCGCCGACCGCCGAGCGGGTGCTGCGCATGCTGGAGGGCACAACCCGGCGTCCCGACGAGATCGTCGCCACCGTGCCGCCCGACCTCGCCGAATGCACCGTCGAGAAGGTTGCCGTCAACGCTGTGATGGCCGGCTGCCGGCCCGAGTACCTGCCGGTGGTGCTCACTGCGGTAGAGGCGGTGTGCACCGACGAGTTCAACATGCACGGGGTGCTGGCCACCACCATGAGCGTGGGGCCGGTCCTCATCGTCAACGGCCCGGTGGCAAAGCGCATCGGCATGAACACCGGCATCAACGCCCTCGGCCAGGGCAACCGGGCGAACTCCACGATCGGCCGGGCTGTGCAACTGGTGGTGCGCAACGTTGGCGGGGGGCGCCCCGGCGCCGCCGACCGGGCCACTCTCGGCTCGCCGGCCAAGGTCGGTTTCTGCATCGCCGAGGCCGAGGACTCCTCGCCGTGGACGTCACTGGCGGAGAGCCGCGGCTGGCGGCCCGACCAGTCCACGGTGACCGCGTTCGCCGGCGAGTCGCCCCGGATCCTCTTCGACGAGCGCTCCCGCAGCCCCGAGTCACTCACCAAGCACTTGGCGCTGGCGCTGCGGGCGACGGCGTCGCCGCGGGTGATGCTGGCGCTGGACGGGATGCTCGTCATCCCGCCCGAGCACATGGCCCGTTTCGCCGAGGCCGGCTGGAGCAGGGACCGCTTCATGGCCGAACTCGGCGAGGAACTGCTGGTCGACGCCGACGAGTTGCTCGCCGGTTCGGGGGGCATCGAAGCCGGCCTCCCGCCTGAGGCCGCCGGGCGGCGCATCGGGAAGTTCCGACCCGGCGGTCTGCTCGTCGTCCACGCCGGCGGTCCGGCGGGTCCGTTCACCGGGATCATGGCCGGCTGGGTCAACGGTCCCCGCGGCAGTGATCCCGTCACCCGCGAGATCGTCCCGTGAGCCGCGACGCCGCCGGCCATGATTCCGGCCCCGGATCGAGTCAGCGGCAGGCTCGTCGCGGGAATGACGGGCCCATCCCCGGAGATCGTCCCGTGATCCCCGATCCACCGCTCCCCCACCGTCAGGAGGCTGCGTTATGACCACCGTCCTCGACCCCACCGCCGAGACCGCGCCGACGAGCCGGCAGCAGGCAGCCCGGCCCGAGTCGCTGGTGGGCCGCACCGTCGGGCTCCTCGACATCTCCAAGCCCCGGGGCAACCTGTTCCTCGACCGGATCGGCGAACGACTCATCGAACTGGGCGCTGTCGTGCACCGCTACACGAAGCCTGCCTACACCAAGCCGGCCCCGGCGGATCTGCGCCACGAGATCGCCGCGAACTGCGACGCCGTGATCGAGGCTCTGGCCGATTGAGGATCCTGCGTGTCGTGCAGTGTGCACGACGTCAGCGATCTGGAGCGCCGCGGCACACCGGCGGTGTTCGTGCTGTCGGAGCACTTCGCCACCGCGGCCGGCGCGCAATCCGAGGCGCTCGGCTTCGAGGCTGCCACGGTGTCCACCCGCCATCCCATCCAGGACCGCACCGACGAGGAGATGGCCGCCATCGCCGACGAGGCGTTCGAGGAGCTGCTGCGAGCACTGTCGAGCCCGGCGTAGGGGCGCTGGACCGCCGCGGCGGCGAGCAGCGGGGGCTTCAGTAGACCTCGGGCACGAAGGTCTGATCCGACATGGGCGGGCGCACGTAGCCGACCCGCTCCTGGCGCTCGGGCAGCTCCACCTCCTCCCACGGCACGTCCTCGTAGGGGATCATCGACAGGAGGTGTGAGATGCAGTTCAGCCGGGCCGCCTTCTTGGAGTCGGCGTTGACCACGTACCACGGCGCCTGCTTGATGTCGGTGTGCGCGAACAGCGTGTCCTTGGCCTTGGAGAACTCCACCCAGCGGGCCCGACCCTCCAGGTCCATCTGCGACAGCTTCCAGCGCCGCTTCGGGTCGTTGATCCGGTTCTGGAAGCGCCGCTCCTGCTCGGCGTCGCTCACCGAGAACCAGTACTTGATCAGGATGATCCCCGACCGCACCAGCATCCGCTCGAACTCGGGGCAGGAACGCAGGAACTCGCGGTACTCCTCCTCGGTGCAGAACCCCATCACCGGCTCCACGAGCCCCCGGTTGTACCAACTCCGGTCGAACAGCGCCATCTCGCCGGCGGCGGGCAACTCCTCCACGTAGCGCTGGAACCACCACTGGGTCTTCTCCCGGTCGCTGGGCGTGCCCAGCGCCACCACGCGCACCACCCGCGGGTTCAACCGCTCGCTGATCCGCTTGATCACCCCGCCCTTGCCGGCGGCGTCACGCCCCTCGAAGATGACCACCACCTTGAGGCCCTTGTGGCGGATCCAGCGCTGCAGGCGCACCAGCTCCTCCTGCAGGCGGGCCAATTCGCGCTCGTAGTCCCTGGCCTTGATCCGCTTGCGCGCCCCGGGCGCGGGAGCGTCCGACCCGGCGGTCGCCAGCAGTTCGACGCCCGGATCGGGGCTCATGAGCGAAGAGTAGGTCCCGGCGCCAACCCCGGCAATCGGATCCGGCTGCCCGGTGAGTCGAAGCGCGCCGCGCGCTCAGACGGGGTTGCGCCAACGAAGCCCTGGGAAGCGGGCGAAGTCGCCGTCGTTGGAGTGGACCTCGGCCTGGTGCTCAACGGCGAGCGCGGCGATGTGGGCGTCGGTGACGAGGTTCCCGCCAACACCGGCGGCACTCAGCATCTCACGGAACAGCGCAAGGTGCCGGGCACCCGGATTCAGCGGCAGCACGCTCGGCGAACTGAACCAATCGGCCACGAGGTCAACGGCCCGCTCCGGCGCGGCCGGTTGGCTCAACACGCGGGGGTGGGTCATGAGTCGAACGAACCCCACCGCGACGACCCACGGAACGCCGACTCGCTCGGTTCCGTTCACCAGATCCTCCCACCATCGGCGCGCCGGGGTGTGCAGTGGCGCGCCGACGCTGTGGGCGTAGACCAGCAGGTTCAGGTCTGGGACGATCACTCGTCTGCCAGGCCGACGAAGCGGGCAGCCTCCAGCAAGTCGTTGAGTTGGTTCAGGCGCATCGGATCGACGCCAGGCCTGAATCCGCTCTCGTGCGGCCTCACCCGGTAGCCGGCCTCCGGCTCGGGCAGCGCCGGAGAAAGACCGCGTCGCAGGGTGTCGTTGACGACCTTGCGGAACGGCTCCTCCAAGCACCGGGCGCGCTCCTTGAGGACCGCGGCCACGTCATCGTCGAGAGTCAGCGTCGTTCGCATGGAGACATCATAGCATCGCCAAATTGATGTGTTCTGATGTCAGACCGCCGACGCTGGTCACCGTCGTCAGATCGCCTGTGCGGCACCCGCGGGCTCGTAGCACAGGTACGTGATGCAGGAGAGCAACCCGAAGACAGGCACCCACGGAGAGAGCACCCATAGCTCGATGGTGATGAAGAGATTGATGGCCGCGAGTCCGTAGCCCCACCACAGCCAGTGATTGCGCCGCCGGTCGGCGTGGATCCAGGAGGCGTACGAGCGGCGGTGGATGTCGACGAGCGCGGCGAAGCACAACACGAACAGCGCAATGACCACACCGAACATCTCCTGCCGCTCGCCGCGCGTCGACTGCTGCCAGCCAGCCGGAGCACTCGGGCCACAGCCAGCGGTTCGGCCGAAGCGCCGTTGCGTCAGCCACACCGAGCGGGGAAGGTACCCCCCTTTACCAAGCGTTTGCCCGGGCACCCCGGCGGCGACCGGCCGCCCCTTTACCTCCGCGGTGCGCGCTCCGGCACCGGCCAGCGGGCGGTCAGACCGGGGGGACGCCGTGGTGGCGGTGGGAGAAGTGGCGGTCCTTGCCGGCGGCGAGGGCCAGGCGGCGGATGACCTCGTCGCGCAGGTCCTGGGGCTCCACGACGGCGTCGATGACCAGGTCCGAGGCGAGGCGCAGCAGGTCGACGTCGGCCTCGTAGGCCTTGCGCTGGGCGGCGATGTAGGCCTCCCGCTCGTCGGGGTCCTCGATGGCGGCGATCTTGTTGGCGAACACGGCGTTCACGGCGGCCTCCGGGCCCATCACGGCGATGGAGGCGCTGGGCAGCGCCAGGCAGGCGTCGGGATCGAAGGCAGGGCCGCACATGGCGTACAGGCCCGCTCCGTAGGCCTTGCGCACGATGACCGAGACCTGCGGCACGGTGGCCTCGGAGACGGCGGTGATCATCTTGGCACCGTGGCGGATGATGCCGCCGCGCTCCACCTCGGTGCCGATCATGAAGCCCGGCACGTCGCACAGGTAAACCAGCGCCACGTTGAAGGCGTCGCACAGCCAGATGAAGCGGGCCGCCTTGTCGGCGGAGTCGCTGAACAGCACGCCGCCCTTGACGGCGGGGTTGTTGGCCAGGACGCCCACCGCGTTGCCGTCGAGGCGGGCCAGGCCCACGATCAACTCGGGAGCGAAGTCGGGCTTCAGCTCGAAGAAGCTGCCGGCGTCGACGAGCCCGTCGACGACCCGCCGCATGTCGTAGCCGCGTGTCGCCTCGGCGGGTATCGCCGAGCCGTCGAGCAGCCGGACCGGCGGCAGCGGCTCGGTCTGCGGCGGCGGGTCGCGCCAGCAGGTCGGCAGGTAGGAGAACCAGGCCCTGGCGGCGTCGATGGCGGCCTCGTCGTCGGCGAACAGGTTGTCGCCGCAGCCCGAGACGGTGGCGTGCATGCGGGCGCCGCCCATCTCCTCCAGCGACACCACCTCGCCGATGACCACCTCGGCCATGCGGGGCGAGCCCAGGTACATGGAGGCGTTGGCCTCCACCATGAACACGACGTCGCAGAAGGCGGGGATGTAGGCGCCACCGGCCGCCGACGGGCCGAAGAGGCAGCAGATCTGGGGCACCCGGCCCGACAGCCTCACCTGGTTGTGGAAGATTCGCCCCGCCCCGCGCCGGCCGGGGAACAGCTCCACCTGATCGGTGATGCGCGCCCCCGCGGAGTCCACCAGCCAGAACATCGGCAACTCGTTGGCCAGCGCCACCTCGGTGGCGCGGATGATCTTCTCGACGGTGCGGGCGCCCCACGAACCGGCCTTCACCGTCGGATCGTTGGCCACGGCCACCGCCGGGCGCCCCTCCACCAGGCCCCGACCCGTAATGACGCCGTCGGCCGGCAGGTCACCGGCGCCGGCGTTGGCCAGCTGGGCGTCCTCCACGAAGGTGCCAGGGTCGAACAGCAACCCCAGGCGGTCCCGCACGTACAGCTTGCTCTGGCGGGCCAGCTTGGCGGCACCCGCCTCGCTGGGGCCTTCGGTGGCGGCCCGCGCCTCCGCCAGCCGGCGCGCCACGTCGCTCATCGCATCCCCCGCACGCGGCCAGCCTACGGGCGCGCCCGAATCCCCGGCCTCATCCACCGCGGATAGCGCAGAAACCTGCGAATGGGGGTGTCGGCATACCCCGGCGGGCTGGTCGAATGCCCGTACGTGGATCACACCGGATCCCGCGCCGGACCCCTGCCCGCCGCGGGCGTGACACGATGAGGTCATCGCAGCAATGACTGGCGCTACATGGCCATCTGAGGCCGCGGCGCGCGAGGCCACCCAGATCTTCGGCGGCTACGGCTTCATGGACGAGAGCCCCGTGAGCCGCTTCTATCGCGATGCCAAGATCCTGGAGATCGGCGAGGGGACCAGCGAGATCCAGCGCCTCGTCATCAGCCGGGAATACGGTCTGCCGGTCTAGATGGTTGGTTCCAAGGGATTGAGGTGTCTCGGGGTCGAGGGCGAGGAGGAAGCAGGCCGAGCCAGTATTCTTGGCCCGGTTTTCTGTGGTATAGCCACAAAATCTGCCCCAAGAACTGTTTCTCACACGAAACACGCGTACCCACCCTTGGAACTGGCCATCTAGGAGACTGAGGGAGACCATGCCGACACGGGCGGAGTACGAGGAGTTGCGGCGGAGCTTCCGCCTCGACGTGCCCGCCCGCTTCAACTACGCCCGCGACGTCCTGTACGACCGGGCGCAGAGCCATCCCGACTCACTCGCCCTCGTTGCGGTGGAATCCGACGGGCGAACCTCCGAGCGCATCGACTTCGCCACGGTGGCGTCCCGAGCCGCGGCGACCGCGGCGGTGCTGGGCGAAGCGGGCGTCGCCGCGGGCGACCGGGTGTTCCTGATGCTGCCGCGCATCGTGCAGTGGTACGACGTGTTGCTGGGGTGCCTGCATCTGGGCGCCGTCCCGATGCCCGCAACGATGCAGCTCAGCGCCCGGGACGTGGCCTACCGGGTGAACCTGGCCGAGGCCACCACGGTCGTGACCGACACCGCCGGGCTGGTCGCCGTCGGCGCGGCCCTTGCGGACTGTCCGGGAGCGTCCCGGCGCCTGCTCGTCGGCGGGTCCTCGCCAGGCTGGGTCGACCTCGACGCCGCCGTCGCCGGTGCCGTCGCCACGCCCCCGATCCACGACACCGCAGCCGACGATCCGATGCTCATCTACTTCACGTCGGGCACCGAGTCGCTCCCCAAGATGGTGCTGCACACGCACGCCTCCTACGGGATCGGCCACGACGTCACCGCCAGGTTCTGGCAAGACCTGCGGCCCGATGACGTGCACTGGACCGTGTCGGACACCGGCTGGGGCAAGGCGGCCTGGGGCAAGCTGTTCGGGCAGTGGCGCATCGGCGCGGCGGTCGTGATGTGGAACGTCGTCGGCAAGCCCGACCTCGACCGGATGCTGCGCATCATCGGTGAGCAGGGGGTCAGCACGTTCTGCGTGCCGCCGACGCTGTACCGGGCCTTCGCCCAGATGGACCTGAGGGCGTACGACTTCTCGAGCCTGCGGCACTGCACGTCCGCGGGCGAGCCACTCAACCCCGAGGTCATCAAGGTGTGGCAGGAGGCCACCGGGACGGTGATACACGACGGCTACGGCCAGACCGAGACGGTGGCCGTCGTGGCGAACCTACCCGGCATACCGGTGCGGGCCGGTTCGATGGGCCTCGCACTGCCCGGCTTCGACGTGGCGATCATCGACGAGACCGGGGCGGAGCTGCCCGACGGCACCGAGGGCGACATCGCCGTGCGGGTCGAACCCACGCGGCCGGTGGGCCTGTTCAAGGAGTACTGGCGGGACCCCGAGCGCAATGCCGAGGCGCACCGAGGTGGCTGGTACGTGACCGGTGACCGGGGAATCCGCGACGGCGACGGCTACTTCTGGTTCGTCGGGCGCGCCGACGACGTCATCCTCTCCTCCGCCTACCGCATCGGTCCGTTCGAGGTGGAGTCGGCGCTGCTGGAGCATCCCGCCGTGGCCGAGGCCGCGGTCGTGGGCGTCCCCGACGAGATCCGCGGCCAGATCGTCAAGGCGTTCGTGGTGCTCGCCGAGGGGCACAGGGCGAGAGACGGGCTGGTCGCCGAACTGCAGGACCACGTCAAGGCCACCACCGCGCCCTACAAGTACCCCCGCCGCATCGAATTCACCACCGAACTTCCCAAGACGGTCTCGGGCAAGATCCGCCGAGTCGAGCTGCGCAACCGCTGACCGGCCGGACGCCGCGTCGCCGGCTCAGGTGACGTCCCCGCGCGGAGGGAAGCGGCTGCGCGGGCCGGCATCGGCCCAGTCCATGTGGTTGCGGACGTACTCGTTGGCGGCGTCGCGCGCCGGGGCGTAATCCCAGGATTGGCGCCTACCGGCGCTCGCGGCCTCGTGCAGCACCCGGCGGGCCCGCTGGGAGGCCAACACCTTCTCCCTGATCGCCGCACCGTTCCAACGCTCGGCAACCTCGGCCGCGAAGTCCGCGGCCAGTTCGGCATGATCCGGATCGTCGACCAGATTGGTGCGCTCCAGCGGGTCGGCCTCCAAGTCGTACAGCAGGGGCGGGTCGGTCTCGCAGGCGATGTACTTGAGGCGGCCGCGCCGGACCATGAACATCGGGTGCGACGTCATCTCGGCCGTGTACTCGGCGGCGGTCTCGTCGACGGAGTCCTCCCCGCCGGTGACGCTCTCCCAGAGGCTGCGTCCGGCGAGCGGTGCGGCCGGCTCGGCGCCGGCGATGTCCAGCAGGGTCGGGAACAGGTCCAGCAGGGAGCAGGCGTTGCCGACGGTGCGGTTGGCCACTTCGGGGCCCGCCACGACGAGGGGTACCCGCGCCGACCGCTCGTAGAAGCACATCTTGAAGAACGTGCCGCGGTCGCCCAGCATGTCGCCGTGGTCACTGGTGGCGATGACCACGGTGCGGTCGAGTTGGCCCACCTCGGCCAGCGCGTCGATGAGCCGCCCCAGCCACGAGTCGAAGTAGCTGGTGTTGGCGTAGTAGCCGTGCCGGGCGTTGCGACACTGAGCCTCGGTGTAGCCCACGGTGTCGGCCTCTATGCCGCGCCGGATGCGCTCGACGTGCGGATCCCGGGTCTGCGGTGGAGCGTCCGGCAGGTCGATGGCGTCGTCGTCATAGAGATTCCACCACTCCGGGCGAGCCACGTAGGGATCGTGCGGGTGAATGAACGACGCCACCAGCAGGAAGGGGCGCCCGTCGCCGCGGCGCGCCAGGTCGTAGAGATGCCGCACGGCGGCGTGGCCGACCTCGGTGTCGTAGTCGATCTGGTAGGTGGCCAGGGCCTGCCCGGCCTCCGACAGGCTGTCCATGTTGTGGTACCACTTGCCGATCCGCTCGCCGGCGGCGTCCCAGTCGGGGGTCCAGGCAAAGTCTGCGGGATAGATGTCGGTGGTCAGGCGCTCCTCGAAGCCGTGCAACTGGTCCGGCCCCACGAAGTGCATCTTCCCGGAGAGCACCGTGCGGTAGCCGGCGAGGCGGAGGTGGTGCACGAACGTGGGAACCGATGCCGGGAACTCGGCGGCGTTGTCCCAGGCACCGATCTCCGAGGGCGGTCGGCCGGCCAGCATCGAGAAACGGGACGGGGCACACAGGGGCGAACCGCAGTAGGCCGCGTCGAAGCGCGTCCCGCGCTCGGCGAGGGCGTCCAAGGACGGCGTGCGCACGAGCGGGTGGCCGTACGTGCCTGTGAAATGCGGCGCGAGTTGGTCCGCCATCACCAGCAGGACGTTGGGCCGCGCCATCGGAATCGACAGTACACCGCGCCTCTTCTCTCGAACGGACGGTGCGCAAGGCACGCAGCCGGACTGCGGATTCCGGCCCCGGATCAAGTCCGGGGCAGGCTCCCGGATCGGGTCCGGGCCATGCCTCCGCGGGAATGACGGATACCCGGGACTCCGGTATGCGCGCCTCCGGACCGAGCGGTGCGCCGGAGCCAAGTACCTGCAAACGCGGGTAACACCTGGCGCCGGGGAGTCGTAGGTTACGGGCAGCGACTTCTCGCCGAGGAGGCATCAATGGGTGTACCGGTTCCGAGCACCGACGAACTGGGGGTCATCGCCGCGAGCTTCGGGCTCTCGCCGAGCGACGACGAGTTGGACGCCTACCGGGAGCTCGTGGCGGGCTCGCTGGCGGCCTACGACACCGTGGAGGACCTCTACCGGCAGCAGGCACCGGCGGTTCCCGAGCGGCACTCCTGGCGGCCCGAGCCCGCCGACAATCCCTTCGGCGCCTGGTACCGGCGGTGCGCGGTACGGGAGCGCGATGACGGCCTGCTGGCGGGACGGCGTGTGGCCATCAAGGACAACGTCGACGTGGCGGGCGTGCCGATGATGAACGGCTCGGCGACCCTGGAGGGGTTCGTGCCCCGCAGCGACGCCAGCGTGGTACGGCGCATCCTGGAGGCGGGCGGCGAGATTGTCGGCAAGGCGGTCTGCGAGGACCTCTGCTTCTCCGGTGGCAGCCACACCGCCGCCACCGGCCCGGTGCGCAACCCTTGGGATCCCTCCCGTTCCGCCGGCGGCTCGTCGTGCGGAAGTGCCGTGCTGGTGGCAACCGGCGAGGTGGACATGGCGATCGCCGGCGACCAGGGGGGTTCGGTGCGGATGCCAGCCGGCTGGTCGGGCATCGTCGGGATCAAAGCCAGCTACGGCCTCGTGCCATATACGGGGGCCTTCCCCATCGAGTACACGTTCGACCATCTCGGGCCGGTCGCTCGCACCGTCGATGACGTGGCGCTGCTGCTGACGGCCATTGCCGGACCCGACGGGGTGGACCAACGCCAATTGTCGGCACCGTCGGGGGTGGACTACACCGCCGGGCTCGACCACGAGCCGGCGAGCCTGCGCATCGGCGTGGTGACCGAAGGATTCGGCCACCCGATCAGCGACGCGGCGGTGGACGACACGGTGCGCGGTGCTCTGGCGCGCCTGGAGACGGCCGGCGCCGAGGTAGAGGAGATATCCCTTCCCGAGCACGCCTGGGCGCCGGCGGTCTGGAGCGTGATCGCGACCGAGGGAGGAGCCTGGCAGATGCTGCGCGGCAACGGCTACGGCCTGAACCACCGCGGCCGGTACAACCCCGAGATCATGGAGGCCTTCGCGGCGGGTTGGCGCCGCCACGGCGACGAGGTCTCCCACTCCGTCAAGTACGTGGCCCTCTTCGGGCAGTACATGCTGAACCTGCACGGAGGGTCCTGCTACGCCAAGGCGCAGAACCTGCGTCCGCTGATCAACGAGGCGTACGACAGGGCTCTGGAGAGTTGCGATGTGCTCTGCTACCCGACGCTTCCCATGATGCCCACCGCCCTGCCCCCCGAGGACTGCTCGATCGCCGACTACGTGGCGAGGGCGCTGGAGATGGTGCCCAACACCCTGCCGTGCTCGGTCACCGGGCACCCGGTCATCAACGTGCCGGCAGGCCTCAGCGACGGGCTGCCGGTCGGGATGAGCTTCGTGGCCGGCTACTGGGACGAGACGACCGCCCTGGCGGCGGCCAAGACCTACGAGTCGCTGGTCGGCGGGTTCCCCAACCCGCCGGGCCATTGAGACGAGAGCCACCGGACGCACCTTGATGACGACGCTCCCCGACCTGCCGGCCGAGCGGGCACAAGAACCGCTGGCCCGCAACCGCATCGAGGCCCTCGCCGAGGCACGGCACCTGCGACTCCTCTAGCGCTCCGGAAGGCCGCCGGCGGCGCTGGGCTAGGGTACGCGAGGTGTCCGGCGCCGAGGCCTCCTGCTCGATTCGCCTCCGATCGGCCCCCGCATCCCGGCCAGGGGGGACAGCCGGGATGCGGGAACGCCACCTCGCGGGGTCCTCGGGCTGATCGAGAACGCCCTCGATCTGGCGGAGGTCGCAGACCCGCCGGCCTGAGGCGGCGCAGATGGCATGCCCATCCCTTAGGAACTACGTTCCTGATCAGCGTTTCCGAGGAGGGGCCTATGAAGTCGCCACCTTTCGAGTATCACCGGGCGGGGTCGGGCGCCGAGGCCGCCGCTCTGTTGGGTGAGTTGGGGTTCGACGCCAGGATCCTGGCGGGGGGTCAGAGTCTGATCCCGTTGATGAATCTGCGGCTGGCCGCGCCGGGCCACCTGGTGGACATCACACAAGCGCCCGACCTGGCGGGCATCGGAGCCAATGGGGCCGGCCTGCAGGTGGGCGCGGCCGCCCGGCAGCGCACGGTGGAGTTGCACGCCGACACGCTGGCGGTGGCGCCGGTGCTGGCCGACGCGATCGCCAACGCCGGCCAGGTGCCGGTGCGCCACCAGGGCACGGTGGTGGGCAGCATCGCCCATGCCGATCCGAGCGCCGAGATGCCAGCGGCGTTCAAGGCGCAGGGCGGCACCGTCACCGCTCAGGGCGTCGGCGGCACCCGTGAGATCGCCTCGGAGGATTTCTTCGAGGGCTACTTCACGACGGCCCTGGAGGAGGGCGAGTTGGTCACCGCCGTGACGGTGGACGCCTGGCCGGCGGGCACAGGTCACGGGTTCTTGGAGTTCAGCGTGACCGCGGAGAGTTGGCCGATCGCCCTCGCCGCGGTGCTGGTCCACACGAGCGGCGGCACCATCGATCGGGCCTCGGTGGTGTTGGGCGGGGTGGCGGAAGTGCCGCTGCGCCGGCCCGAGGCCGAGGCGATCCTGGTGGGGGCGGAGCCGGACGCGGATGTGTTCGCCGCCGCGGCGGAGTCCGCCGCCTCGGGTATCGAGCCCCTGTCGGACTCGTTCGGTTCGGGGGCCTATCGCAAGAAGCTGGCGCGGGTTCTCACCCGGCGGGCACTCACAGCGGCCGCCGAGCGGGCAGGAGGTGAGGCATGAGCACTCACGACATCACTGTGACCATCAACGGCACGGCGACGTCGGCCAGCGTGGAGGCGCGCCGCAGCCTGGCGGACTTCCTGCGCCACGACCTGGGTCTGGTGGGCACACACATCGGTTGCGAGCAGGGTGCCTGCGGGGCGTGCACGGTGCTGATCGCCGGCCGCAGCGTGCGGTCCTGCATCATGTTCGCGGTGCAGGCGGACGGTGGCGACATCCAGACCGTCGAGAGCCTCGCCCCCGGCGCCGAGATGCACCCCCTCCAGGAGGCGTTCCGGCGCCACCAAGGATTGCAGTGCGGGTTCTGCACCCCCGGGATGCTGCTGCGCAGCCTGGAATTGATCAACAACAACCCCGACCTGAGCGCCGAGGAGGCCCGCGAGGGGATCTCCAGCAACATGTGCCGCTGCACCGGCTACCAGTACATAGTCGACGCCGTGCTGGACGCCGCCGCCGAGATGAGCGCAGAGGAGGACTGACATGACCGTCCCCGAGGTACGCCAGCACCCCGAGCACCTGGAGTGGGTCGGCAAGTCGATCCCCCGGGTGGAGGACCCGAAGTTCCTGCGCGGGCGGGGCAACTACATCGACGACTACGACGTGCCGAACATGCTGGAGGTGGCCGTGGCGCGCAGCACCATGGCCCACGCCAAGATTCTCAGCGTCGACACCTCCGCCGCCGAGGCGGTGCCCGGCGTGGTGGCGATCGTCACCAGCGAGAACGTCACCGACCACGTCAACCCCATGCCCGACTTCGGCCCCTCTCCCGACAAGCACACCTGGTACTGCCTGGCGGTGGACAAGGTGCGCTACGTGGGTGAGGGCGTGGCGGTCGTCGCCGCCACCTCACGGGCCATCGCCGAGGACGCCGCCGAGTTGATCGAGGTGGAATACGAGCCGCTGGAGCCGCTGACCGACACGCTCGCCGCCCTCGAGGACGACGCGCCGCTGATCCACGAGGCGCTGGAGTCCAACGTCCCCTTCCACCGGAAGTTCGCCTTCGGTGACGTCGACGGGGATTTCGCCGCCGCGGACGTGATCGTGCGCGACACGCTGCACTGGGGACGCTCGGGAGGCCAGCCGCTGGAGACCGTCGGGGCGGTCGCCGACTTCGATCCCGCCACCGGGATGATGACCATCCACGTGAACTCCATGTCGTTCACGCACTTCCTGTTCCTGCTGGCCAACACACTGCGGGTGCCCAGCAACAAGCTGGACCTGGTTCCCCACCCCTCGGGCGGCAGCTTCGGAGCCAAGTTCTTCGAGGTGAAGACCGCCACCATCGCCGCCATGATGGCCCGCATCACCGGGCGTCCGGTGAAGTTCATGCAGGACCGCCTCGACAACATCGCCAACGGCGACCACCACGGCTCGGACCGCTACTACGAGGTGGAACTGGCCGCGAAGTCCGACGGCACGCTGCTCAGCGCCCGCTACAAGGTGGTGGACAACTACGGCGCCTACATCCAGTTCGGCGTGGGCCAGCACGGCAACTCCCTCGCCCAGGCCGTCGGCCCCTATCGCATGAGCAGCATCGGCTACGACCTCACGGCCGTGCTGACCAACAAGTGCCAGCAGGGCGCCTACCGGGGCTTCGGCTCGGAGGTGGGCAACTGGATCCTGGAACGCATGGTGGACCTCATGGCCCTCGAACTGGACATGGACCCCGTGGACATCCGGCGCATGAACTTCATCCAGCCCGACCAGTTCCCCTATTTCATCCCCACCGGCAACGTCTACGACAGCGGCGACTACGAGGCCGTGCTGAACAAGACGATGGAGATGTCGGACTACAAGGGTTGGCGCAAGCGCCAGGCCGAGATGCGCGCCGAGGGCCGCCACGTCGGCATCGGCGTGTGCACCTGCCAGGAACGCAGCGTCTTCAGCGCCACCGAGTTCTGGTTCTGGTTCGACGAGCCCGTCGCCGCGCCGGTCACCAGCGCACCCGAGAGCGTCACCCTGAAGGTGGACGCCATGGGAGCGGTGACCGCCACGCTGTACTCCAACGCCTCCTGGGGCAACAGCCCCGAGACGATGGTGGCGCAGTTCGTGGCCGAGGAACTCGGCGTCGAACCCGACGACGTCTCGGTCGTCTACGGCAGCTCCAACCAGGGCCTGCCCGCCACCGGGCCGGGCGGCAGCCGCTTCACGATCATGGTCGGCGGCGCCGTGGAGGTGGCCTCCCAGCGCATCCGGGCCAAGGCCGCCAAGATCGCCGCCCACCTGCTGGAGGCCAACGAGGACGACCTCGTCTGGGAGAACGGCGGCTTCGCCGTGCGCGGCAGCCCCGACCGCCGCAAGGAACTCGCCGAGATCAGCCTCGCGGCCCACATGTTCAAGCACTCCCTGCCCGAGGAGATCGAGACCGGCCTCGAGGCCAGCCACGTCCAGGACCACCCCTACACGACCATGCCCAACCCCGAGCGGACCAACCTCGGCGTCTTCTACCCCTTCGTGGGCCACGCCAGCCACGTCGTCGTGGTGGAGGTCGACCCCGAGACGGGGCGCGTGGAGTTCCTGGACTACACCGCCGTGCACGACTGCGGCACCGTCGTGAACCCCCGCTCGGTCGGCGGCCAGGTCATCGGCGGCACCGTCCAGGGCCTCGGCAGCACCCTGTTCGAGGAGTTCCTCTACGACGAGGACGGCGTACTGCGCACACCGTCGTTCGCCGAGTACCTCATCCCGTCGGCCATGGACTCCCCCACGCTGCGCGTCGGGCACAACGAGACGCCCTCGCCGTACACGCCCTACGGCATCAAGGGCGGCGGCGAAGCGGGACGCATGATGGCACCCTCGGCCATCTGCGCCGCCATCGACGACGCCCTGGGCATCCGCATCCGCCGCCTGCCAGCCACCCCCGAACGCATCGTGGAGATGGTCGACGAGGCCAACGGCTGAGCAGCCGGCGACGCCGAGCAACCCGGAAGGCACCTTGGACGGTTACGGCTGCCGCGCCCGTTCCGCAACAACGGGCTCGTGAGCGCAGCGGACATCGAAGCGGGCGCTGGTGCCGGCGAGCCCGCCGACACCCCGGCGGGTGACTGCGCGCACGGCTCCTGGGTACCGGTGGCGGCGGCCGATGCGGTTGCACCCGGTGATGTGGTCGAGGCGACCCTCGACGGCGCCGACATCGTGGTGTGGCGCACCGAGAGCGGGGTTCCCTGCGTCGTGGAGGCCCGCTGCCCGCACCAGTGGTCGCACCTCGGGGGCTCCGGGGCCGTGGCCGGCGAGGAACTCGTCTGCCTGACGCACTTCTGGACCTTCGCCACCGACGGGAGCGGGTGGAAGGAGAACCTCGACGGTCGCCGCGACCGCAAGGGTGACATCGAGGTGTACCCGTGCCGGGAGGTGGCCGGGGAGATCCGGGTCAGGCGCCCCCCAAGGCGCGACCCTTGAGCGCCGTCGAGTTGGTCCTCGCCATCGCCGCGGTGGCGGGCGGCGCCATCGTGCAGGGCTCCGTGGGCGTCGGGCTGTCGCTGGTCGCCGCTCCAGCCCTGGTCGCCATCGACCCCACGTTCATCCCCGGACCGCTCCTGATCGTGGGACAGATCATCGGCATACGCCACATCATCGTGGAGGGCCGACACATCGACTGGCGAGCGGTCAGGCACGCGCTCTGGGGACTCCCGGTCGGCCTGGCGGCCGGCTTCGCCGTCCTGGAACTCGTGCCCGAGACGATCCGGACGATCCTGATCGGGGCTCTGGTCGCGGGCTCGGCACTGGTCCTGCTGGCGGGCTTCCGCCTGCGACAGACCCGCCGCACCGAGATCGCCGGGGGGTTGACCTGCAGTTTCGGAGCCATCGCCGCGGCGCTGCCCGGCGCGCCCCTGGGGATCTGCTTCAGCGAGATGCGCCCGCCCGTGCTGCGGTCCACCTCCTCGGTGTACATCGGCATCGTGGGCGGGGTTGGTATCGGACTGTTGACGGCGCGGGGCAACTTCGGCCTCCACGAACTCAGGCTGATCGGCTACCTCGTCCCGGGAATGTTCATCGGGCTCGCCATCTCGCGGGTCGTGCGGCCCTACCTCGACCGGGCATGGTTCCGGCCGGCCGTCCTCAGCGTCGCCCTCGCCGGCGGCGTGGCTCTCATCATCGGCCAGTTGGTCTAGGACTGCGGCGGGACCGGAGAACCCGGCCGGGCCGCGGCAAACGCCAAACGCCGAGGGAGGGAGCCGGGGGGCCGATGTGCGACGCCTTGCGCTCTCGCGAAGGAGCGAACGGCGCCCCGGCCCGCGACCGGACAACGCCGCACCCCCGGGCGGACGGGCGCCGCTCAGCCGTCGAAGCCCGCCAGCGGATCGGCGTGGCGGCGGTGCATCCAACCCATGATGTCGTCGGTGGAGGTCACCACGTTGCGCATGCTGCCTATGTCGTCGATGGCGATCTCGACCACGTCGCCGACCTCGCTGGGGCACTCCAGCGGGGGCACCAGGCACGTGCCGGTGGACAGCACCACCCCGTCGGGGAACGCCGTGGCGCAGAACAGGCAGTCCACCAGCTCCTCGAGGGTGCGGGCCAGTTCCGAGGTGGAGGTGGACCCGCGGAACAGGACGTCGGCACCGCGGCTGAGCCGCAGCCTGATCGTCAGGTCGTAGGCGTCGGGCACCTCCCAGGCGGGCCGCATCGTGGGCGCCAGCACGCAGGATCCCGCGAAGATCTTGGCTTGGGGGATGTAGAGCGGGTTCTCGCCCTCGATGGCCCGCGCGCACATGTCGTTGCACACGCCGTAGGCCACGATCTCGCCGTCGACGTTGATCATCAGCGCCAGTTCCGGCTCGGGCGTGTCGTTGTCCGAGTCCGGGCGCCGCCCCACGGGCTCTCCGTCGGTGACCACCTCGTGCGCCACACACTTCAGGAACAGCTCCGGACGCTCGGCGTTGTACACCCGGATGTACACGTCCTCGTCCCCGCTCTCCTCGATCCGCGCCTCCTGCGACACCCGGTAGGTGACGCCGGCCCCCCAGACCGGCGTGTCCCCGTCGATCGGGCTCAGCAGCCGCGGCACGCCGTCGACGGGTGCATTGCCACACGCCGCCTCGACCTGCTCGCGAATCTCAGCCGCCGAGTGGTGCAGCAGCGCGGCCAGGGTGTCAACACTCTCGATGGGGTGCACCCCGTCCTCGTCGAGCACCCCCGGCCGAGCGCGCCCCGCAACAGAGTCGACAAACCGAACGATCGACGTCATGCCTGCACCCCCTGTGCGCGTGTTGTCGCGAGCCACCCTAGCGACAACACGTCGTCCACCTGCCGACACGCACGGCGGACTCGCGCCGACCCGTCGTGGTCCTCGAGTTGATCCTCGGAAATTCGGGCTATGAGGGGCTTCCGCCCCGTGTCAGGCTGTTTCGACCCCTGCGAGAAAGTGCCTCGGAAGTCGGGATTCGCGAATCGGTCGTGCCGACCGGTGCCTGCGGATGGCGCTCCGTACTGGTCGGTCCACCAGAAGTTTTCAGGGCTGTAGTTCCCACTCGGCATGGATGTCGCACACAGAGAGTTGGATCTGCTTGACGGTGATCTTGGCGTCAGACCGGTCCAGCGAGACCCTCGCGGCCACGGACGTCCCGCCATACGCGCAATCAATGGTGGGTCCGTCGGCTTCAAACGCGGCTTGGGGCGCGTCCGACAGCGACTCGAAGATGGCAGTGGGGACCTCGAGGAGTTGGTAGCGGTGCGGCATCGTCGTTCGATCGACTCGGAACGCCCGCAGCATCACGATCGCGTCGACCGCAGCGCAGTACTCCCCGAATAGCTCAAGCGTGTGTTCCCTCCGCGTACGCGCTGAACGGACGTCTTGAATCCAGGCAGCCTCGGTCAACTTGGAGATGTGCGCGGTCGTCTCCGACAGCCGTTGCGCCGCGGTCGACTTCAGGGACAACCTGCGCACGTATCCGTCGGCCGCTTCGACGGTCAGGTCCACGAAGCGCTGCGTGGCCGAGCCGGACGGGTCCAAGACCCAATCGACGGCTTCGCATGTGTTTCGGAACGCGGTCTCGAAGCTTGTAAGCCCAAGCGCTTCCACCGTGATGCCGTGGTGAGCAGAGATCATCAGCCCGAAGTGCTCGATCCAGTCGGACTCGGCAGTGATCCAGGTCAGTTCTGACGCGGGGAACTGGACCCTGGGCGGGTCAGCCAGAGAATCGACCATGCGGGCCACAAATCGCACGCCCATCGGCGACAGGTCGTCGATGCTCCGCTTGAGAGCCTCCCGGTCGCTCACAGCGCCAGACGATGCTCGATCAGGTCGACGAAGGCAGGGTTCAACTCAATGCCCACCCAGCGGCGATCCAACTCACGAGCGGCCAGCAACGTCGTTCCGGAGCCGGCGTAAGGGTCAAGCACCACATCGCCGGACTCGCTGGTGATCATCACACACTGGCGCGCCAGCGTCAGAGGCATCACCGCGGGGTGGTCGTCCACACCGCTGTCGGCGGCCCGGCGGGGCTCGGTGTTGATGTCCCACACGGTACGCAGACGCCGGTCGTTGGGTCCCCGCACCGCGTCAACGTCGTAGTAGTAGTCCTGGCTCTTGGACAACAGGAACACCGTCTCGTGGGCCTTGGTCGGTCGGTCCTTTACCGACTCGGGGTGCGCGTTGGGCTTGTGCCAGATCACCTCCGAGCGCAGCCACCATCCCGCGTCCTGCAACGCCAGCGCAAGACGCCAGGGAACCCCGATCAGGTCCTTCGGCTTGAGGCCCTCGGGCGTCGGCGGGCGAACCCGCATCGCCCGGGCCCGGTTCTTGCGATCTGGAGCTCGGTATCGACGATTGCCGGAGGTGTAGCTGTCGCCCACGTTGAGCCACACCGTCCCGTCGTCAGTAAGCACCCGGCGCACCTTGTCGAAGGTCACCGCAATGCTCTTGACGTAATCGCCCAGCGCGTCGTCCCGGCCGATCTGCCCATCCGCGTCGTAGTCGCGAAGCGACCAATACGGCGGCGACGTCACCACCGTACGCACGCTGCGATCCGGCAGCATGTCCAGCCCCTCCAGGGCCGGCCCACAGATCAGCACCGAATTGCCCAACTGGCGAATCGGCTCAGCATCGGCAGCGGCCACCCGCTGGTACGGCATCGCCGAGCCCAACTGCTCGCGGCGCTTCATCGCCTCCGAAGCTAACTGCTCCCGCCTCATCGAGAGAGGATCTCCGACACCTATATCGAACAGTCGTTCGCCCATGCCAGGCACCGTACAGAAGGCCTGTGACACCGGAGGCACCCCTTGCGACGGTTACTTGTGGATTCCCCAGGCCCTTCAAGGCTCGCCGGTGGGTACGCCGCCGAAATGGAACTCCATGCCGACGCTGACCTGGCCGTAGGCCCGTCAATGCCATCGAGGGACACCACAGCTTGCTTGACTTCGGGCTCCGCGGGAGGCGTGCGGACCGGAACGAGCTGCGAATGCCCTGTTCACAGTAGATTTGAGGGTTGGCTCGATAGCTTTCCCTTGAACTTTCCCACGCGCCTAGAAGGCCTCTGCCGGACGCGTTGCTGGCCTTCCGTTACGGGAGCCCAAGGTTGTGGCACTAGTCGTTCGCGTAGCGCTTGATGCGATCGAACCACGCGCGAACGAGGGCGAGTTCTGAGCTTCCCCCCAAATCGTGGAGGCATGCTCTTAGAGGAAAGGAAGAGCCATGCCAGAAACGAGACGAGCCTATGACCGGGAGTTCCGTGCCGGCGCGGTGCGCATTGTTGTGGAGACGGGCAAGCCGATAGCGCAGGTGGCCCGGGATCTGGGGATGCATCCGGGCACGTTGGGGAACTGGGTCAAGGCCGATCGCGGCCGGGGCCCGGGGGTGCTCGACGGCGATTCAGACACCACCTAACCAACCCTCCACGGTTTGGGGGGCCAAGTCGGGTTGCGATATCTACATAGTCCCCCTGGCTGAGCGGCTCTCCCCGCGCCAGCCTTCGCATCACCGCTACCTGCCACGCTGGGCGGGACGCCGACCATTCGACAATTTCTGACTCAAGTGATGCCACTCAACAAGCATGGCAGAGCAATGTGACACTTAACCCGGAATCCACCTCGTGCTATCAGGCGGAGTGTTGAATGGGCCAGGTCGCGTCGCCGGTGGCGAGGGAGTGGCTGTGGTGGGTGCTGCGTGTCCCGGATCAGGATTGAACCGCCATGTGTCAGGGGTTGAACAGTTCGTGGCCAATGATGCCTTCGTCTACGGCCCTGTCGAGTTCGGCATCACGATCCTCGCTCGGCGTTCCCCCGTTCGAGAGAGGCGTGTGGACTCGAACCATCGAACAAGACCCAGGTCGGAAAGCGCTAGGTGGGTTCTCGGCTTGTGTATGCCACGACCGTTCCCGCGCGCTCGGCGAGGACGCTTGACCTGCCGGCTCACAGAGCCGCCCGGGAGTCACACGATGCTGCGCCCGCCGCAGGCGAATATCACCTGGCCGGTGATATACGAGGCCGCGGGCGACGTGAGGAAGGCGACGACTTCTGCGATCTCGGTCGGCTCGCCGGCTCGCTTCACGGGGATCGACTGCACGACCCTGTCCCAGACGGCTTCGGGCACCGCCCTCGTCATCTCCGTATCCGTGAAACCCGGAGCGATGGCATTGGCCCGCGTCCGGGGGGCGAGTTCTCGCGCGAGGGCGCGCGTCAAGCCCACCAAACCTCCCTTGGATACGACGTAGTTGATCTGCCCGAAGGTGCCGAGATAGGCGCGGGAGCTCATCGAGGTGATCGAACTGCCGTCGATCAACTCGCCGCGCAGTCGATCGACCAGCGCGTACGCGGCGCCGAGGTTGACCCGCAGGACGGCGCGAAAGTCCGACTCGGCCATCTTCGTGAGGCGGGCATCACGGGTGATCCCGGCGTTGTTGACGATCGATCGAACCCCCGCGCCGCTGGCCTCCACCGTTGCCGCGACGGCCTCGATGCCCGACGGCTCGGCCAGGTCGACGCATATCGAGCGAGCCCCGAGGTCCGCCGCCGCGGCCTCCACGGCCGGCGCCATGTCGACGAGGAGAAGCGCATGGCCGTCGGCCGCCAGTCGACGGGCGATCTCGAGGCCGATCCCGCGCGCGGCGCCGGTGACGACGGACAGGCTCACGGCTGGAGCTTCCCCAGCTTGGCACCCCCGAGGTCCACCAGCTCGGCCGTGAGCACCGGGTCGGCCAGCAAGTCCCCGATGACCCGCGCCGCGCCCGCATGATCGACATCGTC
>CAZTZI010000025.1:0-5182 GCA_964618115.1 uncultured Acidimicrobiales bacterium
GAGGTCCATGGTGCCGGACATGACGGCCTGGGCGGCGAAGTGCACGGCCTGCTGCGAGGAGCCGCACTGGCGGTCGATGGTGACCGCGGGGGTGGTCTCGGGGAACCCGGCCACCAGCGCGCAGTTGCGGCCCAGGTTGAAGGCCTGCGCCCCGATCTGGCCGACGCAACCCCAGATGACGTCGTCCACCTCGCCGGGGTCGATGCCGGTGCGGTCGACGAGTCCGCGCAGCACGTGCGCGCCCAGATCCACCGGGTGAACGTGGCTCAACCCGCCGCCGAAGCGGCCCATGGGCGTGCGAACCCCGTCGATGATGTACGCCTCGGTCATGCTCGATCCTCCCGATCACTGTCGATCGCCCGATCACTGTCGATCCAGTACCGCCCGCCGCGCGGCACTGAGCCACGCTACCGGTCCCCTCCCGCCGGCAGGCGGCCACGAGTAGCCACCCGATCGCGGCGGCGCTCTCCACCGGCCCCCGCGATCCGGGCGCACGACTACCCTTGACCCAGCCTCGGCGAACACCGTCGCCGGGACCTCCGCACTCCCACAGAGGACACCGATGATCGAGCAGCGCCTGCGGGAACTCTGGGACCAGCTGCGAGGCAGGAAACCGCACGTTCCCCATTTCCTCTCGGAGATCCGCCTTCGGGGACTCCGCGGGATCAGGCACCTAAGGGTCGCGATCGACTTCCCCGTGAGCGTCCTCGCGGGCGGGAATGCGAGCGGCAAGTCGACGGTGCTCTTCGCGGCCGCCTGCGCCTACAAGGTCCCCGGGGCAGGCGTCAAGGACTTCGTCCCTTCGACTCTTTTTCCCAACTATCGCCCGAAATCCGGCGGTCGGACGGATTCGAGCGGTGAGGTGATCATCGAGTTCGACTACGCCACACCGGAAGGCGCCCGTTCGATGCGCTGGAGACGCGTCAAAGGGTGGAACCGCAGCTTCCTGGGCCGCAAGGGCGCCGCTCAGCCCGAGCGCCCGCTCTATCTTCGAACCCTCAGCAATCTCAGCAATCCCTCCGAGGTGCGCGGCATCCTCAGCATGTCCCGCTCGACGGTCGCCCCCTCGGAGTCACGTCTGACGGCCTCGCAGATCGAGTTCGCTCAGCGGATGCTTCCGTTCAGGTACTCCGAGGTCGCCGATCTCTCCAGCGGGAGCAAGAGCCTGCTGTTCGCCGCACAGGAGGGCGGCGCAACCTACTCGGAGTTGCACATGGCCGCCGGCGAGCGCGCCGTCCTGCGCCTGTCGCAGGAGGTCGCCCAACTCCGCGGCGCTCTGGTGCTGATCGACGAGGTGGAGGTCGGGCTTCATCCGCGGGTGCAGCAGCTGCTCATGCTGCAACTTCAACAACTCGCCCTGCGGAACGATCTTCAGATCATCGTGACCACGCACAGTGCGGTCGTGCTCGACTCCGTTCCTCCCGAGGCGCGGATCTTCCTCGACCGCGATGAGACCACCGGCGACGTCTTGGTGCGCCCCCCGTACCGCGACATCGTGCAGGATGCCCTCTACGGGCGCTCCGGCGACACGCTCAACATCCTCTGCGAGGACGAGACGGCCGAGGAGATCGTCTGGGGAGTGCTGGACCTGCTGGGTCCGCGCCACGGACTCCGCTGGGACTGGATCAGGGTCGGTCGAGACACAGGGGCGGAGGAGTTCCCGACGCACGCGGCGGCGTTCCGGAAGTTCGGCCAACTGGACAACTTCGTCTTCGTCCTCGACGGCGACAAGCGTCAGAGCGACGTCGAGAGGAGGATCCGCGACAAAGCCTCCAGCGCGCTCCCGGTACTCTTCCTGCCTGGCGGCGACGCCCCTGAGATCTGGGTGTGGAACCGGCTCCGCGAGGTTCCCGCCGACGCGCCGGGTGAGCCGTCGATCCGGCAGGATGACCTGCGGGCGCAGATGAACGAGTTGGACTCGATCTACGACTCGGCCTCGGACACGCCCGCCCGGATCGTCAAGACCAAACTCCACGTTCTCGGTGAACGCCAGAGGCGAAGTGCGCCACAGATCTGCCGATCCATCGCCCGACGCGAAGCCGGTCGACCCGAGAGCGATATCCAACCCCTGGTGGAGGAACTGGAGAACATCCTGCTCCGCTGGCGCTCTGCCTAAATGAGCAACACGGATCGGCTGCGCGGGCTGCTGTCGGCGGGGGATTTCGTCGGCCTGTTCGTCGAGACGATGGGTTGGGATAACGCCGATGGCACCGAGCCGGTAGTCGACGACGATGGCGTGCTGAGCGCCGTCGCGGTCGCTGGCAAGAGGGGGGTGACCGCGTTCTGGGCGGACTGCCCCGCTGGTCTGCCGCTGCGGGCGGCCCAGGACCGGCTGGTGCGGGCGTTGCGCCGTGTCAGCCGCGACCAACTCATCGTGTTCACCGCGCCCGACGAGCACTTGTGGCTGTGGCCCGAGCAGCGTCCCAGCGGGGTGGGCTACCGGCTGGTGACCTACCGCCACCGGGCCCAAGAGCCGACCGAGGCGATCCTGCAGCGGCTCACGCAGGCGTCGTTCACGCTGGCGGAGGAGGCCTCGCTGACGTCCGCCGCAGTGCTGGACCGGGTGCGGCGCTCGTTCAACGCCGACAGGGTCACCCGCAGCTTCTACAAGGAGTTTGAGCGGCACCACAAGCGGTTCACCGAAGCGATCCGCGGCATTGACGACGAGGCGGACCGAAGCTGGTACGCGTCGCTGATCCTGAATCGTCTGATGTTCTGCTACTTCGTGCAGGCGAAGGGCTTCCTGGACGCCGACCCAGCGTATCTGCGCAACCGGCTGGCCGCCGCCGGCGACGAGCCGGACACGTTCTTCGGACGGTTCCTGCTGCCGCTGTTCCACAGCGGTCTGGGGGACCGGTGCCGAGACGACCACACGGCGCGGGTGCTCGGGAACGTGCCGTTCGTGAACGGCGGCATCTTCGAGGCGCACCGGCTGGAGACCGACTACGACGTCGACGTGGCCGACACCGCGTTCGGTGAGCTGTTCGAGTTCTTCGATCGCTGGCGCTGGCATCTGGACGAGCGTCCCTCGGGTGCGAACAACGAGATCAACCCCGACGTGCTGGGCTACATCTTCGAGCAGTACATCAACCAGAAGGACTACGGCGCCTACTACACCAAGCCCGACGTGACCGGCTACATGGCCACCTCGGCGATCCTGCCCGCGCTGGCGGACCGCTTCGTGGCCGCCGGGTTGGGCGACCCGGCGGTTCTGCTGGCCGGCTCGGACAGCGACTACATCCACGACAGCCTGGGCCACGGCGCGGACAAGGACGTACCCCCCCGCGAAGGATGGCCGTGGCAGTGGCACAGCGGCGACCCTGCCGAGTACGTCGAGTTGCCGCCTCCGAGCGACGACGTGGCACTGCCGGGGGAGCGCTGGTGCGACGTGGTGCACCGCCGCGAGCGCTACGCGGGGCTACTCGAGAAGCTTTCCGACCACGAGCGCCAGTGGGGCGTCGATGACGCCGTCACCGAGAACCTCGACCTGCCGGAGCTACTGAGCGACTATCTCAGCCAGCTTGCCAACGCCATCGAGTGCCAGCGGGCGTTCGAGGTTCTGTCGTCGCTGACGGTGTGCGACCCGACCGTCGGCTCGGGCGCGTTCCTTTTCGCCGCGCTCGACGTGCTCGAACCCCTGTACACCAAGCTGCTGGACCGCGCCGAGGAACTTGAGGCCCGCGGCGCCGAGGCCCCCGCCTTCTACGCCGAGGCGTGTGAGCACCCCAGCAAGGATTACTGGGCGCTGAAGACGATCTGCCTGCGCAGCCTCTACGGCGTCGACATCATGGCCGAGGCACCCGAGGTGGCGAAGCTGCGGCTGTTCCTGAAACTGGCCGCGCAGATCGACCGGGTCGAGGACCTCGAGCCTCTGCCCGACCTGGACTTCAACATCAAGTGCGGGAACCTGCTGGTGGGCGTGCGCGACAAGGACGACGCTCTGGATCGCATCGCCGCGGCTCGCTCCGACGGTCAGCTCACACTCGCCTCTGTCGGCAGGCTCGACGGCATCGAAGCGGTCGCCGCGCAGATAGCCGACGCCTACGACTCCTTCGTCGCGGCACAGCAGACCACCGATCACCAGGCCGTGTCGGAGGCCAAGTCCGCCTTGATGGAGCGCAGCGCAGCCCTCCGGGGCACACAGCCTCGACACGGCGGTCGGGTATTTCAATCTGCGGGGTTGGCGGCTCATCGCCGAGGCGGTGGACGGCCTAGCAGGCAGCGGAAACTCCGAGCGGCCCGCGGCGCGGGTACTGGTGGGGATCACCGAGGACCCAGCCGCTGAACTCCGCCGCCTCTCGTCCGGGCGGGAGCCGCGGCTGACGGACCACAAGACCGCGGAGGGTTTGCGGCAGGCCACCGTTGACGACTTCCGCCGCCAGCTTGAGGTCGGCATCCCCACAGCGGCGGACGAGGTTGCGCTGCGGGCGCTGAAGCGTCAGATCGACGACGGCACCGTGGAGGTGCGCCTGCACACGGCTCACCGGCTGCACGCCAAGCTGTACCTCTGTCACCGCGGCGACACCGCAGCGCCCCGCGTCGGCTATGTGGGCTCGTCGAACCTCACCGCGGCGGGGCTGCGCGAGCAGGGCGAACTCAACACAGACGTGACCGACGTGGACACCACCGCCAAGCTGGCGGCCTGGTTCGAGGCACGCTGGGGTGACCCGCTCAGCATTCCCGTGCACGTCGAGCTGAGTGACGCCATCGATAACTCGTGGGCCGCCGCCCGACTCGACCCGTACCTGGTGTACCTCAAGATGGCCTACCACCTTTCGGCCGAGGCGCGCGACGGACTGGTGCAGTTCGGGCTGCCAGCCTCCATGGAGAGCGAACTGTTGGCGTTCCAGGCGGCCGCGGTGAAGATCGCCGCCCGCATGGTCATGAGCCGCGGCGGGGCAATGGTCGGCGACGTGGTCGGCCTCGGCAAGACACTCGTGGGCGCCGCCGTGGCGCGGCTGCTGCAGGAGGAGCACGGCTTCGAGACGCTCGTGGCGTGCCCCAAGAACCTCGTGGACATGTGGGAGGACTACCTGCACCGCTACGAGGTGCGGGGCCGGGCAGTGTCGCTGTCGATGGTGCACCGCGAGCTCCCCGACGCCCGCCGCCACCGCCTCGTCATCATCGACGAGGCGCACAACCTGCGCAACGAGCGCCGCCGCGACCACAAAGCGCTGCGGGC
>CAZTZI010000026.1:0-5803 GCA_964618115.1 uncultured Acidimicrobiales bacterium
CTTCAAGAACGAACTGCGCGGCTGCGGGCCGTTCCTGCACAACGACCCGCGCGACCGCCCGCCGGAGATCTTCGAGAACGAGGTGACCCTGCACTTCGGCCCCGACCGCCCGAACCACGTCTTGGTCCCGGTCGTCCCGCCGGCCTGAGCGGACCCGGGCGGGGCCGCCGGTGGCCGTCGGCGGCGCGTCCGGCGAAATCGCGCCGGCGCCACCCCTGCGTCCCCGCCCTCGCGTCTTGCTGCCGCCTTGGCGGGGGTTCGAAGTGCAGGCCGGTCAGCCGCTCGCTTGCGAGCCGCCGTCGATGGGCACCACGGAGCCGGTCATGTAGGCGGCGTCGTCGCTGCAGAGGAACGCCGCCACCGCGGCGATCTCGTCCGGGGTGGCGTAGCGCTCCATCGGCACCCGGGAGGCGATGAATTGCCGTACGCCGTCGGGATCGTCCGGGTTCATGCCCTCCTCGATTGCGCGGATCATGCGGGTGTCCACCGGTGCAGGGGCCACCGCGCAGACGCGCACGCCGAGCGGGGCGAACTCCAGGGCCGCCGTCCTCGTGAGGCCGATGACGGCGTGCTTGCTGGCCACGTAGGCGCCCATTCTGGCGATCCCGGCCAGGCCAAGCATCGACGCCGTGTTGACGATCGCCCCGCCGCCGGAGGCCGCGATCGCCGGACCGGCGTGCTTGATTCCCAGCCAGACGCCGCGGACGTTGACGTCCATCACGCGGTCGAAACCGTCGGCGGGACAGTCCACCAGCGAGGCGATCGGGCCCTCGATCCCGGCGTTGTTGAACAACGCGTCCACCCTGCCATGGGTCTCGAGCGTTGCGGCAACGTAGCCGGCCACATCGCCGTCGGACGTGACGTCGGCGGTGACCGTCGTGATTTCCGCGCCGTCGGCGGCCACCGCAGCAGTCGTGCCGTCGAGGTCGCTGCCTGCGAGGTCCACCGCCACGACCGCGGCGCCCTCGGAGGCGAAGCGCCGCGCCGCCGCCCGGCCGATGCCCCCGGCCGCCCCGGTGATGATGACGACCCGATCCTCGAATCGACGCCGCCGTCCTTCCCCCATGACGGGATCCTAGCCGGCCCGGGATGCCCGGTCGGCTGCGGGAAGTGCTCACCGGAGCGCCCGATCGGGCGCCGTCGTACGGTGCCGACGATCCGGAATGTCCGGAGGGGTAGTCAGCACTACTCAGTCGTGTTCTAGGATTCCGGCAAGCGAGTCGGGCTCCGGGAGGTTGGGCAGATGTCGAACGAGGTGCGCAAGGACAGCTACGCCGTCGGAATGGTGGTGATCCACCGTGCCAATGCGATTGGAATCGCGGCCGCGGGCGTGATCAACGCCCTGGGCGCCGCGGCTCTGAGTCTGATCAACGCGATGGGTCTGGTCACCGTCGGTGGCGTGAACTCGATCGGCATCGTGGCGCTCGGCGGTGTGAACTCGATCGGGTTGGTGGCGATCGGTGGCGTTAACTCCGTCGGCCTCGTCGCCATCGGCGGCTTGAACGCCACGGGCCTCGTCGCCATCGGCGGCGGCAACGTCACCAGCATGCTGTAGCCCGCAGGCCGGCCCCGCCGGCCGGCGATCCTCAACCGTCGCCGAAGCGGGCCGCGAACCAGGCCTTGGCGCGCACCAGCTCGGGCGCGCTGTCACTGAGGCGCTCCGCCCACGCCCCTTCCGGCCGCTCCACCGGCCCGGCCTCGACGGCCACCCGGCAGCGCTCCTCCAGATACCACAACCGCGTCGCGGCCTCGAGCAGGTCGGCGCCGACCGCGACACCGCCGTTGGCCAGCAGCAGCATCGACCGGTTGTCGCCCAGCGTGGCCGCCATCCGATCACCCGACTCGAGCGTGGTGATGAGAGCCAGGTCGTGGTGGACGGGCACGGTCTCGCCCGCCAGGCCGCCCATGCCGTGCAGCAGCGGCACCGGTTCGCCGCGCACACCCCACGCCGCCATGGCGGCGCCGTGGCCGCGGCAGACGGCGCCCACGTCGGGGCGCGCCCGGTAGATGCCGGCGTGGATGACGATCTCCAACGGCTTGCCGGCCGGGGCGTCGATGGCATTGCCCTCGTCGTCGCAGGTGAGGATCTCCCCGGCGGTATGGGAAAGCAGCGGTGAGGTGGAGGTCATCAGGAAGCCGCCGCCGGCCAGCCGTGCCGAGGCGTGGCCGAACCCTTCCACCAGCCGGGCGGCCGCCATCATCCGGGCTGTCGCCGCCACCTCGGCCTTGAGCTGGTCGATCTCGGTGGTCATCACTCGCTCCCCGCTACGCCGGACCGCCCGAGCATAGGCGGAGCGGCCTTCCGTCCTAGGCGGTCACGTAGCGGGTGAGTTCGATCATGTTGCCCCACGGGTCGCGGAAGAAGATCTGCCGGTCGGCGGCCGGAGAGTTGGGCAGCTCCCACCACTCCACGCCTGCCTCGGTCAGCTCGTCGGTCATCTCCTCCAAGTCGTCCACCAGGAACGCCAGATGCCCGTCGTTGGGTCGCAACTCGGCAGCGTCGTTCCGCGTGAAGCCTCCGGTCGTGAGATGCACCGGTGTGCCGCCGGCGTCGAACCAGGCGCCCGGGAACCCGAAGTCGGGTCGGGGCAGCGGCTCCAATCCCAGCAGGTCACCGTAGAACCACACCGCCTTGTCGATGTCGCCCACGCAGAGGCTGCCGTGATCCAACTTCGTCAGCTTCGCCATGATGACCTCCCTGTTCGGATCGTGCCGTTCGTGCTGTGCGTTTGCTCGGTGGTGATTGTCTCTCCGGGCGTTGCCGGCTCGTGGCGCTCGGCGGCCGCCGGTCACTCGAACTCGACCGTCTTCGCCGGGAGACCGAGGGCGAGCTTGCCGACCGTCTCCAGGCAACGCTCGTTGGACGGCGGCATGACGAGGCCGGCCATGGCGTCGCGGAGGTAGCGCTCCATCGGGATGGAGCGGGCGAGGCCACGGCCGCCCAGCAGGCGCATTCCCGAAGTCGTGATGGAGTGTGCGGCCTCGGTGGCGAGGTACTTGGCCTGGTTCAGCACGTAGGTCAGGGCCTCCGTGTCGAGTTCGCCGCTGAGGTACCCGAGGGTGTCGCGGGCACGGCGAGCGGCCTCCAGTTGCATGGACAGCTTGCCGATCTCCTGCCATGTGAAGGGATCCTCGCTCCGGGGCGGGCTGCCGTCCGAGCGGGGCGCGCGCATGGTGTTGACGCAGTACTCGAACGCTGCCTCCGCGATGCCGATGTAGACGGCGGTGTAGCCCACCGACCAGATGCTCATGTTCTGGCCCAGGATGCCCCCGATATCGCCGACCACTTCCTCGGGTTCGATGCGGACGTTCTGGAAATCGATCGAGTTGGAGGCCGTTCCGCGCATCCCCAGGGTGTCCCAGTCATCGAGGATCGTGATGCCCTCGCGCCCGGCGGGGATGAGCACCGTCAGCAGGCCGTCGGCGAGGCTCTCGGCACCCTCCAGGAAACTCCACGTGAAGTAGTAGGTGGCGCCGGTGGAGAGCGAGCAGAAGATCTTCCGCCCGGTCAGGCGGTAGCCGTCACCGTCGCGCTCGATGTGGGTGCGGACCTTGCCCTTGTGCCGGAACGAGATGCCGGGCTCGCTGGTGATGGAGGAGAACACGGCGCCGTCGGTCACCACCTCGCCGAAGTAGCGCTCCTGCTGGGCCGGCGTGGCGATCTGGCGGAGGAAGAACAGGATCGCCGAGTGCATGTTGAACGTCAGACCCGTGCTGGCGCAGCCCTGGGCGATCTTGGAGAGGACCGTGGCGTAGGTGAACGAGTCCGCCCCGATACCGCCGAAACTCTCGGGCACCATCAGGGCCAGCAGGCCGCTGGCGCGTAGATCGTCGTAGTTCTCGAACGGGAACCGGTTCTCCCCGTCGACCATTGCGGCCCGGGGACCGAAGGCGTCCCGGCTCAACTCCTCGGCGATATCCACCCACTTGCGGTGGCGCTCGGGGACCTTGAACGGGGACACCTTGGGTTCCATGCCCCAATCCTAACGATGGCGGGCGCGGCCTTCCCCCGGCGCCCCCTCGTCGGTCTGTGGCTGTCCGGTCGGGGCCGCCGGCGGGCGTCGGCGGATCGTCTGGCGAAATCGCTCCGCCGGCCGTCCCCCCGGCGTCCCCTCCCTCGGTTGTCTGGGGCTGTCTCTCCTCCGACGTGGCGGCTCGGGAACTTTCTTCCTCATTGGGACGTCTGAGTAGCGATCGAACGCGGAGAGCGCGTACGAATCAAGGAGGGAAGATCATGCAACAGCTCGACACGAAGCCACGGATTCGAGCCCGACTCCGGACCGTTGCCGGCGCTGCTGTCGTGGCGGCTCTGCTGGCGACGGCCTGCGGCGCGGATGCGGACGACGCCGCGCCCGCACCCGCGCCGGAACCGGCGCCGAGCGCCACGACGGCTGCGCGAGGCCTCGCGGAGTCGCCGGCACCGGCGCCTGCACCGGCGTTTCCGCCACCGGCAATGGCGTCTCCCGCGCCCGAGGCTCCGCCGCCTCCGGCATCGCCGGACTACTACGACAGCCCGCTTCCCGACGCGGCTCCGGCCCAGGCGGAGGCGGCTGTCGTGATCTCGCCACCCGCCACCCAGGCGGTCGTCGCAGCCGCCGAGGCTTCCCTCGCCGGCGCGGAGGCGGCCGCCGAGCAGGCCCGTGCCGCGGCCTCTGCGGCGGAACCCGAGGCGGCAGAGGCCCGCCCCGAGTCTCCGTCGGCGGCGGCCGCCCGCGACAGGAGCCGCGCGGAGGAATCGGCCTGGGGTTCGGTCGAGCCGACCCGGCCGGGCGAGTGCTGGGGATGCTCTTCGAACATTTTCAGGGACTACGGCGTGAACCCGTTCGTGGACACGTTGCGCGACCCGCTCTCGACGTTCGCCCTCGATGTGGACACCGCCTCCTACGTGGTGACGCGCAACTACCTGGGGGGAGGATCGCTGCCGCCGATGGAGGCCGTGCGCGTGGAGGAGTTCGTCAATTACTTCGACGGTGGCTACGAGCCGGAGTGGGACGAGTTCGTGATCGACATGGAGGCGGCGCCGTCGCCGTTCGCCCGTGACGGCTACGTGCTGCTGCGGGTCGGCGTGCAGGCCCCCGACGTTCTGGCCGATGTGGTCATCCCCGACAGCGTGATCGTGGTCATGGACCGTTCGGGTTCCATGGGCGAGACGGCCGGATACGGCGGCGAAGGATTCGAGCGGATCCGGCTGGCGCACGAGGCCGTGGACCTGCTGCTGGACGGCCTGCCGGACGGCACCCGGGTGGGCATCGTGGCCTACGACGACCGGGTGGCCACCGTGGTCGACCCCACCGACGTGGCCGGCAACCGGGATCGCATCATGCGGCGGGTCCGTGACGAGGTCTACCCTCGAGGCAGCACCAACGCCGGGGCCGGCCTGGAGCGCGGTTTCGACCTGGCCACCGACGAGGCCCGCCGGGGACTTGAGGTGCTGGTGATGCTGCTCTCCGACGGTGTCGCCAACGTGGGCGCCACCCGCACCGACCAGATCCTCCGGGACATCGGCGACCGCTCCGAGATCGGTCTGACCACCATCGGCGTGGGCCTCGGGCCGTTCAACGACGTGCTCATGGAGCAACTGGCCAACTCCGCCGACGGCACCTACCACTACATCGACAGCACCCACGAGGCGCGGCGCATCTTCGGCTCCAACATCGTGAGCCTGCTGGCGCTGGCGGCCCGCGACGCCAAGATCCAGGTGGAGTTCAACCCCGACACCGTGATCTCGTACCGGCTGCTGGGCTTCGAGAACCGGGACGTGGCCGACGAGGACTTCCGCGACAACACCGTCGATGCCGGCGAG
>CAZTZI010000027.1:0-4267 GCA_964618115.1 uncultured Acidimicrobiales bacterium
GGGGCGCCCGGCGGGGTGGCGGTTGTGGTCACGCCTGCCCGGTCGCGGCCGGTGCGCCGGCCACGATGAGGTTCACGCACTCCTCCACCGTCGTGCTGCGGGCATCGAGTGTCGCCACGTGCTCGCCCCGTTTCATGACCATCACCCGATCGGCGAGATCCAGAACCTCGGGGATGCGGTGGCTGATGATCATGATCGACAGGCCGTCGCGGCGGATGTCCCGGATCAGCTCCGTTACTGTTGCCGACTCGGTCGCTCCCAGCGCCGCCGACGGCTCGTCCATCAGCAGCACGTTGTTGTTCTCCTCGAACGCCACCGCCCGGGCGATGGCCACCATCTGGCGTTGCCCGCCCGAGAGGACACCCACGGGAAGCCTCGTGGATCCGATCATGATGTTGAGGCGTTCCAGCAGGGCGGCGGCCTCGCGGTGCATGCGGCGCCGCTCCAGGAAGCCCAGCAGGCTCGGCATGCCCCGGGTGGGCTCGCGCCCGATGAAGACATTGGCGGCCACGTCCAGATTGTCGAAGAGCGCCAGGTCCTGGTAGATCATCTCGATCCCGAGGCGGCGGGAGTCCTGGGCGGTGGCGATCTCGACCGGTTCGCCGTTCATCAGGATCCGGCCGCTGTCGGGACTCACGGTGCCGGCGATGATCTTCATCAGCGTGGACTTGCCGGCACCGTTGTCGCCCACGATCCCGAGGATCTCATTGCGGTGCAGGTCCACGTCCACCTCGTGCACGGCCCGGACGTGGCCGAAGCTGCGGCAGATCCCCCGCAGCTGCAGCAGCGGCGCGCCGTTCGATCCGTTTCCGTTCGGGCCGGCGTGGTCGTTCACGTGAATCACTCCCCCGGTGGGTTGTGCGGCGGGCCGGCGACAACCGCCCCGCTGGGTCCGTGCTCGTAGCCGTCACCGCCGGGCGGCGCGAATTCCAGATCGAAGACGAATCCGAGTTCGCTGTCGAGGTTGACGCGCACGACGTCGTCGCTGGTGTTGGCCGTCGCCGGATCGACCCGCTGGGTGACGTAGGCGAAGTCGACATAGGCGCCGAGCGGGTAGGCGTAGCGCACCCAGGTGCCGCGATTGATCACCACGCCCGTCCCCCCGGTGAGCAGGAACGCCCGGGCCGCACCGACGTCGGGATGCCCGCCCGCGTCGGGCGCCACCACGAAGGCGGCCGGGTGCATGCCGAGCGTGATGAGCGTGATGGTGCTCGCCGGGTGCTTCTGGACGAACTCGCAGCGGTTGCCGCGGTAGTAGTACCGCAGCGAGCACATGTAGGCCCGGCCGGGGAACTCCAATTCCTTCTGCACCCAGAGGTAGCCAAGGTTGTTGGCGGCGCGGTTGAGGTTCGGCGAGTCCGCCGTCTCGGGGGCGATGACCGCCCCGAAGGGCTCGAAGGCGGCCCGGTCGAGGTGCTCCACCGCCAGGCGGCGCACGGTGAGGGATTCGTCTGTCACAACGCCTCCGGGTCGAGTGAGGGCCGCACCGGCTGCCCGCTGCGGATCGAATCCTTCAGCGCGAACAGCGTGCTCATGCTGCGCAGGATGTCCGTGCCGCTGGCCCAGGGTTCGCCGCCGCCGGCGATGCACTGCAGCACGTCGGCCCGCGTGGCCAGATACGACTGCGGCGACAGCGTGTACTGCAGCGGCAGTTCCAGCGCGGAGCCCCGCGGTTCGTGGGGTCCATACCGCAGCTCGGCCCGCACGAGCCGGGCCGGTCCCGGCAGTTCCTGGTCCTGGATGCCGTCGACGCCGGCCCGCTCACCCACGGCGAACATCTCGAAGCGGCGCCGGTGACGGGTTGCGAAGTCGTACAGGAGCGTGGCGTTGGCGCCGCCGGCGAAGCGGAACACCCCCGTGAGTACCGAGCCGACGCCGTCGACGCGCCGCGACCAGCTGCCGTAGACCTCCTCGGGCGCCTCGCCGAACCACGACTGCAGCACGTCCACCGCGTGGATGCACACGTCGTGCACGGCGTCGAAGGCGTTGGTGTGCTGGCGCCCGATGCCCGAGTGGTAGTTGATCCCCGCCGAGATGAGCGGCCCGAGCGAGCCGGCCAGGATGAGGGCGCGGCAGCCGAAGAAGGCCGGGGCGTAGCGGGTGTTGAAGTCGACTCCGAAGGTGATGCCACCCTCGCGGGCGTATCCCACGATGTCCTGGCACTGCTGCCATGTCTCGGCGACCGGCTTGGCGATGATGACACCGATGCCGCGGCGCGCGGCCTCGGCCACCACTTCCACGCGCAGCGGGGAGAGGCCGACGTCCCAGCGGATGTTGATGTCGAGCAGGTCCAGGTCGACGGCGTCGATCATCGACCGGTAGTCGTCGAAAGTCTGCTCCACGCCCCACGCGTCGCGGATCGCTCGGGCGGCGACCGGATCTGGGTCGCAGGCCGCCACCGGTTGGAGGCCGGCCGCCCGGTAGGCGGGCATGACACCGCTGTGCACGATGCGACCGGCCCCCACCAGGCCGATCCGCAGGTCGCCGGGAATCTCCTGCCGCAGCGGCGGCGGCACGAGATCCAGAGCCGCCACAGGACCCAGATCGACCGGGGGGATGTCCGAACTCAGGTCGATCTGCGGTGCCATGGCCGCCTCAATCCGCCGCGGCGCCGGCCAGGAGGGGGGCCAGGAAGCGCCCCGCCTCGCGCACGCCCTCCTCGTAGGTCTGGTAGGGGTCCTCATTCTCGATGCTCACGTACCCGTCGTAGCCGACCGACGCCAAGGCGTCCACGAGCGCCCCCCAGAAGGCGGCATCGTGCGCCCGCCCGATCGTGCGGTAGCGCCAGGCGCGCGCCGAGGGATCGCTGAAGGGCCGCTGGTCCAGAACGCCGGCGAGGGCAAGTTCGGTGGGCACCATCTCGGTGTCCTTCAGCTGTACGTGATGGACCGCCTCGCCCAGAGCCTCGATGACCCTCACCGGGTCCATCTGCTGCCAGAACAGGTGGCTGGGGTCGACGTTGGCACCGATGATGGGGCCGACCGCCTCCCGCATGCGCGCCAGCGTGGGCACGTTGTACACGAGGTGGATGGGGTGCAGTTCGAAGGCGATGCGGCGGACGCCGCAGCGCTCGGCGAGTCCCGCCAGGTCCGCCCAGAGGGCGATTCCCTCGGACCACTGGCGTTCCAACAGGGCCACGCTGTCGTCGGGCCACGGATAGAAGACCCAGTTGACGGTGGATGCGTCGCCGCCGTCGCCGGTCGTGCCCGACATCGTCACGATCTTCTCCACGCCGAGAAGTTCGGCGAGCCGGAACGTGTCCTCGATGAGCCGGCGATGCTCAGCACCTCGAAGCGGATGCAAGGGCATGCCGGCACAGTTGAGCGCGGAGATCTCGAGACCCCGGACGGCGAACGCATCGGTGAACATCGCCCGGCTGCGGGGGCTCTCGAGCAGGTGGCGCACACCCGACGGCTGCCCGGCCTGCGTTACCTCGATACCCCTGGCGCCGATCTCCGCGGCGATGTCGAGGCGGGCCTCGAACTCGGCCCGGGTGGAGACGGGGCTCATCCATGCCGGCCCGGCGTGTTCCGGTTTGGTCTCGTCGGGCCGACCGCTCGTGGCGGTGAACATCCGGACGATGAGCCCCATGGCGGGGCCACGCGAACGCCCGGCGCTCGTCACCGCGTCATTCCATTCATGCGGATCAACCTCGTCGCCTTCCGGCGGGGCGCCCCACGGCCCGCCCGCGGTCTCGCGACGACAGTAACCGAGGCTGGATCGTGCGCTTGCCGGAAAGCTCCGGGTGCGTCCGCCGGCCTGCGATGCCGCGGACGCACCCGGTCTACGACTCAGGAGAGGCTCAGCCTCCGGGGTACCACTCGTCGATGTTCGAGGCGTCGATGGGTACGTGGGTGACGTGGTTCACCCGCTGGGCGGGTGTGTCACCATCGAGGATCGTCGCGATGATCGGACGCAGGAACTCGCCGTAGCGATCGGGGAAGTAGCCGATCGACATGATGAACGGCGAGCCCGGGTCGCGGATCTCGGCAAGCGCGTCCGAGGCCCCACCGTTGGACAGCACCACACCGGCGTCCAGACGCCCGAGCTGCTCCATGGCCGCCACCACGGCCACACCGGCAAGGTCGTTGGTTGTGGCGATGAACAGCAGGTTCTTGGCGTCAGGGTTGGCGTTCAGGTACGCCGCGGCTGCGGCCTGCGTCTCCGAGCCCTCCAGCACGACGTCGTTGAGGGTGATCGTGTCCATCGTCCACTCCGGGAACTGCTGGGAGATCACGTCCATGGCCACGACCATGCGCGCCTTGGT
>CAZTZI010000028.1:0-41432 GCA_964618115.1 uncultured Acidimicrobiales bacterium
CAGGCGCTGCAGGGCGTCCAGGTACGAGCCGACGGTGCGGCCGTCCATGGGGTGCTCGGGATCGATGTCGCGCCCGAGACTCTTCTTCGAGATGCCCGTTCCGGCATTGCGACCCAGCGACAGCAGCAGGCTTGACACGCCGACCGGGTCGCGCCGCCTGCCGTCGAGTCGTGGTACGTCGGTGCGCACGATCTCTGTGAGATAGCTCCGCATGTAGCGTTGCGCCGCGTCCGGGGCGAGGCCGACGACCGGTGGCCAGCCGCCCCGGCAGGCGAGCATCACGATGTCGTCGAGATCGCGTCCGGAACGCGCGAAGCCCACCTCGGTGCCGTCGAGCAGTGCTCCGACGGATACCCGACCGGACTGGCCCGCAGGCAGGCCTCTACCTCGCCCTCGGCGATGCGCGGCAGGTAGCCGTCGGGTACCAGCGTCACATGTTCGTCCACTCCGGCTCCAGTGTATCGTTTCCGAGACCTCGAATGTATCAATACCAAGCTATCTGATGTATTAATATCGAGCTATCTGATGTGCCAACTTCGGGGTACCGGCGCGTCGTCGTGGTGGAGGCGCGGATGGCGGAATTGGTGCCGGTCTCGATCGGAGGTCACCTACCCCAGGACGTTGACCGGGGCGTCGACGTCGAGGGGGCGGTTGCGACTGAACGTGCCGAGGTCGATGGGCAGGCCCAGGTGCGGACCTTGCACCACCACCGGGTCGGCGTCGTGGTCCCGGCCGGCCTCCACCGCCAGGATCAGCTCGGCCAGGCAGTGGGCGGCGATGGCGGCGTTCTTGAACTGGTTGCCGCTGGTGCCGATCGCCACGTAGTAACCGTCCAGGTCGGTGCGGTCGTAGATCGGCAGCCAGTCCTCGGTGACGTCGTAGACGCCGACGACGCCCCGCTGCTCGTGCGGTAGGCGGAGGTTCCTGATCCGCCGGGCGCCCCGCAGCACATGCGTCTCGAACTCGGTGCGGGTGAGGATCAGCGAGGCGGCGTCGGGATCCTCCACCCACCCGAGTTTGTCGCAGGCCGCCTCGACGCTGCCGATCAGGATGTTGTTGGGGCGCTCGGGGCGCAGGTAGAAGCCGCAGTCCAGGTCCCCCATGACGCAGCCGGCGTCGTCGAAGTCCAGCCCCTCGGGCCCGGGCACCAGGTAGACCTCACGGCGCATCGGGCGTGTGGAGATAGTGGCGGCGCCCTCCAGGCCCGCCATGCGGTTGATGTGGGACGAGTGCGGACCCGCCACGTTCACGACCACGGGGGCGCGCAGCTCCGTTCCGTCGTCGAGGGCGACCCCTGCCACCCGATCGCCTTCCCGCAGCACGCCGACGACGGTCCGCCTGTAGAGGAACGTCCCGCCGAGTGCCGCCGCGGCGTCTGCGAGGTTCCGCGCCGCCAGCATCGGATCGGTCACGTAGCCCCCCTCGGGCATCCAGATGGCGCCCTCGATGCAACCGCTCGGTTCTGCCCAGAATCGCTCGTCGTCCATCCGGGCGGGCGGGCCGAACTTGCGGGCGTCCAGGTAGGGGAACCGGCGTTCCAGTTCGTACCGGTCCAGGTCCTGGTACGGCACCCCGAGCGCCTCGAAGTGCTCGACGGCGCGCTCGTGGTTGGAACCCGGGACCTTGAACACCAGCATCCCGCACTGCACGAACTCCGGCACCGGCACCCCGGCCGCCGCCCCGACGTGCTCCCGCCATCGCTGCCAGTAGCCCAGCCCCTCAACGGCCATGGCCACCCCGGCCCGGGTTGAGTAGTTGAAGCGCACCACCGCGCTCGAGGCGCTCGTCGATCCCTGCCCGGCGCCCGGCAGCCGCTCCACGCTCACAGTCGCCAACCCCCGCCGAGACAACTCGAAGGCGACGCTGGCGCCGATCACCCCGGCGCCGATGATGACGGCGTCAGCGTCGCGGCGGATCATCGGTCGAGATCCGCAGCCGTGCGCCGGGCGCGCCGGCGCTTGGGCTTGCATCGAAGCCTCTCGCATGGGGCCGGGCACACCTGCTGTCACACCTCCCCGTCATTCTGCTTCCGTCGGGACCCGCAGGCTAAGTTACAAGCGTGTAGTGAGGCGGCATGGAGCAGCAGCAACTCGTGAACGACGTGGAACAGGAAGACAAACAGTCGGGGACGAAGCATCGTCTGGTTCTCGGCGACGCGCGCCGGATGTCCGAGGTTGCCGACGACTCGGTGGCACTGGCCGTCACGTCCCCGCCGTACTGGACCCTGAAGAAGTACCCCGACCATCCCGACCAGCTGGGAGACGTTCTCGACTTCGAGTTGTTCGGCAAGGAGTTGGCCCGCGCTTGGGACGAGTGCTTCCGGGTCCTCGTGCCCGGCGGGCGTCTCTGCGTCAACGTGGGCGACGTGACCCTGTCGCGCCGCCGCCACGGGCGGCACCGCGTGCTGCCGCTGCACGCCAACATCCTCATCCATGCGCAGGAGTGCGGGTTCGACGCGTTGACACCGATCTTCTGGCACAAGCGCACGAACCTCACCACCGAGATCGCCGGCGACACCTACTTCCTCGGCAAGCCCTACGAGCCCAACGGGATCATCAAGAGCGAGATCGAGTACGTCCTGCTGCTGCGCAAACCGGGTGCCTACCGCAAGCCCACGATGCGCCAGCGCGAACTGTCGCGCATTGCCAAGAATGACTATCACGCCTGGTACCGGGCCGTGTGGGACGACTTCGGCGGTGCCTCCTCGCCGGGCCACCCGGCGCCGTTCCCCCTCGAATTGCCCAACCGTCTGATCCGGATGTTCTCCTTCGTCGGTGACACGGTGCTGGACCCGTTCGTCGGCTCGGGCACGACCTGTCTGGCGGCGGCGAAGGCGGGGCGCGACTCGGTCGGTTACGACGTCGAGGGGTCGTATCTCGACCTGGCCGAGCGGCGGCTGCGCCGAGCCGATCTACGCCCGGAACCCGCCGTCGCGCGGATCGCGGACAGCAAGTCCGGGTAGTTCTGCCGGCCAACCCATGGTGGCACCGCCAGCCTTCGTTGAGCACCTCCGGACAGCGGGGTACCACCCGAGGTCGAACAAGCACTCCGATGCTCTGAGCGAGGCGATCGTTGCAGACCTCATCGAGAACTGCCCCAGGATCGCGGAGCGGGCGGCGGACGGGCGCCTTGTCTACGCGCTGAACTTCGATCTGATCTACGGGCAGTCCCAGTGGAACGTTGACCTCGTGCTCGGAGCACCGCCGCCGGGTACGGGGCCGCCGGAGGACTCGCTGATTCGACGCGCGTATCCGGCGACCGTCCACTTGGCGGTGGAGTTGAAGAGCGTGATGACCGAGCACCGCAAGGCGGTCAAGAATCGGAAACGAGACTTCGAGGCGCATCACGATCACGTGCACCGCTACGCCAGTGGATCAATTGCCGGGGCGTTGATGGTCGTCAACGCCGCCTCGACCTTCAAGTCCCCTCTGAAGGGCGACGTGACGGTACACAAGGACCCCCCCCGGATTGGTCGAGCATTGCATCCGCGAGATGCGCAACCTCAGCTTGCGCGCCGGCCCGAGCGACCATGGCTTGGACGCGGCAGCGGTCCTCGTCGTGCGCATGGACAACACAAATCTGCCGGACACCGACTACGTCCTGGACCCGCCGGCGCCGGCGGTCGGGGATCCTCTCCACTACGACGCGTTCGTGCAGCGGCTGTGCGCCGCCTACACCGAGCGGTTCTGACGGTCGCCGGAGCGGTCGGCAGGGATCCTCTCGTACGAGTCTGGCGTCGAGAGAACGCCATTGGCGCCAGAATGGCGCTATACTGTGTTCGTGCCCACGATCCAGGTGAAGGACGTGCCCGAGGATGTCCATCGGGTCCTGCGTACTCGGGCGGCCGATGCAGGTCAGTCGCTGCAGCGGTTCATGCTCGACCTGCTCGCACGCGAGGCGCGGCGGACGACGATCGTCGAACTCCTGGCCCGGCGGCGGATCGATGCTCTGCACCACCCGGCGCACCGCGATGTCGACTCCGAAGAGATCGTCGCGCTGATCCGGGCCGATCGCGACTCGCGTTGATCGTCGTCGACGCCGGCGTCGTGTTCACGCTCGTCGCGGGCGCGGAGGCGGCGGCGCGCGACGTTGCGCTCCGCGTTGGAAACGAGCGGATGCTGGCCCCCCAGTTGGTCGACCTCGAGGTGGTGTCCGTTCTCAGGCGGCTGGTCCTGCGCCGCGACTTCCCGCCCTCGCTGGCCGCCGCGAGCGTCCGGCATCTCGCGGAGTTGGACATCACCCGTGTGGCTCATGCGCCGCTGATGGAGCGCTGCTGGGAGCTGCGCGAGAACCTGACACCCTACGACGCCGCCTACGTGGCCCTCGCCGAGATGGTCGAAGCACCGCTGTTGACCACCGACCGGCGGCTCGCCGGGGCCTCCGGAACCCGTTGCCCCATCGAGGTCCTGAACTAGCGTGACCCGCTCCGGCCGCGGGCACCAGACCGGAGCCCTCCAGCGGGTGCATGAGGCCGCCGGCGGGCGAGATTCAACCGGTGCCCCTGAGGGCTGCGGAGGCTGTCGCAGGGTGTCTCTACAGTTGCGGCGGTGAACTCCACGGCGAGGTTGACGGGACTTCGGGGTCGGTGTTGGAACACTGGCGCGCGGCGCCCGGCGGTTGCTCTCGGACCGGCTCCGGATCGGGGCCCGCCGGAGAGCACATGAGCATTAGCGTCCTTCCTACCCGTTACGGGCCTCCGGCGACCGGCTTGCTCGGCGAGCGCATCGCGGAACTGAAGGCCGGAGATCCGCTGCGGATGGTCACCGTCATCGTGCCGACCAACATTGCCGGCATCGGTGCGCGTCGAGCGGTGGGCGCCCGGCAGGCGAGCCTCATCTCGGTGGACTTCCTGAAGATCCTCGACGTGGCGGAGCGACTGGCTCGCAGGCAGTTCGTGGAGGGCGGCGAGCGGCCGATGTCCGGCCCGGTCCTGGCCGCGGCGGTCCGGCAGGTGCTGGACGCTGAACCGGGGATCTTCGGGGCGGTGTCCCGCCATCCCGCCACCGAGCAGGCGTTGGTGCGGTCGTACAGCGAGTTGAGAGATCTTTCGGAGACCGCCCTCGATGCCTTGGCCGGGCAGAGCCGCAGGGCGCGAGAGGTGGTCAGAATTCATCGCCGGACGCGAGAAGTCCTACGTCGCCGCTGGATCGACGAGTTCGACCTCATCGATGCCGCCGTCGAGGTCCTGGCGACGGGGGCGGGGGCGCGCGCGGCGGCCGACCTCGGGCCGGTGGTCGTCTACCTACCGCAGCGAATCACCAACTCCCAGGGCCGTCTCTTGTCGCGCCTCGCCGAAGTCGCCGAACTGTCGGTCATCGCAGGGTTCAGCGGGGACGACCAAGCCGATGACCTCGTGCGGGCGGCGCTTGGCCGGATGGGGGCCCCGTTGCCGGCGCAGCAAACCTCCGCGGTGGCGAACTCCGGTACTCGGCTGATCAGTACCAGCGACGCGGACGAAGAGGTCCGTGCCGCGGTCAGGCGGGTCGTGAACGCGGCCCGCCGAGGGATTCCACTGGCACGCATGGCCATCCTTTACGGCTCCCGGCAACCGTACGCCGGCCTCGTGCAGGAGCACTTCCGTGCAGCCGGCATCGAGTTCAACGGCCCCAGCGGCCACACCGCGGCCGGATCCGTGGTCGGACGGGGTCTGCTGACCCTGCTCGACCTCAACGGCCGTGGGTTCCGCCGGAGTGACGTGTTCGCGCTCCTGGCTACGGTCTCGCCGGGCGGCCTCGACGGGGGTGCCCCCAGCGTCGCCGGCTGGGAGCGGGTGGCGCGCCGGGCCGGCGTCGTTCGAGGCGTCGAGCAATGGAGCGAGCGACTGGGGCGGTTCGCGTTCGAGCAACGCGAGGCGGCCGAGGCTCAGCGAGCCGATCCGGAGGGGCTCGAGTGGCGGGCCGAGCGCCTCGAACGGGAGGCCGACGACGCGGAGGAACTGGCGGCATTCGTCGCGGGGCTCGTCGCAGACCTGGTCCCTGAGGATTCCCGGGATTCCTGGCGGCACTTCTGCGACTGGGCGCGCAACCTGATCGGGACCTATATCGGCGACGAGCGCTCGAGGGAGGATTGGCCGCAGGTCGAGCGGGAAGCGGCCGACGTCGTGCTGGACGTGCTCGACCACTTGGCCCGCCTTGACGAGATCGACCCTCGCCCGAGTGTGGGCACCTTCCGTTCCACCGTCGCGCAGGAGTTGAGCGCCGCTGCGGGTCGCATCGGACGGGTCGGGCGCGGTGTGCTGACCGGCCCCATCGGCTACTCGCTGGGAATGGATCTGGACGTCGTGGTCGTCGTGGGTCTGGCCGAGGGCGCCTTCCCGAACCAGCCGCTCGACGATCCTCTGATCCCGGACCGGGAACGCGAGGCCACCGGAGGCGAACTACCGTTGCGCCCCGACCGGCGGGAGCAGCAGCACCTCGACCTCCTGGCAACCATGGCCTTCGCTGAGACCTGTGTGCTCGTCTTCCCCAGGGGGGACATGGGCAGCGGTGCCGAGCAACACCCGTCCCGCTGGTGGCTGGACGCAGCCGGCGATTTGGCGGGCCGCCAGATCGCTCCCGACGAGCTGCCGTCGCTGGAGGCGGACTGGCTCGAGTTCGTGCACTCGTTCGCGGGCGGCACCGCCGCGGCCGCATTCCCTGCGACCGAGCAGGAGTTCCGCCTTCGGGAACTCGAAGGCTGCGGTGGGCGCAGCGACGAACCGGCGAACCACCCGCTGATCCACGACGACGCCATCCTGGCCCGGGGCGCCGAGTTGAGTATGGCTCGGGCGTCGGATCGGTTCACCCGCTTCGACGGGAACCTGACCGGGATTCGATCCTCCTCGCCGCTCGGGGCTGTGATGTCGGCGACCTCACTGGAGACGTGGGCCAAGTGCCCGCTGCGCTACTTCCTGCGCTACATCCTGCATGTGGAGCCGCAGGAGCAGGCCGAACAACTCCTGGAGATCTCCCCCCTGGAGAAGGGTTCTCTCGTTCACAGCATCCTGGAGCGGTTCCTGCGGGAGCAACTGGAGGCGTGCACCGTTCCCCGCCCCGGCGAGCCATGGCGCCCGGCGCAGCGGACCCGGCTGATGGAGATCGCCGCCGAACAGTGCGAGGAGTTCGAAGCGCGTGGGCTGACCGGCAAGCCGGCGTTCTGGTTCCACGACCGCAGCCAGATCCTGGCCGACCTGCGCCTCCTGCTGAACGAGGACGACGGGCGGCGCGCCGAGTTGCGTGCCACGCCGGTCGCCGGCGAATGGTCCTTCGGCATGCCGACCGACGAAGCGCGCCCGCTGGCGATCCCGCTGGCGGCAGGCCGTCAGGTGCGGTTCCGTGGCCGGATCGACAGGGTGGATCAGGACCGGAGCGGCGGCCTCGTCGTGGTGGACTACAAGACCGGCAGGGTGCCCGCCGAGGTCCGGCGGTTGCCGAGCGTCCCTCCCCCAACGCGCACGGGAACGACCGGCGTCGACTTCGTTCAGCGGGGCACGCTGTTGCAGTTGCCGGTCTACGGCGAGGCCGCCAGAGCTTGGCAGGACCGCGCGGGTGGCCCGGTGCAAGTCCACTACTGGTTCGTCAGCGGCCCGGACCGCTCCAGCGTCAGGGGGTACCCCATCACCGCGGCCGTGCGTGAACGGTTCGAGGACGTGCTGGGGACCATCGTCGGCGGCATCGAGGCCGGCGTGTTCTGCGACCGCCCCGAACCGGGGGACGGCCGGTACAGCCAGTGGTGCGACTACTGCAACGCCGACCGGCTCGGGACGAACGACCGGCGCCGCGAGTGGGAGCGCAAGTGCGACCGGCCGGAGTTGGCGGAATACCGGGACCTGGCCGAGCCCGAGGCTCGCGGGGACTGACGTGTGACGACGTTCGACGAAGCCGCGGCGGACGAGGCCGCCCGGCAGGAGATCGGCCGGAACCTGGCCGGGACCCTGTTCGTGGAGGCGGGCGCGGGGTCGGGAAAGACCACGGCCCTGGTCCGGCGCGTGCTGTCCCTGCTGGATGACGGCATCGCGATGGAGAACATCGCCGCCATCACCTTCACCGAGAAGGCCGCCTCCGAGCTGCGCAATCGCATTCGGCGGATGGTGCAGGACCGGCTGGGTGACGCGGAGACGGCCAACGACGACGGCAAGGTGCAGCACTGTCGCGCTGCGCTGGACCAACTGGACGGCGCGGCCATCACGACGCTGCACGGCTTCGCCCTGCGCATCCTCTCGCTGCACGCCATCGAGGCCGGGCTGCCCCCTCGCGTGGAGGTCAGTCCGGTGGAGGAATTCGAGGACCGCTGGGAGGAGATCCGCGACAACCTGCTAGACGATCCCGAGCATTGGCGGACCGTCGTGGTCTCCCGTGCTCTCGGCATCAAGGTCTCCGCACTTCGCGGGCTGGCCGAGGTCTTAGAGGCCAACTGGGACTTGGTGGCGGACAGGATCCTCGATGACGCGCCGTTGGCCCTGCCGGATCTCAGGCAACTCGTGGCCGAGTATCGGACCGTGGCCCGCCTGGCGGAACACTGCCGCAGCAGCGACGACAAGATGTGCGAGCGGCTCCACCGGATCGGTGAGCTGGGCGGGCGCATGGCGAAGGCGGTCCACGACGAGTACGACATCATTCGAGTCCTGTTCGGGCCGCAGCCGAGCTTCCGAGTGGGTAACGTCGGCCGGAGCGGCAACTGGCCGGACCCGCCCTCGCTCGCGGAGGTGCGGGAGAAGGTCGGCAAGCTGGGCGAGGCGGTGGATCGTGCCAAGGCGCAGGTGATCACCGCCGTGATCGAACACCTCTCCAGGATCCTGGCCGGTGCCGTGGTGAACGCCGCCGAGGATCGTCGGCGGCGAGGTGTGCTGGAGTTCCACGACCTGCTGGTGCTGGCGCGGCGCCTGCTCCGTGATCCCGAGCACGGCGCCGGCGTGCGGGTCGCGCTGGCAGCCCGCTACCGGAGACTGCTGCTCGACGAGTTCCAGGACACCGACCCGATCCAGCTGGAGATCGCCGAGTTGATCGCCTCGGCCGGGCCTGCCGACCCGTCGGCTCCCGACAGGTCGGCGACCGCGCCCGGTCACCTGTTCTTCGTGGGCGATGCCAAGCAGTCGATCTACCGGTTCCGCCGGGCCGACGTGGCTCTGTTCATGCAGGCCCAGAAGACCGCCGGGTACGAGCGGGTCTCGCTCACCCGGAACTTCCGATCGGTGCAACCCGTCCTGGATTGGATCAACGATCTGTTCGCCGGATTCATGGCGACGGAGGGTTGGAACGGCCTCGACATCCAGCCCGACTACCAGCCGCTGACGGCGGTGCGGGCCGATCCTCGCGAAGGCCCCCCGGTCATGGTGCTCGGCGCCGAGGAGCATCCCGCCGAGTCGCTCACGACCGGCGAGATGCGGGATATCGAGGGTGGGGAGGTGGCCGAGGTGATCCTGGCGGCTGTCAACCGGGGCTGGTCCGTGGACGACGGCGCCGGCGGATGGCGGCCGGCCCGGTTCGAGGACATCTGCGTCCTGTTGCCCACTCGCACCTCGTTGCCGCAGCTGGAACGTGCTCTCAGCGATGTCGACGTCCCCTACCGGATCGAGGCCGGCTCGCTCGTCTGGGCCTCCCGCGAGGTCAGGGACCTCATGGCCGTTCTCCGAGTCCTGGCCGACCCGACCGACGAGGTTGCGCTGGTCAACGCCTTGCGGTCGCCGGCCTTCGGCTGCGGCGACGACGACCTGCATTCGTTCAAGGTCGCGCATCGTGGCCGCTGGGACTACCTGGGTCCATTGCCTGCGGGCTTGCCGTCGGCGCACCCGGTCGGCGAGGCGATGGAATGGCTGAGCGGGATGCACGGTCGGTGCCGCTGGCTGAGCCCGAGCGAGGTCGTCCGGGCGATCGTGCGCGAGAGGCGACTCATGGAGTTGGGTTACTTCGGGTCGCGCCGGCCTCGCGACGTGGCGCGGAGCCTCCGACTGGTGATCGAGCAGGCCCGGTTGTTCGGTGAGAACGAGCAGGCACGTGTTTCGGGCAGGACGGCAGGCGGCCTGCGGGATTTCGTGACGTGGGTGGACCGAAAGATCGGCAGGCAGGATCGGGAGTCCGAGGACGTTCTTTCCGAGACCGACGACGACGCGGTCCGGATCACGACGATCCACGGGGCGAAGGGCAGGGAGTTCCCCATCGTCATCGTCTCCGGAACCAATGTCTCGCCGAGCCCGTCCCACGTCGAGGTTGTCTGGCCGGCCGGCGGCGGCTACGGCGTCAGACTCACCAAGCGGCTATCGACCGCTACCTACGTGGCGCACGAGACCGGTGAGAGGTTGATGGCGCACGCCGAGCGGATCCGCCTGCTGTACGTCGCCCTTACCCGTGCCCGGGACCACCTCATCGTCTCGGTTCATCGACTCAGCAGGTCCGAGTCGTCCGAGGCCGATCCGTCGCTCGCCGAGATGGTGGTCGAGAACGCGGCCGTGCTCCCCGCTGCCGACGTCGGGATCGAGCCGCGCCGGACTCTGCAGCCGCGTACGCGTTCCCCCCGCTCGCTGGACGGCTGGAGGATCGAGCGGGACACCGCCCTGCGCAGGGCGGGGCGCCCCTTGACCGTTGCGGCATCGGGAATCGACCGCCTGGACGGCGGGGTCGCGCCCGCCGCCGGCGGCGGGTCGAACGGGGAAGGCGCCGGATTGGTCAAGGACGGCACTCTTGACGGGGGAGATCGGCCGGTGTGGCGGACGGGCCGCTACGGCACTGCCTTCGGGAGGGCGGTTCATGCCGTGCTGCAGACCGCTGCGCTCGATCCCGCTGAGGGCACGACCCGAGCGGGTGAACCCTCCGCCGGGTCGCGGGATGGTCGGGATCCCGAAGTGCGAAGGATTGCCCGGCACCACGCCGGAGTCGAGGGAATCGACCACTTGGCCGACGACGTGGCGGGCCGGGCGCGCCGCGCACTCGGCTCACCGACGATCCGCGAGGCCGCCCGGCAGCGGCACTGGCGTGAGCTGTACGTCGCCGCCGAGGTGGAGGGTCGCCTCCTCGAGGGGTTCATCGACCTGCTCTACGAAGAGGCCGACGGTTCCTTCGTGATTGTCGACTACAAGACCCACGCCTCCGACGACCGCCCCGACCTCGCCGCCAAGCCCGGCTACCGGCTGCAGATCGCCGCCTACGCGCTCATGCTGGAAGAGGCCACCGGCCGGGCCGTCTCACGCTGCGTCTTCGTTTTTCTCGGCCCCAACAGCGCCCACGAGGTCGAGGTCGACGATCTCCAGGGTGCCACAGCACAGGTTCGCCGAACTCTGGCCGATGGCGACGCCGACGAGGGGCGGGGGACAGCCATGCCGGCTGCAGATACTCTGCGCGGTGTCGGTCCGCCAGGAAATGGGTGGTGACTCGCTGATGCAGCAATCCGTTCCCAGGTACCGCGAACTGATCTGGCCGACCGTCAAGGCACTCCGCGAGCTGGGCGGCTCCGGGCACATTACCGAGATCTCCGATGCGGTGGTGGTTATCGAGGGCCTAACCGAGGAACAGCAGGCGCAACCCCATGCGGGTAGTTCACAGTCCGAACTCGACTACCGGCTCGGATGGGTTCGCACGATGCTGAGACACTCCGGCGTCGTCGCCAACTCGTCGCGCGGGGTTTGGTCCCTGACCGAGAAGGGAGCGGGATTCGCGGAACAACAGGTCGATGATGTGTACAACGCGTACCAGGCATACTTGACAGCGTTGCGAAAGAAGCGCGACTCGCCAGAAAACCGAGGAGAGGCGCAGCCAGGTATCGAGTCGGAGGACTCCGACGCTGCGGAACCAGCTGACTCCGTTGGAGGCTGGAAGGACGAACTCCTCGTCCGACTGAAGGGCATGGCACCCGATGCCTTCGAGCGGCTGGCTCAGCGCTTGCTCCGCGAGGCCGGTTTCCGGAACGTGAAAGTCTTGGGGCGCTCCGGCGATGGTGGCATCGACGGCGTGGGTGTCTACCGCGTCTCGCTCGTCTCGTTTCCGACGTACTTTCAGTGCAAGCGGTACCAGGGAGTCGTGCCCCCGAAGGAGGTCCGCGACTTCCGGGGTGCTCTGGCCGGACGTGGAGACAAGGGTCTGCTGATCACCACCGGGACATTCACGTCGAGTGCCAAGGAGGAAGCCAACCGTGACGGTGCTCCGCCAGTTGACCTCGTTGATGGCGAGGAACTCTGCGATCTATTGAAGAAGTACGAACTGGGGGTGACAACCCGGACCATCGAGGAGTCAACGGTGGTTGCGGACTTTTTCGACCAGATCTAGTTCACTGTCGCGAACCACCGCTCTCTGGACGACACAATCTGGAGCCCACGAGATCGCTTGCGGTGCGAAAGCGCCTTTGGCTCCCCGAGCCTCTTGCGCGCTTGTGTGCTATAGTTAGCACATGCGTCTACACATAGCTCTCGACGACGAGCTGGTAGCCGAAGTCGACCGGCGTGTGGGTCCGCGGCGGCGGAGCGCCTTCATCGCCGATCTGATTCGCCGCGAGATTGAGGACGACAAGCGCTGGGAGGACATCACCTCGGCGCTCGGTGCGTTGCCTGACACGGGGCACGAATGGGACGACGACCCTGCTGCCTGGGTGCGCTCGCAGCGGCGGAGTGACGCCCGTCGGTCGGGCTGACATGGCTGGCGGGCATGGCTCGGCTGCTACTTGACTCAACCGTTCTTATCGATGCGTTGCGCGGCCGGCCTGTCTCGGCGCGCCTTGCGGGACTCCGCCGAGCGGGGATCGAGCCGTGGGTGTGTGTCGTTTCCGTGGAGGAGATCTGGCGAGGCCTGCGACCCGGGGAAGAGCTGGCGGCGCGTCGGCTGTTCCGGGGCCTGCGGCTTGCACCCTTGGGTGTGGCAGAGGGAATTCGGGCAGCCGAATGGCGGCGGGAGTTCGCCCGACAAGGCGTCACGCTGCACCAGGCCGACTGCCTGATCGCGTCGGCTGCCGTGGGCGTCAACGCGAGTCTGGCTACCGCCAACACGTCGGATTTCCCGATGGAGGAACTGACAGTCGAGGACTGGCCTGAGGGCGAGTGATCCGAGCCGCCGCGCGCTCGGCCCGCGGCCAGGGCGGTGCTAGTCCTGCGGTGCCGACCGGCGAGGGTGGACTCGGTGTAACCGTCGGGTTTGCCGGTCTCGGTCATCTGCCGTTGCGCGGTTTCGTTGAGTCGACCCTGGATCAGCAGGTCATCGGCCTCTACCGTGAAACTCGTATGAGTTCTACCGTGAATTTCAACGTCTATCTGCCCTGATTTCCATGACCAATCTGCCGTGATTCTCGGAGCGTGTCGCTGTGCAACCCGCAGCGGCGGCCGGTCGGTTCCCCGCCGCCGTCCGCTGCCGGCAGACGCCCGGCGTTCCCGTCCCGGTCGGCGCCGGCTCAGCCGGCGGCCAGGGCGGCCTTCATACGGCGGCGCTGCTCGATGAGGATGTACTCGGTGTAGCCGTTGGGCTGGCTGAGGCCGTCCATCACCAGCGCCAGGGCGGCCTGGTAGGGGATGCTGGCGGCCAGGTCGGCGCACATCGGGTGGTAGTCGGGGTCGCCGGCGTTCTGGGCGTCCACGACAGCGGCCATACGTTCCATGGTGGCGTGCACCTGCTCGGCACTCAGCAGGCCGTGATGCAGCCAGTTGGCGATGTGCTGGGAGGAGATCCGCAGCGTGGCCCGGTCCTCCATCAGTGCGACGTCACCGATGTCGGGCACCTTGGAGCAGCCCACACCTTGGCCGACCCAGCGGCTGACGTAGCCCAGGATGCCCTGGGCGTTGTTCTCCAACTCGCCCGCCAGTTCGGAGAGGGTCAGCTCTCGTCCCGGCGGAAGCGTGGCGAACTGCAGCATGTCCAGCGCCCGGGCGGGCGTGCGCTCGGCCAGTTCCTGCTGGCGGGCGGCCACGTCGATCTCCAGGTAATGCAGGGCGTGCAAGGTGGCCGCCACCGGTGACGGCACCCAGGCGGTGGAGGCGCCCGAGAGGGGATGGCCAGTCTTCTCGGCCAGCATGGCCGCCATGTCGTCGGGCCGGGTCCACATGCCCTTGCCTATCTGGCCGTGGCCGATGAGACCGGCGGCCAGGCCCACGTCGACGTTGACGTCCTCGTAGGTCGTCAGCCAGGTGGCCGACTTGATCTCCGCCTTGGGGATCATGGGCCCTGCCTCCATGGCGGTGTGGATGTCGTCGCCGGTGCGGTCCAGGAAGCCGGTGTTGATGAACATCACCCGCTCGGCGGCGGCGGCGATGCAGGCCGCCAGGTTCAGCGACGTGCGGCGCTCCTCGTCCATGATCCCCATCTTCATTGTGTTGCGCGCCAGGCCCAGGATGTCCTCGACGCGGCTGAACAGCTCGGAAGCCAGGGCCACCTCGTCGGGGCCGTGCATCTTCGGCTTGACGATGTAGACGGAGCCGGAGGCGCTGTTGCGGTGCGGACCGGCGCCCGCCAGGTCGTGCATGGCGCACCAGGCGGTGACGGCCGCGTCCAGCAGCGTCTCGATGATCGGGGCGCCGTCGAGGCGCACGATGTCGGTCTCGATGTGCGGCCCGATGTTGCGCACCAGCATCACGCTGCGGCGCCGCAGTGTCATGGGGTTCCCGTCGGGGTTGAGGTAGGGGGAGTCGGCCCGCAGCTCGCGGGTCATCTCCCGGCCGCCCTTGGTGAACGTGGCCGACAGGTCGCCCTTCATGAGGCCCAGCCAGTTGCCGTACGCCAGGACCTTGTCGGCGGCGTCCACGGTCGCCACGGAGTCCTCGAGGTCCATGATCGTGGTGAGCGCTGCCTCGAGGTGAATGTCGGCCACGCCGGCGCGGTCGATCGCGCCGACGGGATGGTCGCGGTCGATGAGGATCTCGATTCCTAGCCCGTTGCGGCGCAGCAGCACCGAGTCGGGGGCGTCGGGGCTGCCGGTGTAGCCCGCCAGCTCCGTACCGGTTGCCAGTCCGGCATTGCTTCCGCCGGCCAGTTCGACCGCAAGGGCGCCGCCGGCCACCCGGTAGGCCACGGCGTCGGTGTGCGAGCCGGTCGCCAGTGGGGCGTGGCGATCCAGCAACTCGCGGGCGTGGGCGATCACCCGATCGCCCCGGACGGCGTTGTACGGGCCGTCTCGGGTGGCGCCGTCGTCTTCGGGGATCACGTCGGTGCTGTAGAGGGCGTCGTACAGGCTGCCCCAGCGGGCGTTGGCGGCGTTCAGGGCGTAGCGGGCGTTGTCCACCGGTACCACCAGCTGGGGTCCCGCCACCGCGGCGATCTCGGGGTCGACGTTGGCTGTCGTCACCCGCACCGCCTCCGGTTCGGCCGCGAGATAGCCGATCGACCGCAGGAAGGCCTCGTACTCGCCGTCGTCGTGGGGTCGGCCGCGCCGCTCGGTGTGCCACTGGTCGATCTGCGCCTGCAGGTCGTCGCGGGTCGCCAGCAGCGCCCGGGCGCGCGGCTCCAGGTCGGCCAGCAGTGCCTCCAGGCCGGCCCAGAACCGGTCGGGCTCGACCCCGGTGCCGGGTGCCAGTTCGGTGCGGACGAATTCATCGAGCCCGGTCGCCACCTGCAGGCGGGCGATGGTGACGTATCGGTTTTCTGCCATGCCCTCACGTTAGGGGGCACTTCAGCCGGTTCGGCGGGCCCGCGCTGCCGCCGGGATCCGTGGGAGCCGACTGCGCCCGGAACTGCGGGCCGCCTCGGAGGCGACCCACATTGGGGATGGAGTTCTTGAAATACAAAAGATCAATCAGAATTATTCTTCTGAGAGTCTGTGTAGTGCTTTATTCTCAATGAATTGAGGAAAGTTGTCTCATACAGTGCGGTACCACGAAGTCGCTGTCTCGCGAAGTCGCTGTGGCGGAGATCGAAAGAGGAGGTGCCGGCCAATGAGTGTCCTGTCGCCAGAGATCATCGGCGAGCCCGCCCCGGAGGCGGACATCCCCCCGCAGGTTCCGGGAGTCGCCGGCGCCGGTGACTCGGGTGCGGCGCGGCAGCGGTTCGATGCCGAGGTGGATTCCACCCGGCGCTGGATGGCGTCGCCCCGTTTCGCCGGGCTGCGGCGCCTGTACTCGGCGCGCCAGGTGGTCCAGCAGCGGGGGTCGATCAGCCAGGACCACACCGTCGCGCGGGTTGCGGCGGAGCGCTTCCATGCGCTCCTGCGGCAACTGTTCGAGGCGCGCCGCAGCATCTGTACCTTCGGGCCGTACTCGCCGGGTCAGGCGGTCGCCATGAAGCGGGCTGGCATCCAGGGGATCTACCTGGGCGGCTGGGCCACGTCGGCCAAGGGCTCGCTGCACGAGGATCCCGGCCCCGATCTCGCCGGCTACCCGCTGAGCTCGGTGCCCGACGAGGCTGCCGGGATCGTGCGCGCCCTGCTGACCGCCGACCGCAACCAGGGCTTCGCCAGGTCGCAAATGACTGCCGCCGAGTGGGCCGAGGTCCCCGAGGTGGACTACTCGCCGTTCATCATCGCCGACGCCGACACCGGCCACGGCGGCGACCCGCACGTCCGGAACCTCATCCGGCGTTTCGTGGAGGTCGGCGTGCCCGGCTACCACATCGAGGACCAGCGCCCGGGCCAGAAGAAGTGCGGCCACCAGGGCGGCAAGGTGCTGGTGGGCTGCGACGAGCAGATCAAGCGTCTCAACGCGGCCCGCTTCCAACTCGACGTGATGGGCGTTGGGGGCATCATCGTGGCGCGCACCGACGCCGAGGCCGCCACGCTGTTGGACAGCGCCGCCGATGAGCGCGACCAGCCCTTCGTGCTGGGCGTGAGAGGGCGCAACCTGCCCTCCTACAAGGCGGCCTACCTGGCGGTGCTGCGGCGCCTCACCGACGTCGGCGTCGAGGGCGCCAACGGTCACCTGCTGTACGCCCTGCCGGAGGCGAAGTACCACCAGGCCGACGCCTGGCTGGAGGCCAGTGGCGTGGCCGACGCCATCGCCGCAGCGCTGGCGGCCGACCCGACCGCACCCGGGCGGGTCGCCGAGGAGGCCACCGACGCCTTCGTGGAGGCCTGGCAGGCCGCCGCGGGGCTCTGCACCTACGCCGACGCCGTCGCCGAGCACATCGCCTCCCGGTCCGCCGAGGGCGTCGACGCAGGCATCGGCGCCGGCGAGTGGCTGCACTTCGCCCGCAACAGCAGCCTGGAATGCGCCCGGGAGCGGGCCGCGGAGCTCGGCATCGACGTCCACTGGGACGCCGAGGGGGCCCGCACCCCCGAGGGCTACTACCAGGTGCAGGGAGGCATCGGTTATGCGGTCGCCAAGTCGCTGGCGGTGGCGCCGTTCGCCGACGTGCTGTGGATGGAGACCAAGACGGCCCACCTGGGCGACGCCCGGGAGTTCGCCGAGGCCGTCCACGCCGTCTGGCCCGACAAGATGCTGGCGTACAACCTGTCGCCGTCGTTCAACTGGGACACCACCGGCATGAGCGATGCCGAGATGCGGGAGTTCCCGGCGAAACTCGGCGAGCTGGGCTACGTGTTCAACTTCATCACCTACGGTGGCCACCAGATCGACGGCATGGCCGGCGAGGAGTTCGCCGCCTCCCTGAACGAGGAGGGCATGCTGGCCCTCGCCAAGCTGCAGCGCCGCCTGCGCCTGGTGGACTCGCCCTACCGCACCCCGCAGACGCTGGTCGGCGGTCCGCGGGCCGACGCCGCGCTCATGGCCTGCTCGGGCCGCACCGCCACCACCCGGGCCATGGGCAAGGGCTCGACGCAGTTCCAGCACCTGGCGCAGACCGAGGTGCCCACCGGGACCCTGGAGGAGTGGCTGGAGCAGTGGGCCGGCCATCACGGGCTGCGGGTGCGGCCGCGGGTGCGGCTGCGGCCCTGGAAGGCCGGCTCGGAGATCCTGGAGCTGACGGTCGCCAGCGGCGGCGGGCATCCCGGCAACGGCAACGGCGTCGGCCGACCGCTCGCCAACATCGTCTTCGCGGTGCTGCGCGACCGCCGAGACCGGCCGATCCTGTCGGTGCGCGACCAGAACACGCTGGAGCCGGCGATGCGGCGCAAGCGGCTCATGACCCTGGTGCACCTGTTCCTGATGCTGCGCTACGAGGTCACCTCGGTGCACTACCTCACACCCACCGACGACAACCGCAACCAGACGGCCAGCATGCGCCGCCAGGGCCTGTTCGCCTCGGTGGCCGACGAGGTGGGCGAGATCATCGTGGCCGATGTGGACGCCGACGCGGTGGCGACGCTGACCGCCAAGTCCGAGGCGCTGGAGGAGTTCATCGCCCGGTCGTGAGCCGGCTGGGCGCGGCCCCGGCGAGTTGAGCTTCGCGTCCGTGTCTTGGCGGGGTCTGCTCGGTGGGATTGGCCTCGGCGCAGTCTGACGAATGTCGCAAGGGTAATTACATTGGTGTAACCTCACGATGTGGGTGGCTTGCCGGTTCGCACCGTTAGCTCCGGATCAAGGGCGATCATCTCACTGCTGGCCCACGTTCCTCCGCGGAGGACCCGGGAAGTCCTTCCAACTACTCTTGCCACCCTTGCGTCGGCCGAATAGCGGCGGGCACCAACGATAGGTGTGCCTACGTAATCGTCGCGGTGCACCTGTCTCCGGGCATGAGATATCGTCCCGCTCTCCTAGCACCAAGGCGATGCTCGCGAGCCCGCTAGAGTGCCTCGGGTGAGCCATCAGCGACAGCGGTTCGGCATCCGCCGGCACCTTCAGGGCATCCCGCGATGAGCGTCGTCGACCTCGACGAGGCGCCGAGCCCGATGCTGTTACCGGACCCGCCGGCGCAGCGGGTCCGCTACACGCTCATCTCGGTGGACGACCACCTCGTGGAGCCGCCGTGGCTGTTCGAGGGGCGCCTGCCGCGCCGCTACCAGGACCTGGCGCCGCGGGTCATCGAACAGGGTGACGGCACGCAGGCCTGGGTCTTCGACGGCGAGGTGTACGAGCAACTGGGCCTCAACGCCCAGGTCGGGCGATCCGACCGCGACGACGTCACCTTTGAGCCGGCGCGCTTCAGTGACATGCGCCGCGGCTCCTGGGACATCCACCAGCGCATCCGCGACATGGACCTGGGCGGCGTCTGGGCGTCGGTCTGCTTCCCGTCGGTCATCACCGGCTTCTGCGGGGCGGTGTACTCGAGTTGCTCGGACCCCGACCTGGGCCTGGCCGTGACCCGGGCCTTCAACGACTGGATCTGTGAGGAGTGGTGGGGCGCCTATCCCGAGCGCATCATCCCCATGGGCATCACCTGGCTGCGCGACCCGCACCTGGCCGCCGCCGAGGTCCGCCGCAACGCCGAGCGGGGTTTCACGGCGGTGACGCTGCCGGAGAACCCGGCGCACATGGGTCTCCCGTCGATCCACGACCGCTGGTGGGATCCGCTGCTGGCGGCCTGCGAGGAGACGGAGACGGTGATCTGCCTGCACACCGGCTCCTCGGGTCACTGGATGCCCCAGGACGAGGCCGGCCCGCACCTGGCCGTGCGGGCGACGCTGTTCCAGATGCACGCCTACGTGGCGGCCACCGAGTGGGTCTGGTCGGGCATCGGGCTGCGCTTCCCGAACATCCGCATCGCCCTGTCCGAGGGCGGCTGCGGCTGGGTGCCCACCATGTACGACCGCATGCGCCACCAGATCGAGATCTCCGGCCACGGCCGCCAGGATTGGCCCGAAGGCGCCACCAGTCCGCACGAGCTGCTGCTGCGCAACGTCTGGTACTGCACCATCAGCGACCCCTCCAGCATCGACGCGGTCGTGGCCCTCAACCGCTCCCACGTCATGATGGAGGTGGACTACCCCCACGCCGACAGCACCTGGCCCGGCTGCCAGGACGCCTTGGAGGAGATGATCGGCCACCTGCCCGACGACGTCATCGCCGACATCTGCCACCGCAACGCCGCCGCCCTGTTCCGCCACCCCCTCCCCGCCGAGACGCAGCCCTGACCGTGGGGCCATTAGGTCGGTGACAGGCAGCGAGGTGCGGCACTGATGTACGAAGGTGTAGACACGCAACAGTCCACCTTCAACATACCCAGTCTTGATCAGAGCACGAATCCTCGATAGCGAAACCAGGTGACGATGGCGAGTAAGCGAAGGACCTGCTGTCGCGACCGCACGTCAGCTTGACGTCAATTCATCCCAGCTGTAGGTGACTAGTACGACACCTGTGCCGTCGAGGATCTCGTCCCATTTTCTTCCGATGTTCGCCTCGGCGAGGTAGATCGTCGCCTTGTGTTCGAGGGCTGCGGCCAGGAGCTCGGCTGCGGCGAGGCTCAGTTTGTGGTCGGCCATCAGGCTGGCGGTGGCGACCGAGTACGGGCGCGGATCGAGGATTCTCAGTGTCTCGGGTGGTGGTGAGAGCGCAGCGGCGATCACGTCGGCGTGGGCGCCTCGGCTGAGCCGACCGAACGTCCTGCTGTCGATCAGAGCGCGCAGGAGGCGAACATGCAGGACCCACGGGAGCATGGGTGTCTGGATATCCCATCCGGGCCAGCGCCTCCCGCTGAGCGCGGTCCGGGCGAGGTGATCGTCGACGAGGATCACCTTGTGGCCTCCGGAGGGGCGGAGTCAGGAGAGGTTGAGGTCGGGATCGTCGGCGAAGAGCCGGTCGCAGAGTTGGGGGTGTTCCTCACCGAACTGGGCGAAGAAGCGCCGGACACCTTCGTTGAGGGTTTGGGACGGGGCTTCGACGAACTCGAGTTCGATTGTCCCGACGCGCTTCTCGGTGGTGGCCGCGTGCGCGGGCATGGCCTGTCCGGATGGCGTGGTCGTCATCGGTTCGAGCATATCCGAAGTCCACCGCTTGGTCTCCGTCGACGGCTGCGCGGCCCGTCATCTCGGCTGCAATCAACAGCGTCGTTTTCGGCCATTCGCTAGAGCCGGGTGCGGATCACGTTGAGGGCGCTGCCGGCCCGGAACCAGTCGATCTGGTCGGCTGACAGGGTGTGGCGGGTGTCGAACGCGGCCGTCGAGCCGTCGGGGTGCGCCACCTCGACCCGGACGGGCTCGCCGGGTGCCAGGTCGGCCAGGCCCCGGATGGCGATGCGGTCGTCCTCGCCGATGCGGTCGTAGTCGGCCGGGTCGACGAAGGTGAGCGCCAGCACGCCCTGCTTCTTGAGGTTGGTCTCGGCGATGCGGGCGAACGAGCGGGTGATCACGGCCACGCAGCCCCGGAAGCGGGGTTCCATGGCGGCGTGCTCCCGGGAGGAGCCCTCGCCGTAGTTCGAGTCGCCGATGGCAACCCATGACCAGCCGGCGGTGTGGTAGCGCTCGGCGATCTCGGGGTAGGGGCGGACCTGCCCGTCGGTCTGGTCCTTGCCCTCGCCGACGGCGCCGCCGAAGGCGTTGACCGCACCGGCGAAGAGGTTGCCGCTGATGTTCTCGAGGTGGCCCCGGTAGCGCAGCCACGGCCCGGCGGCGGAGATGTGGTCGGTGGTGCACTTGCCTGCCGCCTTCACCAGCACCGGCAGGTTCTCGTAGTCGCGCCCGTCCCAGGCGGCGAACGGCTGCAACTCCTGCAGGCGCCTGCTGGTGGGCGAGATGCGCACCTCGATGGCGGCCCGCTCCGCCTCCGGCGGCGGCGCCACGAAGCCCGCCTCGCCGGGGTCGAAGCCGTCGGGCGGCAGCTCCGTGCCGATCGGCTCGGGCAGGCGCACCTCGGTGCCGTCGTCGTTGCGCAGCGTCCCGGTGAGCGGGTCGAAGTCCACCCGGCCGGCCAGCGCCAGGGCCACCACCACCTCCGGTGAGGTGACGAAGGCCAGCGTGGAGGCCAGGCCGTCGTTGCGCTTGGGGAAGTTGCGGTTGTAGCTGGTGACGATCACGTTGACGTCGCCCTCGGCCACGTCGCTGCGCGACCACTGGCCGATACACGGTCCGCAGGCGTTGGCCAGCACGGTGGCGCCCGCCTCCTCGAAGATCCCCAGCAGCCCGTCGCGGGCGATGGTGGCGCGGATCTGTTCCGACCCCGGCGTGACCAGCAGCGGCGCCTGCACCTTCAACCCATGTGCCACCGCCCCGGAGACGATGCTGGCCGCCCGGGTGATGTCCTCGTAGGAGGAGTTGGTGCACGAGCCCACCAGCGCCGCCGAGATCTCCATCGGCCAGCCCTCGGCCTCCGCCTCGGCGCCCAGATCGGACACCGGCCGGGCCCGGTCGGGGGAGTGCGGACCGTTGATGTGCGGCGCCAGGGAGGAGAGGTCGATCTCGATCACCGAGTCGTAGCAACCCTCGGGGTCGGCGAGCACGCCGTCGTCGGGACGCAGGTGCTCGGCGACGGCGTCGGCCGCCGCGGCCACCTGCTCGCGGCCGGTGGCCTTGAGGTAGCGGGCCATCGACTCGTCGTAGGCGAACAGCGAGGTGGTGGCGCCGATCTCCGCGCCCATGTTGCAGATCGTGGCCTTGCCGGTGGCGGAGATCGTCTCGGCGCCGGGGCCGAAGTACTCCACGATGGCCCCGGTGCCGCCGGCCACGGTCAGCAGGTCGGCAACCTTCAGGATCACGTCCTTGGGTGCCGACCAGCCCGAGAGGCGCCCGGTGAGGCGCACGCCGATGAACTTGGGCCAGCGCACGTTCCAACCGAACCCGGTCATGACGTCCACGGCGTCGGCGCCGCCCACTCCGACGGCCACCATGCCCAGCCCGCCGGCGTTGGGGGTGTGGCTGTCGGTGCCGATCATCATCCCGCCGGGGAAGGCGTAGTTCTCCAGCACGACCTGGTGGATGATCCCCGAGCCCGGCTTCCAGAACCCGGCGCCGTAGCGGGCGCTCACCGACTCCAGGAAGTCGTACACCTCGTCGTGGTTCTCCAGGGCGGCCAGAAGGTCGCGCCGCGCGTCCACCCGGGCCTGGATCAGATGATCGCAGTGCACCGTCGTCGGCACGGCCACCTCGGCCAATCCGGCGGTCATGAACTGCAGCCAGGCCATCTGGGCGGTGGCGTCCTGCATCGCCACACGGTCGGGTCGGAAGTCCACGTAGCTGCGCCCGCGCTCGGGGAGCGGCCCGGACGGGTCGTCGAGATGGCCGATGAGGATCTTCTCCGCCGCCGTCAGCGGATGGCCGGCACGGTTCCGGGCCGAGCGGACCGCCGCGGCCAGGCGCCCGTAGGCGGCCTCGATCAGGGAGATGGGTGTGCTGGCGTGGACGGCCATGGCGGGTACCTCTCGGGACGGGAGTTCGCTTCGTTTCTACCGCCCGCGCGGCCCGGCCCCACCGGCCGCCGATCCGACCGAGCCGGCCGGCTCAGCGGGGCCAGCGGCGGGTCCGTGGCTTGCTGCGGTGCGACAGCGCCCAGGCGCGGCGCCAGGATGCGGCGTCGGGGCCGGTCAGCGACGGGGTCTTTCCGGTGTGCACCCGCCGGCGGGCCTGCCACCAGTCGGTGGTGACCTCGTCGGCCAGCGCGGCCACGGCGCCCTCGATGCGCCCGCCGAGCGTGCGGATGCGCTCGCTGGGGTCGGGGCGCACCGGATCGCCGAAGACCACGAGTGTCCGGCCGGGGGTCGGCACCAGCCGCCCCTTCGGCAGCACCTTGCGGGTGCCGGCCAGGTACACCGGCACGACCGGCACGTCGCAGCGGTGCGCCAGGTAGGCGGCGCCGCCCCGGAACGGCTGGCCCCAGCCGTCGGTGCTGCGCCCCCCTTCGGGGTACAGCAGCAGGCTCCAGCCGCGCCGCACCAGGGCCGCCACCTCCTGCGCCGAGTCGCGGCCCACCCGGGCCCGCTCCACCGGCACGGCCCCCATGAACAGCGCCGAGGCGACCCCCTTGGGGCGGGTCGGGAAGAAGTAGTCCGCCGCCGCAGCCACGATCAGGGTGTGGCGCCAGGGCTCGGGGATCGAGGTCATCAGCAGCGGGGTGTCGAGGTGGCTGTGGTGGTTGGCGGCGAAGATGACCGGCTCGCCGTCCAGAGCGGCCAGGCGGTCGATGCCGAGCCTCCTGGGCTGGGCGGCTGCCGCCACCACCGGCCGCCACAGGAGCTCGATCACCGAGGCGCGCGCCATGCGGGCCGGCCAGCGGCGCGCCCAGTCGGTGTCGAAGTCGGCCTCCAGGCGGGGTGGGGCCTGCGCCGGCGGCGCCGACAGCGGCGCGGTCGGGGGGCGCCAGGGGAAGTCCAGATCGCGCATCAGGCCGGGTACCGGGTTGCGCCTCACGAGACGTCCGCCATCACGAAGGGCGGCAGGTGCAGGTGCGTGACGGTGGGCCGGCCGCCCACCACGTCGCCGGCGATCTCGAAGGCGTCGCTGAGGCTGGAGGCGGGGGCGAATCCCATGCGCCGCACCGCGGCCCGGTCGCCGCCCACGATGATGACCCGCCCCAGGTAACTCAGCGCGTGGGCACCCCAGTACCACATGTAGAAGGGATGCACCCCGTGGTACGCATAGGAGGTGCGGTAGAGGTGGCGGTACCACTCGTCGGTGGCGTATTGCAGCTCGTAGCGGGCTTCGATCTCGGCGGGGTCGGTGGTGTCGGCCAGCACCTGCTCGAAGAAGTCGATGTAGCTGGGGTGGTGCACCGGGTGGAACTCCCACGGCGTGGGGTGGGTCATGATGACCACCCCGCCGGGGCGCACCAGCGGCCGTCCCCGGTACAGGTTGAAGAAGTACCCCAGACCCAGGCACATCACCAGGATGGGGTTCATGATGGAGTTGACGTTGTAGGGGCAGATGTACGGCAGCCCCATGGTCAGCACGTCGGTCTGGCCCTCGACGGCCACGAGCTGCTGGCGGTAGACGTTCTCGGTGGTGACCTTGTGGACGGCCTCCACCTCGCCGGCCTGCACCGAGGTGATGGCGTACGGCGCCCGCCAGGACTGGAAGGCCCGCCGCCGGGCCGCCGGTGACATCACCTGCAGCCCGCCCTGCATGGCCAGGAACGTGGCCCGGTCCCGCGCCGACCACTCCCACTCCCGCTTCTGCAGCATCGACAGTGACCCGCTGGTGCCGAAGCTGTTGTTGTTGATCGTGGTCTCGATCTGGAAAATCCGGGGACCGGAATCGCGCAGCACCGCGCCCTGGCGCCAGTTCGAGTGGTGGAGTTCGGAGCGGCGCTGGTCCATGAACGACCGGGACTTCAGCATCGTGGCCACGTTGTGGTGGTGGCGCAGGCCCCGGTAGCCCGACAGCCCGGTTGCGGTGCTCTTCCAGCCACCGTCCATGGCGACGATGTTGATGTTCACGTAGACCACCAGGTCGCTCTCGGCGGCGCGCCGGCTGATCTGCACCTCCTCGCCGTGGTCGGTCACGCCGAGAACCACCATGCCGTCGGGATCCTCGGCGTCGTGGTTGTAGAGCCGCCGGGACGGGGCGAAGGCGTCGTACACACGGTCACCCACCGCGTGGCGCAGTTCCGCCTCGGTCATGCGGCGGTGCAGCGCCAAGGCGGCGACGATGTGCACGTCGTCCACGCCGGCGGCGGCGGCCATGTCCAGCACCGTCTCGATGACCTGCTGGCGCACGTCGGGGCGCTGCATCGGGGGCAGCGGCAGCGAGATGTCGTCGAAGGCGATCGTCAGCTTCATGCCGGGGCGCAGCAGCGCGGGCAGCGGCTCGCTGTCGATCGGATGCTCCAGGGCGTGGCGGATGGCGCCGGCCGGGTCCGGCAGGCCCTCCAGCGGGCTGGGCGGGTAGATCACCCGTGAGCGTCCCGCCGGCAGGCGCTCGAGGCGGAACCCCTCGCCGTGGTGGAACAGGATCGGCGGCGTCGACCGCTCCACCTCCAGGACGAAGCCCGGCCGGGGTGTCGGCGATGCGGTGCGGGGATTCATCGGCCGCTCATCGTCGCACGACCGGCTCGGCCAGGGGCAGTAGCTTGCGGGGCCCGCCGGGGGCCTGGCGGAAGTTCTCGATGAGCCAGCCGCGGCGCCGGGCCAGGATCGCCAGCTTGGTCTCGGGGTTCACCGCCACCGGGAACCCCACCGCCTCCAGCATGGGCAGGTCGCTGGTGGAGTCGGCGTACGCCACCGACTCGGCCAGCGAGATCCCCTCGCGGTCGGCGTAGTCCAGCAGCGCCTCGGCGCGGCTCTCGCCGGTGGGCGGCACGGTGGCGAGCTGGCCGGTGTAGGCGCTCCCGCTGCGGGTGCGCGTCAGCGAGGCGCAGACGATGTCGTCGAACAGCGGGGCGAACGGGGCGATCACGAAGTCCAGCGCCCCGGTGATCAGCACGGTGCGGTGGCCCAGCGCCCGGTGGTGGCGCACCCGGCGGATGGCGGCCGGGAACGACTGCCGCAGCAGCAGGTCGCTGAACATCTCGAAGCTGTCGCCGGCCACCTGATCGACGGGCGCCCCGGCGAAGCGGCGGTAGAAGTAGCGCAGGAAGTCGCTGCGATCGTGGCGGTCCAGGTCCAGCAGCTTCGGCGCCTCGGCCAGGGTGCGCGCCACCAGGCGGGCCCGCTCGGCGGCCGGCATCCGCTTGGTGGCCAGCCAACCCCACGAGGCCACCACGTTGGACGCCACGAGGGTGTTCTCCAGGTCGAAGGCGGCCATGTGGCGCTCGGGCGACAGCACCTGCGCCCGCCGCCGGGTGTCGCGGTCCGCTCCGGTGCGGGTATTGGGAACGGTCTTCAGCCGCCCCTGGGCGATGACGGACGGCAGGTGGATGTCCGTCAGGTAACGGTGCCAGTCGATGGGACGCGGGTCGAAGTCGAAGTTCTGCCGATCCTCGGATGTCAGCGACTCTCGCAGAGCCAGGAGTCGGTCGATCCCGAACGTGGCCTGGCACTCCACGTACCCGCTGTAGAGGTCGACGTAGCTCAGCGCCCGCTCGACCAGGGCGCGCTTCTCGGCGAATTCCGCGGCGATGCCGGCCTTCTCGCCCCGCACGGGCAGGGCACTCAGCACCTTCTCGCCCACGGCCAAGGTGCGCCTGGCTCGGTCCAACTGGCTCTGGACACGCTTGCGGCTGGGATACGACCAGCGCGGCGGGCTGATCGGCTGGTTCCGTTCGTCGTAGATGGGGTGTTCGCAGAACCAGGCGTGCGACCAGTCATGAAGATCCGCGAAGCGGAACGGATTGACCGCACCGGACGCCACCTGTACCACGGCCGGCCGTCCGTCCGGAGCGGGGCCGTCCGCCGCGACGGCACAGACGGCGGCGACGACCTGATCGACGGGGATCACGTCAAGGGTGCCCTCAGGTGTACCGGGGAAGTCCTGCAGCAGCCCCCGTGCGTAGGAGATGATGATGGGTTCGGCCATGCGGAACCCGCGGATCCAGCCGGGGTACGGCTCGGCCAGTGCCGACTCGATGATCGACGGCCGCACGATCGTCAGCGGGATGCTGCCGCGCGTCTCGGTGAGGGCTGCCTCGGCAAGGGCCTTGGTGAGACCGTACGAATCGGGAAAGCCGAGGGAGGCCGACCGAGCCCGACCCACGTCCACCAGGCGGGTGCGTACCCAGCGCTGGCGAATCTGTTCGCGCTTGGCGCTGAGGGCCGCCGTGCCGGCGGCACCGAGTTCGGCGGCCGCCTCCTTGGCGAACTCGTCGAGGCGATCGGGTGTGCGGCTCTCGTCCTCGACGGAGTCGCGGCTGCGCTGCACAGAGGCCGCCTCGGCCCGCCAGTCCACGGACACGGCGAAGTGGCTCTCGGAGAGGAGTTCCTCGGGGGCGAAGCCCCGGCGGTTGCCCGCCACATACGCCGTGGAGACCGAGACCAGGTGGGGTGTCGTGCCGAGGTCGGCCAGCAGCTCCACGAGGCGGATCGGCCCCAGCAGGTTGGTCTCCACGGCGAGGTCGAAGGGGTTGTCGAAGGCCACGGCCGCGGCCGCGTGGATGACGATGTCGCAGCCCGCCAGGAGGTCCCGGCCCTCGGGGTCACACCCCAGCCCCTCGAGGCTCACATCGGCTGCGACGGCTTGCAGGCGCTGGCTGGTCTCGGTACCGAAGCCGTCGCTCCCGAGGTCTGCCCGGAGGCGATCGAAGGCGTCGTTCCGCAGCACCTCGCGCCGGATCCGTTCTGCCGGCCCTCGGCGCCCGGGCCGCACCAGGAGAACGAGTTCGCACTCGGGAACCGACCGCAGCAGCTTCTCCACGAGCGCTGTGCCCAGGAACCCGGTGGCGCCGGTGAGGGCGATGCGCTTTCCGGCCAGTGCCTCGGGGATCACCCTCCTTTTCTACCATGTGGTAGAGGCATCTACCACGCGGTAAGGAGTTCGGAGCGACCGGTTGGGCCTCGTTGCCCTACCAGATGGTAGAGAAGTCCCGACAGAACTAGGCTGGCGATCGATGGATACCCGGGACCGCATCCTCGAGGCGGCGCTGGTGTCCTTCGGCGGGCGCGGTTACGACGCCGTGTCGCTGGACTCGATCGCCCGCGACAGCGGTATACGCAAGCAAACCGTCCTCTACTACTTCGGCTCCAAGGACGCCCTCATGGAGGCGGTCATCGACGGTACAGTCGCCGATCTGACCGCAGCGCTGCTGGCGGCCACCGAGGCCGCACCCGCGGGGGCGGTGCCGCTGCCGACGGAGAGCGCAGATCGCGATCACGCCCCCCGGCAGGCCGATCTCGCACCTCCGGAGGTCGCCGGGGCACCGGACGTCTGGGCGGGCGTGGAGGCGGTCGTGCGGGCCGTGTTCCGCCTCGCCGTACAGCGGCCCGAGATGCTGGGGCTGCTGCGCGAGGTCACCCGCTTGGGTCCGCCGTGGATCGACCGGGTGCGCGCCGGCTTCGAGCCGCTGGTGGATCGCGCCCGGTCCTTCCTCGAGGCCGGCATGGAGTCGGGGGCGATCCGCCGCTGCGACGCGCGGCTGCTGCTGGTCTCCACCTACTCGACGGTGATGGGCGTGGCCACCGAGGTGGAGGTATTGCGCGCCGTCGGCGTCGAGCCCACCCTGCGCGACACCGTCGTGCGCCGCCGAGAACTCCTCCGCTTCCTCCGCTCAGCCCTCCTCGGCTGAGGCCTGCGCCAACGGACTGTGCGCGCGCCGCGGCGCGCGGCTCAACTGAAGAGGTTGCTCAGCAGTTCGGGCTGCCGTCGCCTCCAGTACGAGGTCACTGCGTCCCTGACGTCCTTGCCGACACTCCGTTCCAAGTACGGGTCGTCCGCCACGTCGTCCAGATAGCCGAGGGCCTCCAGAATGTGCCGGACAGAGACGTGGTCGGACTCCAGCCCATATCGAGCCAGATAGAGCGCGAATCCGTCGGTGAGGTTCAGCTCGCCCAGCGTCTCGAGGCACATCAGGTCGAAGTAGTCGCGCAATTCGGCTCGTCCGCCGATCGCGCGGAGTTTTGTGGCGCACAGGTCGGCCTGTGAGCCGATGCGCATCCCCGCCAGTTCGGTCGGTTCTCGCAGAACCTGCTGATCCGGCGCGTACACGAACTGCACGAGGACACCGTCAACGACACAGTCCAAGGAGGCGCCCCCTGAGGACCGCCGCTCGACCAATGCTCCGGTTGACCGGAGGCGTTCCTCGATCTCGCCGTGCTCGAAGGGCTCAACACTGAACACGTCGAGGTCTCGGCTAATCCGGTGACGGAGATGCACCGCCAGTGCCGTTCCGCCCATCAACAAGCCGCCCGGTGGAGCGCTGCCTGCCACGAGCGGCCACACGGCGCGGGTGGCGGGGGCGATCACCGATTCGAACTCCGCCAACGAGGCGCCGGGGTGGGTCATCCCGGGTCGAGCACTCGGCCCTCTCTGCGAGCGGCCACCATGTTGAGGATCGTGGCCCGGGTCGCCTCGGTCGGTGGGTTCCGCCCGGCGGCGGCGGCCAGGAGCGCGTCGGTGGGAAGGTTGCACAATGCCCAAGCCATGATCGGCAATGTGGTCTTGTGCGAGCAGATCAACCGGATCGCCACATGTTCGGCATCCCGAGGCAGGCGGAGCGTCGCCGGGTCGCCGTTCCAGAACATGTGCCAGAACTCCCCCGGCACCATCGCTCCGTCTTCGATTCCGGCGCCGTCGGTGGTCTCGATGCCAAATGTCTGAGCGCCCACAGGAGCGGTCGACGCATCTCTCACAGGGACAATTCTACGCCACGGCGGGCGACCGTAGCCGCTGATAGTCGGTCTCTTCGTGCTTCTCGTCAGTCAGCACGTAGCGGACGAGATGGCCCTCGAGGACCGCCCGGGTCACGTGGTGCCGAGGTCGGGATCGTCGGCCAGTGACCGGACATAGGCGGCGTGTTCGTCGCGATCGGGCAGATCGTCGAGCAGCCGACCCCCTTCGCTTGATGGGACAGGTGTTCCGGTCGGCGGTTGCCAGAGGGTGCTGATGGGTAGCGCCCAGACGTGGTCGCCGATCCGGTAGGGGAGTTGCCCGCTGTAGAGCACGGCCCCGTAGTGGAATGCCGCGCCGAGGCGGTCGCGCAGCCACAGGAGGTGCCGGGCGTCGTCCCGACCGACGCTCGTAGCCGACTTGACCTCGAGGGCGACGACGCGCCCGCGGCGTTCGAGCAGGAAATCGATCTCGCGCCCGTCGCGGTTGCGGTAGTGGAACAGGCCGGTTGCCGCGGAGGCGGTCTCGACATGGGCCAGCAGTTCGGTGGCGACGAAGGTCTCGAAGAGCTGACCGGCCAGCATGCCGTCGCGGGTCAGGGTCTCGGTGTCGGCGTTCAGCAGGTGGGCGGCGAGACCAGGGTCAGTGAGATGGATCCGCGGCGAGCGAGCGAGCCGGCGGACACGGTTGCTGTGCCACGCGGGCAGCAGGACCACGACCGACAGGTCCTCCAGCAGCCTCACATGGCTGTCGGCCGTCGCGCGGGACACGTCGGCGTCTCGCGCCACCGCCTCCTTGTTGAGTTCCCGGCCGGTGCGGGCCGCGCACGAGCGCAGTACGCCGCGCAGCAGTCGTGCTCTGGGGTGGGAGCCCGTTATCTGTGGGGCGTCGCGTTCGGTGAGTTGCTCGGAGTAGGCATCGAACCAGCGGGACAGGTTCCGCCCCGAGTGCCGCAGCGCCGCGGGGAATCTGCCCGCCACAATCCGGTCGATGTAGCCGGCGCGGCTCACCTGCGAAGCGGCGAAGGTGGGCACCCTGTCCGCGAACCAGGCGTCGACGGGGTTGTAGGCATCGTCGTGCGCCAGTTCGGACTGGGTGAGGCCGTACATCCGGACCCGGATCAGCCGGCCTGTGCCGGGCCAGGTCTTACCTCCGAGAGCCGCGCGAGCCGATCCGGTCACGATGAAGCGCCCCGGCTTGCGTGCCCGGTCGGCGTCGACCGCCCGCTTCACCGCCGTCAGGATCTCCGGCGCCTCCTGCCACTCGTCGATGACGACAGTCCCCGAGGCGGCGGCGAGCACCCCGTCGGGATCATCCAGCGCGGCCTGCCTCGGGCCTGGCTCAGACAGGTCGATCACTGTGTCGCCGAGCCGGCCTGCGGTGGTCGACTTCCCGGTGCCACGGGGCCCGACCAGGAAGATCGCCGGGAAGTTGGGCAGCAGTTCTTCTGCCAGCAGGCTTGCGACAATTCTGGGGTAGAGATCGTCCACGATCGGATCCTACCCTCCGAGAAGGGAATTAGGCATATTGACGAGGATTTATTAGATGATTTGTCGAGATATTATTATCTGAATTGTCGAGGACATTTTGTGCGATCCGACGTCCGGAGGGGAGGGACCTCCGCGGCCCCGCCGCCAAGGCACACCGGCGGCGGCGCGGTCACCCGCCAGACCCCTGGAGCCGCGGCGGCACCCAGCAGGTTCCGCTCGGGCAGCAGCGCCCCGCCCCAGCCGCCGCCGGCCGCGCGCTGCTGCACGCCGAACTCCAAACTGCCCCCGGCGACGCCCCGCGCCATCACCCGCACCCCGCCGCCCAGCACGGCGAAGTACCGCGCCGGCAGCAGCCGCGCCCCACCGTGGCCGGTCACGCGCCGCCCGCTGGCGGCCCGCGGCCACCGCCGAGAAACCCAGGACGATTCAACCAGCGCAGACAGGCTCGCCGCAAAAAATGGGCCGCCAGCCCCAGGACTAGAAGTACCCCGACCTGTCGTCGCTCCAGCAGGTGATGGCGCCGTCGGCGTCCAACGCGCACCCCTGCCCGCTGACGCCTAGTGCGATTGCGGTGTGGCCGCCGCCGTCGGGCGGGGGCACCTCCACCAACTCGCCAGCGTCGTGGTCCCCCCACTTGTCGCCCCAGCATGCGATGGCGCCGTCGGCGTCCAACGCGCAGCCCCGCTGATCCGGGCCCGAGTTCTGCGTATACGGTTGGTGGGAAGAGCCGCCTAGTGCGATGGCGGTGTGGCCGCCGCCGGCGGGCACCTCCACCAACTCGCCATCGTAGTCGTAGTACCCCCACTTGTCGCCCCGCCGCTGCGCGCCGCCCCAGCAGGTGATGGCGCCGTCGGCGTCGAGCGCGCACCCCCTGTCGGCGCCTAGTGCGATGGCGGTGTGGCCGCCGCCGTCGGGCGGGGGCGCCTCCACCCACTCGTCAGCGTCGTGGTCCCAGTCCCTCCACTTGTCGCCCCAGCATGCGATGGCGCCGTCGGCGTCCAACGCGCACCCCCTGCCGGCGTATGAAGAGCTGTCTAGTGCGATGGCGGTGTGGCCGCCGCCGGGCGGGGGCACCTCCACCGGCACCTCCACCCACTCGCCAGCGTTGTAGTCGTAGTACTCACCGGCCCAGCATGCGATGGCGCCGTCGGCGTCCAACGCGCAGTGAAATCCAACCTCGAGCGTGATGTCTCCAGCGGGAACCTCGACGGAGCCGACGGCGACGGCGGTGTAGCGCTCGGCGGCCGCGGGCGGGTCGATTTCGAGGGGGCTGCTGGCGAGCCAGCGGCCCACCGCCGCGGCAGTGGGGAAGAACCGGACGCGGGGCAGTTGCCGCTGCCCCCAAGAGTCGCCGTCTCGTTGCTGGAGGGCGAACTCTATGCGGCCGTCGGCGTGTTCGCGGGCGGCGATGCGCACCGTGGCGCCGCTCACCTCCAGTGGGCTGCTGGCGAGCCAGCGGCCGGTGTCGGCGTCGGTGGGGAAGAACCGGCTGCGGGGGAGTTGCCGCTGTCCCCAGGAGTCGCCCTGGCGTTGTTGGAGGGCGAACTCGACGCGGCCGTCGGCGAGTTCGCGGGCGGCGATGCGCACCGCCGTGGCGGCGGGGTCCTCGGATTCGGGCTGCTGGGCGGCGGCGGGGGAGGCGACCAGCAGCGCGGCGGCCACAGCGGCGCCGGCGAGCAGCGCCGCCGGGCCGCGCGGGCGGCGGCTAGGACCTAAACAGCGGGGGGGGGGGCCTTGCGCGGCCCGCGGCGTCATCGACATGAGCGTCTCCCTTTCTCGGCGGCGGCCCGCCGCGGACGACAGGCCCCGGACCGTAACAGAATCCTCGACACGTCGCCGCGCCCGGGACCCGTCGGCGGATCCCGGGCTCAGGGGTCGCGGTTGATCGTTCGGTGGCCGCCGACTGCGGCCATGGCGGCGCGGCGGTGGTGGCGGTCGAGGGCCAGGCGGACCAACTCGGCGATGAGCGCCGGGCCGTCCAGGCCCGACACGGCCCAGAGGCGGGGGTACATGGAGATGGGGGTGAACCCCGGCATGGTGTTGATCTCGCTGACGACGGGGCGCCGCTGTGGTGACGCCGCCTCGTCGTAGAGGAAGTCCACCCTGGCGAGGCCCTCCACGTGCAGCGCGCGGGCGGCGGCCACCGCGAGGTTCTGCACCTCCTCGCCGACCTCTGCGGGGAGGTCCGCCGGGGCATGCAACTCGGCCGTCTCATTGAGGTACTTGTCGGCGTAGTCGTAGAACTCGCCGCCGGGCACTATCTCGCCGGGAAGCGAGGCTCGCAGCGCCTCGTTGCCCAGCACGGACACCTCAATCTCCCGCCCGGCCACGAACTCCTCGACGATCAGCCGATCGTCGTAGGCGGCGGCGAGCGCCAGCGCCTCGGCGACTTGCCCCGCACCGACGGCCTTGGAGATGCCGATCGAGGAGCCCATGTTGGCCGGCTTCACGAACACCGGGCTGCCCAGTTCGCCGAGCAGTGCGGCCGGGGTCTCCGCGGTCACGTCGCTGCTGCGGAGCTCGACGTGGCGGGCCACGGGCAATCCCGCGTCCTGCAACAGGCGCTTGGAGACCGGCTTGTCCATGCACACCGCGCTGGACAGAACGCCGGGCCCCACGTAGGGCACGCCGGCCATCTCGCAGAGGCCCTGCACGGTGCCGTCCTCGCCGAAGGGTCCGTGCAGAACGGGGAAGACCACAAGCAACCCATCGGCCTGCTGTTCCAGCGCCCGGTCCACCTGCACCGTCGGGAGATCGTCGTCCAGGGCGGGCAGGGCGCCGCCGGCGCCGTGTTCCAGGGCCACAGCCGGTGGCCGCACCCAGCGGCCGTCGCGGGTGATGCCGACGAGATCAACGTCGAGCCCCGCGGCGCGGGCGCAGGCGGCCACGTAGCGGCCCGAGACCCGTGAGACCTCGTGTTCGGCCGACCGGCCGCCGTACAGGACGACCAGCCGGATGCGCTCGGTCATTGCTCTCTACGCTAGGTCCCCAAGCAACGTCCCTGGGGTACCGAAGCGCCGCCTGCGGGGCGCGAGCCGGGCTCGGCAGGGCCTCGTCACCGGGCGCGGGGAGTCTTGATGCGGCTTCTATGGACACGCCACAGAGAACTCGGACGAGGGCGGCGACTCGTCCTGGGTTCGGTGGAAGCTCCTGAGCCCGAAAGCAAGAATGAAGTCATGGGAGCACGACGAGACACAGGCTCGCCCAGTAGGGAACCTTGTCTTGGCCGAACGCCTGCTCGGGTGATCCTGCGGTGAAGTTCGCCCTGTCGGAGATTGCCGCCATTGTCGGCGGTGAACTGCTCGACCGCGGCTTACGCGGCGGCGGGCCACGCGGAGCCGAGGCGACCGTCGACGGCGTCAGCGCCGATTCGCGACGCTTGGCGCCCGGCGAGCTGTTCGTCCCGCTGGTGGCCGGGCGCGACGGCCACGACTTCGTCGGCAACGCGGTGGCGGCGGGCGCCGCCGCCTGCCTGGCGCGGCGGGACCGCCTGGACGGGCTGGGGGCGCCGGCGGTGCCGCTGGTCGTCGTTGCCGACACCGCCGTGGCGCTGCGGCAGCTCGGCGCCGCGGCACGGGACCGCTTCACCGGGACGGTGGTGGGCATCACCGGCTCGGTCGGCAAGACGTCCACGAAGGACCTGCTGGCCGCGGCGCTCGGCGTCGCCGGGCCGGTGCGCGCCAGCCCGGCGTCGTTCAACAACAGCATCGGTGTGCCGCTCACGCTGCTGGGCGCCGCGGGAACCGAGCGGGCGCTGGTCGCGGAGATCGGCACCAACGCGCCCGGCGAGATCGCCGACCTGGCGGCGCTCGCCCGGCCGCACATGGCGGTGGTCACCGCCGTGAGCGCCGCCCACACCGAGGCCTTCGGCACCCTCGAGGCCGTCGCAAGCGAGAAATCCGACCTGGTGGCCGCCCTCCCGGAGACCGGCACCGCGGTACTCAACGCCGATGACGGCCGGGTGGCGGCCATGTCGGCCCGGACCGGGGCGCAGGTCGTCGGCTACGGGTTCGGTGCCGGCGACGTGCGGGCAGCGGACCCCACCCTCGACGGCGCGCTCCGGCCCTCCTTCGTGATGGTGACGCCGTGGGGCCGGGCGCCGGTGCGGCTGCGGGCCGCCGGCCTGCACAACGCGCACAACGCCCTGGGGGCGGCGGCGGCGGCCCTGGTCCTGGGGGTGAGCATCGAGGCCGTCGTGGCCGGCCTGGGTCGGGCCGAGCTGTCCCCGTGGCGGATGGCGGTCGGCACCAGCGCCACCGGCGCGCTGATCATCAACGACGCCTACAACGCCAATCCCGCGTCGGTGGCCGCGGCACTCCACTCCCTGGCGGCCACCCCGGCGCGGCGGCGCGTGGCCGTCCTGGGCGTGATGGCCGAGTTGGGCGACCGCCACGCAGCCGAGCATGCCGGGGTCGCCGACCTGGCCGCCGCGCTGGGAATCGAACTCCTGGCGGTGAACGAGGCGGCCTACGGCACACCGCCGTTGGCCGATGCCGCGGAGGCACTCGCCGCGCTCGGACCGCTGAGCCAGGGCGATGCGGTGCTCGTCAAGGGCAGCCGCGTGGCCGGACTGGAACGCCTGGCGCTGGCGCTCATGGAGGAATTCGAGGGCGCCCGACCCTCCTGATCCCTAGACTCGTGTGATGACCGCGGCGGCGTTCGAGAGCATCCCGGTAATCGACGTGGCGCCCCTCGCCACCGGCGGCCCGCCGCCTCGCGCGCTCGCCGAAGAACTGACGACGGCCTGCCACCAGGTCGGCTTCGTCCTCGTCGTCAACCACGGCGTCGACGAGGATCTGCACGGCGCCGCCTTCGAGATGATGCGCCGCTTCTTCAGCCTCCCCGAACACGCCAAGCGGCTGATCGACAAGCGGGCGTCGCGCCACTTCAGGGGCTGGGAGCCGGTCGGGACGGAATACACCAACAACCGCCCCGACATCCGTGAGCAGATCGACTGCTGGTCCGAGTGGCCGGCCCGCAGCCGAGACGTAGAGCCCGACTACCTGCGGCTGCTGGGGCCCAACCAGTGGCTCCCCGCCGATGTGCTCGCCGGCCACGAGGCCCTCAGCAACCGCTGGTCCGCGGCCCTCGGCGCGCTCGCCGCGCGGCTGCTGGGAGCTCTCTGGAGCGGCCTGGGACTGCCGCCGGAGCATCTGCGCCGGTTCATCGGCGACGAGCCCATGTCGCTCACGAAGTTCATCCGCTACCCGGCCACGCCGCCCGGCGCGGCCGGGGTGAACGCCCATCACGACACCGGGTTCCTCACGATCCTGTCGACGGGCGGGACGCCCGGGCTGCAGGTGCAGAACCCCGCCGGCCAGTGGATCGACGTGCCACTCGTGCCGGGCTCGCTGGTGGTCAACCTCGGCGAGAGCCTGCAGGCCATGACCGGCAACTACCTCGTGGCCACGCCCCACCGGGTGATCTCGACGGCGGAGCGCTATGCCAGCGGCCACTTCTACGGCCCGTCGCTGGAGGCGTCCCTGGATCCGCTCCCGCTGGATGCCCGCTTCGCCGAGGCGGTGGCCGCCAGCGCCCACCATGCCAACGCCGGCTTCATGGCCCGCAGGGAGGAACTGCAGGCGGGCGTGGGGGACATGGCCAGCGACCACCGGCCGGCCACTTACGGCGAGCAGCTCTGGAACTACTTCGCCCGCAGCTACCCCGAGATCGTGGATCACCACTACGGGGTGGCTCGTGCGGGTGCACGGCCGTAGAATCCTGCATCTCCCGGACCGTTAGCTCAGACTGGTAGAGCGCTCGCTTCACACGCGAGAGGTCACTGGTTCAAGTCCAGTACGGTCCACTCCGCCGGGGTCCGGCGCCCGGCGACTCCCGGCTTCCTCGCCTCAGGTCGTCGCCTGTTTTGCCAGAAAGTCCTCGACGGCCTCGCAGAACGCCGTGGGGCTCTCCAGCGGGGGGCAGTGCCCGCAGTTCTCCAGTACGACGAACTCGGCGTCCCGCAGGCCGGCGGCCAGTTCGTCGCCCATTTCCGGCGGGGTGGTGGCGTCGGCGCCGCCTGCGATCACCAGGGTCGGGTTCCCGATGGCGCCGAGCCGCGGTCGCAGGTCCATGTCGCGCAGCGCCCGGCAGGAGGCGGCGAACGAGCCCGGGTCGATCTCCAGGAGCACGCCGCGGCGTTCCGCCACGGCCTCGGGATGCGCCTGGAGGTACTCGGCGGTGAAGATGCGGCCCACCGCCGTCTCCACGACGGCCTCCATGCCCGAGTCGCTCACCAGGTCGCTCATGGTCGTGAATGCGGCGCGGCGCGGCTCGGAGAAGGCGGCACCGCCGTTCGCCACGACCAGGGGACCGAACCGGTCGCCGCCGGTTGCGGCGAGCGCCACGCACACGAAGCTCCCGAAGCCGTTGCCCAGCACCGCCACCTCGGGACCGGTGAGGCCGGCGGCCTCCAGCGCCTCGGCGAGGGCCTCGGAGATGTCGAACAGCGTCGGCGAGGGACCGGAGAGCGGCTCGGAGGCGCCGAAGCCCGGTAGCCAGACCCGGTGGAGTTCGAATCGGCCGCCCAGTCGCGGCGCGACAGGGTCGAAGGCGCGGGCATCGGTCAGCAACGAGTGGACCAGTACGAGCGGCGGTCCGGTTCCCTCCCGATCGATCCGGATGCGTGGCACGTCGAGGAATCCCGTCCGGTCTTTACCCGCCGGCGTCAGCCGACGGGCATCAACACCTTCAGCGAGTCAGGGCTCTGCACTCGCTCGAAGGCGTGGGAGACGTCGGACAGACCGACCCGGTCGCTGACGATCGGCTCGAGGTCGAGCACCCCGGAGGCGGCGAGCTCGATGGCGCGGGCGTAGTCGTCGGCGATGGCGGCGCGGGGGTTCCGGACGGTCAGCTCCTTGAAGTAGAGCTGGTAGTAGGGCAGGCCGGCGCTGCCGCCGCCCGCAGCAACTGGGTGAAGATGAGGCCGCTCACGCCCAGACCGATGACGAGGGCGGTGTCTCCGGGGAAGATCGGCGCGGCCCGCTGGGCGTGCACGCACGTGCCGGCCACCTGAACCATCGCCGCCGCCTGGGTCCCGAGGTGATCCGGCACCGGGAGCAGCCGGTTCGCCGGCGCCGTCACGAGTTCGGCCCAGACCCCGTCGGCGTCGCGTCCCAGCAGCCCGCCGTGCAGGCACAGATTCGTCCGGCCCGCCCGGCAGAGCGCGCACGAGCCGCAGGAGATGGCCGGATCTATCATGACCCGCTGGCCGGCGGCGATCCCCGTGTTGCCGCCGTCGATCACCTCGCCAACCATCTCGTGACCCATGACCCGCGGGTAGCTGACCGGGATGCCCCCGGAGAGGATCTTCACGTCGGTACCGCAGATGCCCACGGTCTCGACACGCACGAGCGCCTCGAACCCCGTCGAGCCTTCGGTGGGATCAGCGACGTCGGCGTACGCCAACCGGCCTGGAGCGGTTACCTGGACGGCCTTCATTCCCTCCCCCGATTTGGCTCAGAGCGCCTGCGCAGTGGACAGTAACAGTGTGCCCGGGAGCCGCCTCACGTGCCAGCGCCGTCGGTGCGCCGTAGCCACCGCGGCGCGGCCGCCGGCCTGCTCCCCCGGACCGGCCTCGCCGCCGTGAGCCCGCACGCCTGGGTCGTCACCGGGGGTGAGCCACCCGATCCCGACCTGCTCGGCGAGTTGGCGCCCCCGCAGTTGGTCGTGGCGGCCGACTCGGGCGCCGACGTGGCCCGGGGCCTCGGGGTGCTCCCCGACGTGATCGTGGGCGACTTCGACTCGGTCACGCCGGCAGCGGCTGCCGCGGTCGCCGAGCAGCGCCGCTTCCCGGTCGACAAGGATGCCACCGACCTGGCCCTGGCCCTTGCCGAAGCCCATAGCAGGGGTGCGGGGAGCATCACCGTCGTGGGCGGTTCCGGCGGGCGCCTCGATCACCTCTTGGCCAACGTGGCCACCCTGGCGAGCGACGAACTGGCCTCGCTGCGCGTCGACGCTCTCATCGGGTCGGCCCGGCTCTGGGTCGTGCGCCGCGCCGAGACCATCAGCGGGACAGTGGGCCAAGTGGTCTCACTTCTGGCCTACGGCGGGCCCGCCGCCGGGATCCGTACCACTGGTCTGCGCTGGGCCCTGGCGGGCGAGACGCTGGAGGCCGGCGCCAGCCGAGGCGTCAGCAACGTGTTTGATGCACCGGAGGCGACAGTGACGCTGCGGAGCGGGGCACTGCTGGCGATCCGCCCGTGACCCGGCCCGTGAGCAGACGGCGACCCGGTACCGGCGCACACCAGACGGGCGAAGCTGAGTAGAGCAGCGGTCACTTCCGCGCCGTTTCGCCGGCGGCGCCCCGCATCCTTGATGGATTGTCACAGGCGTGGGATACTCTGCGGGTATTCCCCCGGTCGCTTCGGTGGCTGGGTGCAGGGCCCGCTTCGGCGGGCCCTTGCGTTCTACCAACTGCTCGGCTTGCGTATGGCTCCCCGACTGTCGTACACGACGGGCGGCAGCTGGGTCTGCGCGAGCACGCCGCGCCGGAGTTGCTTGAAGAATGTGCCCTGGAGCCGGGCTGATCGGTGCCTGGCCGGGTGCGGGTTGACCACTCCGACCTTGACGCTCCCGTCAGTCCGGGCAAGCCGGACGGCTTCGGCGAGATCGGAATCGTTGCTGATGACCACCGCCGTATCGCACTGTCTCTGGAACGCGTCCCGAAGCAAGTAGGCGGCCAAGTTGACGTCGGAGCCTTTCTCCTCGGTTCTGCGCACCTCGACGGTCCGGGGTCCCGTGTTCGGCGGATTCGCCAGCGGCAGCCGAACGGTTCGGGTCACAAAGCGTCCGTAGTGGATCTCAACGAGGGGCAGGGTGGCGAGGGCTCGAAGATAGGTCTCCTGGCGATTGACCTGTTGCGGATCGTTGGGCTGCGCACTGATTCGAGCGGTGAAGTAGCGGATCTTGACGATCTCGTCGTTCGGCAGCAGGCGTCGGCACAGCGCCTCGAAGTCGAGCCACTTGTGTGGGGTCCCCTTCACTGCGCCGTAGTAGAAGTTGAACCCGTCGACGTAGACGATCGTCTTGGATTGCCTGCTCGGCGTATTCGTCGGGTCCGGTTGCATCGACTCGTCAAGATAGTGCTCCGCGTGGTACACCCCGACCGATGACGCCCCTATTGACACTCGGGATCCACACGACGGGTCTGTGCTGGGCCCTGGAAGGCGAGACCCTGGAGCCGGGCTCCACCCGCGGCGTCAGCAACGTGTTCGCGGCTCCCGAGGCCACTGTGACGCTCGAGACGGGGGTGATCCTGGCGATCCGGCCCTGACGGCTCCGGCGGCGGGCGGAGTTGCCCGCGGGAGACCCGGGACGTGGCCGCAGCCGTGGCCGCTGGCCTATCGTGGAGACGACACCACCGGGAGGCACCATGGCTCTGACCGCAACCCAGATCGACGCCTACGAGCGCGACGGCTACCTGATCGTGCGCGAGGCGCTGACAGCCGGGGAGTTGGCGGAGTTGCGGGACACCTGCGACTTCTTCGCCCGCCAGGCCCTCGAACTGACCGGGGACTCCGACGTCATCGAACTCGACGACGCTCCGCACCTGGCGGACGGGCCGCCGCTGATCCGCCGGATCAAGAGCCCGCACACCAACCACGGGACGTTCGCCAAGATGCTGGCGCATCCCGGGATCCTGGACATCGTGGAGGACCTCATCGGGCACGACATCCGCTGGATGCACTCCAAGTTGAACGCCAAGCAGCCGGGCGGTGGGGGGATCGGCGAGTGGCACACGGACTGGGGCTACTACCCGCACACCAACGACTCGGTCCTCGAGGTCGGCATCGCCATCGATCCGTGCACCGAGGCCAGCGGCTGCATGCTGGTGGTGCCCGGCACCCATACCGGCCGCGCCTATGACCACAGCCAGAACGGCCGCTTCGTCGGGGGGGTTCGGCCCGGCGAGTTCGACCCCGCCGACGTCGTGCCGGTGGAACTCCAGCCCGGCGACATCTCGCTGCACCACGTCCGGCTGCTGCACGGCTCGGGCCAGAACCATTCGGATCAGCAGCGGCGACTCCTGCTGCACGGCTACACCGCCGCCGACGCCTGGCCGATCATGGCTCGCAGCCAGCCGTCGGACTGGCCCGAGTGGGACGCCCAGAT